>VXMO01000043.1 GCA_009841045.1 Dehalococcoidia bacterium
TATAATTTATTCACATACAACACCTTTCCGTTGCGCTGTCAACACACACATCCACCACGGCGCGCTGCTGGTGCAGCGCGCCGCATCTCTTTGGCACTGTCCCCTACCCTTGGGAAGCGCCGTTCTCCCATCCATCCTTTTGCGCGGGGAGATGGCGGTGGGAGAAGGAGGAGTGAACTCACTTTACCGAACGTGCGTTCGTTTGTCAACCTTTTTCCGATGATTTGTTCGAAATCTCTTCGGATGGGTCTTGCCCATAAGGGATAGGCGGGGCATAGTGACGGCGCGGACAGCTTTTGCCGCTCTGCTGACAGGCGGGGAGAAGGGACGCGACGCCATGGATTTCAGTTACTCCGAGCAGGACGAGGCGCTAAAGAGAGAGGTGCGCGAGTTCGTGGAGGCCAATTGGCACTCTCCCTACGAATCCCACATCAACTCCGTCTATTCCTGAGACGTCGACACACCCGAAGATGAGGTCCTGTTCCAGGAATTCACACGAAAGTTGGCCGACAAGGGCTGGTACACCATGCACTGGCCCAGTGAGTACGGCGGGCAGGCCATTCCCTTCACCACGCAGATCGCCTACCGCGAGGAGATGGCCTATCGCGGCGCGCCCATCGCCCAGCCCGGCTTTGAAGCGCCCATGCTCATGTTCCACGGGCAGCCCTGGCAGCGGGACTTCTTCCTGCCAAAGATCGCCAGCGGCGAACTCATCTCGTGGTCTCAGGGCTTTAGCGAACCGAACGCCGGGGCCGACCTGGCAAATCTCCAGACCCGTGCAGTCCGCGACGGTGATGACTGGGTGGTCACAGGCCAGAAAATCTGGAACAGCCAGGGGCATCATCCGTGGGTCGACTGGGGTCATTATCTCGTGCGGACGGACTCGGACGCGCCGAAACACCGCGGCATTTCCTATCTCATCATCGACATGAACACGCCCGGCGTCGTCAAGCGCCCGCTAATGGACGCGCTGGGACGCCGTCGCTGGAGCGAGATCTTTCTGGACAACGTCCGCGTTCCCTCCCGCAACGTCATTGGCGAGGAGAATCGCGGCTGGTACGCCGCCATGACGACGCTTTCATTTGAACGCTCGCAGATTGAAGCTCCTGCACGGCGGCTGCGCGACCTTGAGCGGTTCATCGACTACGCCCGCGATGCCCGCATCAATGGAGGGCGGCTTATCGACGATGCGCGAGCACGCCATCTGCTGGCAGAAGCACGCATCCTCATCGAGACCGGGAGGATGCTCGCGCTGCAAGTGGCGTCAATCCAAAGCAAGGGTGAAGTCCCGATGATGGAGGCGGCGTTCTCCAAGCTATTTCATGATGAGATGACGCCCCGTGTCTATGAGACCATCGCGCGGATACTCAACCAAGACGCCGCCATGACCGTCGGCGAGCCGAGGGCGCCACTGGGCGGATACCCGGCAGTGAACTCCTACCTCAGTTGGATGAACCGATTCGCCGGCGGAGGGCGTGAAATCCAGCTCAACATCATCGCTCAACGCGGACTGGGCCTCCCTCGCTAGTCAGCCACTTGCCCGCAACACACTGACGGGCGCATAGTAGCGGCGATTGGGAGGAGGGGCTATGGCTACAGATACTGCGCCGTTGAGCGGACTCCGTGTGCTGGAGATCGCGGGCGAACTCATTGAGCCTGTCGGACGGCATCTCGTTGATCTCGGCGCGGACGTGACTCTTATCGAGTCGCCCTATGGCAGCCCGTCACGACACATCGCACCGCACCCGTCCCGCCCGACCGATGAGCCACGCAGCCTCTATTTCCTGCGCTTCAATCTCGGCAAGCGGAGTGTCGTCCTGGACCTCGAAACGGAAGAGGGCCTTGCCGTCCTGCGAGATTCGCTGTTGCCGAACGCTGATGTCCTGATGACATCGTTCAACCAGCAGGAGCTGGAGTCGCATGGGCTCGATTTCGCCTCCCTCAAGGCCATCAATCCCAACATCATCCTGACCACAGTCACCCCATATGGCCGCACGGGTATCCACTCAGGATTCGCGGGTAACGATTTCACCGCAGGCGCGGCGGGCGGGATGACTTTCATGGAGGGAGAACGCGACGGCCTCCCCGCCGCCCAGCCCCACTACCAGGGAGCGCAGATGACGGCGCTGCACGCGGCCTACGGCACGCTTTTGGCGTGGTGGCACGTGCGGAACGGCGGGCGCGGACAGGAAGTAGATGTCTCTCTGCAGGACGTCATCGCGCACGAATATTTCAACTTGGTGTATTACGGTTCTTATGGCGAAATCGTTCAGCGCGTCGGCGGGCTAAGTGGTGGCCGCCCCACCAACTACTTCCCTTGCTCCGACGGCTGGATACTGATGTCCCTCATCCTGCCGCACCAGTGGAAGGCTTTCGCGGAATGGACTGAGGACCCACTGATTACGGGTCCGATGTTTGATGATGAAACGATGCGCGCAGAGTCCGTCGAGTTTCTTGACGAGCGCATGTCAGAGTTCACTCGGTCCATGACCGTGGAGGAGTTCCTGCAAGGCGCTATCCCACGCCGGATTCCCGCCGGGCCGGTCAATGACATTGTCGGACTCATCAACCATCCGCACACCATCGCGCGCAACGTCATGACGGAGGTCGATGATCCCGTTGTCGGCACATACGCAACACAGGGAGCGCCTTTCAGGCTCAGCCGAACGCCATGGGAGATCAAGGGCCCTGCTCCAACCATCGGCCAACACAACAATGACCTGACTGGCATCTCCACCCGCCCGCATGAGAACGGCCGGGTACAACCAACAAACTCCACCGCTGCTGAGCGCAGGCTGCCGCTGGAGGGCATCCGAATCGTCGACCTGACGAAGTCGTGGGCGGGGCCGTACGGCGCGCGATACCTGGCCGATTTCGGCGCGGAGGTCATCCGCATCGAATCCACCAAGTTCCCCGAGGGGCGTATCCTCGACGCGGACACCGACCGGGCGTCGTGGCTTCGATCCAACACGATGTACGCGGAGATCAATCGCAACAAGTACTCGATTGCGCTTGACCTCCACTCGGAAGAGGGCAAGGACATCTTCAGGAGGCTGGTCGCGGAGAGCGACATTGTGCTGGAGAATTTCCATTACGCCACCCTGCCTCGCTGGGGCATGGCATACGACGACCTCAAGAAGGTCAACCCGCGCATCATCGTGCTCAGCGCCCCCGGTTACGGCTATGAGGGGCCGATTCGCGATTATTTTGCATACGGCGGATGCATCGGCGCGTACGCAGGCATCTCAACGCTGTGGGGACATGCCGGCTCCGAGGTGAACGAGAGACCCAAGCAGGCCTACACCGACTTCGTGACCGCGGGACATCTTTCCCTGTCCGTGATGGCCGCGCTGCATGAGCGCGAGCGTTCCGGTGAGGGACAGCACATTGAACTGACGCAGATCGACTCCGCCGCAGCGATGATGGGCACGGCCATCCTTGAGCACACCATTAATGGAGAAACTCCACAGCCCATCGGCAACCGCAGCCCACACGCCGCGCCGCAGGGCGTATACGCGTGCATCGGCGTGGACAAGTGGGGCGCCATCTCCTGCGAGTCGGACGAGGAATGGCAGGCGCTGGCCGGTCTCATGGGCACCGCGTTGCCCGCCGCCCTCCGCGAGAAAACTTCAACTGCGGAGTCGCGCCGCGCCCTGCATGATGAAATCGACGACGCCATCGGCGAGTGGGCGTCCGTCCGCACACCGGGACAAGTCATGCAGGCGTGCCAGAAAGTTGGCGTCAAGGCGGCAATCGTCGCGTCCGGCGAGGACCTGTACCACGATCCACACCTGCGCTCGCGCGGCTATGTCGTTGAAATCGACCATCCGTGGCCGGGCAAACTCCAGCACCCGGGCATGACCGTGCGGCTCACTGAGACGCCGGGGCAGGTGCGCCTGCCCGCGCCACTCACGGGACAGCACACGGCGGAGGTGCTGGAGCACGTACTCGGCATCAAGAGCGATGAGGCAGAGGAACTGACAAAGGCCGGCGTGCTGGTCTAGGGGAGATTGGAGTAAGGCGATGGACTTCCAATTCACGGCAGAGGATCAGCAGCTTCGGCAAGAGGTGCGGAACTTCGTCGAGAGCGAGTGGGACGCGCAGGGCATCGACTCGTTCAGCAACTCTGTCTACTCCTATGACGTCCATCACGTCGAGGATGACCGGCGCATCCACGAGTACACGAAGAAGCTGGCGGACCGCGGATGGTACACCATGCACTGGCCGGAGGAATTCGGCGGAACGGGCGCTCCCTTGAGCAGGCAGCTGGCCTACCGCGAAGAGGCCGCCTATCGCGGCTCTCCCGTCACCACGCCCACGTTCTTTGCCCACACCCTCATGTACTACGGGCAGGACTGGCAGAAGGAAGAGATTCTCGGCAAGATCGCCAGCGGCGAACTGATCAACTTCTCGCAGGGGTTCAGCGAGCCGAACGCGGGGGCGGATCTCGGCAGCCTCCAGACCCGCGCCGTGCAGGACGGCGACGATTGGGTCATCACCGGCCAGAAAATCTGGAACACCGGCGGCCACATGGCGGACATCGGCCACTACCTTGTCCGCACGGACCCGCAAGCGCCCAAGCATCGCGGCATCTCCTATTTCATCGTCGATATGCACGACCCCGGGATCACACTGAGGCCACTGTTCGACGCGCTCGGCAAACAACGGTGGGTCGAAGTGTTTTTGGACGGGGCGCGCGTTCCGTCGCGCAACCTCGTGGGTGAACTGAACCGCGGTTGGTACGCGGCCATGACGAACATGTCATTCGAGCGTTCCAACGTCGAGGCGCCGTCATACCGCCTCCGCGATCTCGAGAATTTTTTGGACTACGCCCGTGAAGCTCGCTTCTCAGACGGCAGCATCATCCTTGACGATCCCATCGCCCGGCACGTGTTGGCGGACGCGCGCGTGCTCATCGAGATCGGACGCATGATCTCCTACCAGGTGGCATGGATCCAGAGTAAGGGTGAGGTTCCGGCGATGGAATCGGCCTTCTCCAAGCTGTTCCATGATGAGATGACGCCGAACGTGTTCGGGGCGTTGAACCGGCTGCTGCGCGAGGCAGGCATATTCAGCGTTGGCGACCCGCGCGCGCCGATGAACGGCTACCCACAGGTGAACTCCTACCTGAGCTGGATGAACCGCTTCGCCGGCGGCGGCCGCGAAATCGAACTCAACATCATCGCCCAACGCGGCCTGGGCTTGCCGAGGTAAGCTCCTTTTTCTTGGGAAAAGATCTCGGCGCAGCAAGGAGCCATCGCCATGACATCTGAACCTGAGACGTATATCACGCCGGAGGTGCAGGCGTATATCGGGACGGAGAGTCCGCCGCTTGTCTCGCCGCCGGTGTCCGAAAGCGAGATACGCCGATTCGCCATGGCGGCGTATTGGCCGGAGGTACCGCCACGTCGCTTCTGGGACGCGGAATACGCCAAGACCACCCGCTTCGGCGGAATCGTCGCGCCGGATGAGTTCAACCCGTTCGGCTGGATGGTCGGACGCGCCCACATCGGCCCGCAGCCCACGCACATCGACGATGCGCAGGGAGAGCTTGAGGAAGCACGCAATCTTCGCCCGCCCGGCGCGCCGGAACGCTATCTCTACGCCGGCTCCTCGTCCGAGTACCACGCGCCCATTCGCCCCGGTGACGTCATTACGTCCATCCTGAAGTTCACGGAGGTGTATGAACGGCAAGGTGGGCTGGGCCTCATGCTCTTCTACGCCGTTGAGGAGCGAATGACCAACCAGAACGGCGAACTGGTTCGGGTGTTCAAGACCAACAACATCCTTTATTAGCCATAACCCACATAGAGGCCATTAAGAACGGAGAAAGACGATGACAATCTACTGGCAAGACGTCGAAGAGGGATCGGAGATTCCGGAGTTCTCCCGCACAACCACGCTCATGAACTGGAATCGCTGGGCATCTGTGAATGATGAGTTCGTCCCCATGCACATGGATGATGACGAGGCGCGCGCCAACGGACAACAGGCTGCGTTCGGCGAGGGGCCGCTGCGCTATTCGTACCTGCATAGCGCGCTGCGGGAATGGATCGGCGACGACGGTGACATCGTGTTCGTCAACGCGCAGTACCGCGGCATCAACTACAAGGGCGACACCCTGACCGTCTCGGGTCGTGTGACCGGCAAGCGCGAGGAGAACGGCCGCCATCTCGTGGATGTCGACCTCGCCATAACCAATCAACGCGGTGAGGCAGTCACGCCCGGCAACGCCACCGTCGCCCTCCCAAGCAGGGGATAGAAACCACCCACCTACTCACGCGGCACTCCCCGCGTGACAACCCCGCCCTGCTTGTGCCACTGTGTCCGCAGCGGGTGATAGGCGCCCGCATTGGGGGGAGGAAGAGTCTATGACTACCGCAAGTGATCTTTCGCGCGTGGCGGCAATCATCGGCGTCGATGAGTCCGATGAGATGGGCCACGTGCCGCACAAGTCATCAATGCAGCATCACGCGGAGGCGGCGGACAACGCGCTGCGTGACGCCGGACTTACGCTGGATGACGTTGACGCCCTGTTCTGCGCCGGCGTCGGAACGGTATCGGTTGCCGAATACCTCGGCATCGTGCCCAAGTACACGGACACCACCTCCATCGGCGGCTCGTCGTTCCTCGCGCACGTTGAGCACGCCATGGTGGCCATCAATGCTGGGCTCATCGATGTCGCCTTGATTACCCACGGCGAGGCGGGGCGTTCGACGCGAGCGAGGGCCGGCCGTGATGCAACGGCGGCGGGTTCCCAGTTTGAGGCCCCATACGGGATGATCGGCGCGCCGGTGGCGTATGCCATGGCCTGCAGCCGCTACATGCACATGTACGGCGCGGATCGTGTGCGGCAGGGTATGGCGGACGTGTCCATCGCAACGCGCAAGTGGGCGCTCCAGAACCCCAAGTCGTTCGTCAATCACCCCACGTGGATCGGCCCCGCCGACGTTGGGTATGAGGACTATCACGAGTCTCGTTGGATCGCGTGGCCGTTCCATATCATGGACTGCTGCCTGGTGACTGACGGCGGCGGCGCGTGCGTGGTCGTTTCGGCGGACGTTGCGAGCAACGCGAAGAAGAACCCGGCGTGGATTCTCGGCTCCGCGGAGGGCCACGATCACCAGATCATCAGCCAAATGCCGGATCTCACCCGCACCATCGCCTACCAGACCGGGCCGCGCGCGCTTGAGATGGCGGGCGTCACACACGATGACATCGATCTCGCGATGATCTACGACTCTTTCACGTACACAGTGCTGACAACGCTGGAGAGTCTCGGCTTTTGCGGGCCGGGCGAGGCCCCGGACTTCGTGGCGAACCTGCGGACCGGGCCGGGCGGCGACTTCCCGATGAATACGAGCGGCGGCGGCCTGTCCTACGCCCACACGGGCATGTACGGCATGTTCCTGCTGATTGAGGCGACACGGCAGCTGCGCGGCGAAAGCGGGGACCGACAGGTCGAGGATTGCAACCTGTCGCTGGTGCACGGCACCGGCGGCGAACTCTCCTCCACCGCAACCCTGGTCCTCAGCAATTCATAGGAGCAACGACAATGACAACTCAACCACCCGCAGGCCCGCCACGGATCCTGCCAACTCCGACACAGGAAAACGACTTCTACTGGGAGAAGTGCCATGAGCATGAGTTGTGGCTTCGGAGCTGCAACACCTGCGATGAGACCTACTTCTACCCCCGCGACATCTGCCCGACGTGCCATTCTCGAGATACGACGTGGGTACAGGCGAGCGGGCGAGGCGAGGTTCATGCCTACGCCGTCGTCCACCGTCCACCTGCGCCCGCGTTCGCGGAAGAGGTCCCCTTCATCACGGCACTGATCAAGCTGGAGGAGGGCCCAATCCTGCCGACGCGCATCGTTGGCGTGGAACCGACGCCGGATGCGGTCAGCATCGGTATGACGGGCCAGATTGAATTCGAAGACGCCAGCGAGACCATCAGCCTGCCGGTGTTCAGACCGAACTAGACCTTCGCGCTCATCTCATAAAAAACTGGAGCGGAAGACGGGATTTGAACCCGCGACCTTCTCCTTGGCAAGGAGACGCGCTACCACTGCGCCACTTCCGCCTGTCCTACCGTTCGCATGTGCCGAGGGGCAGAGTTGAACTGCCGACACCGCGATTTTCAGTCGCGTGCTCTACCACCTGAGCTACCTCGGCTTGGTTGCGACACGTGCGATACAGCTTAATTTGGCGCCCCGTCCGTGTCAAAGCGGCGCATCCCGCTAAAGTAGGCGTGGAGAGGGGGCAAAAATGCCCGAAGCGCCGGAATTGACCATTGTCCGGGAGGTGCTGGAACGCCGCGTTGTCGGCGCGGCTGTGGAGTCGGCGCGCATCATCCGGCCCACCGTGCTGCGAACATTGTCAGAGATCGACGTGGCCGCAGACATCGAGGGCCGCTCGTTCACGAACGTGTCCCGCTACGGCAAGAGCGTCACCCTGACCCTCTCCGATGGAATGGCGCTCGTCATCTTTCCAATGCTCACCGGCAGACTGCGGTTGGCGTCGCCCAAAGACAGGCTCACCAAGACCGTGAGCCTTAGCCTCAGCCTCTCCAATGGCATCGACCTGCGCTACCTGGATGATCGCCAGATGGGCATGTTGTACTATGCGCCGACGGATCGATTCACCGAGATTCCCCGCTTGGAAGAAACCGGGCCGGACGTTCTCGACGAGCCGCTGAGCCTCGAGGATTTCACCGCTCGGCTTCGACGATTCACAGGCGAGATCAAGGGAATATTGACACGCGGCTCACTCGTCGCTGGCATCGGCAACGCATACTCGGACGAGATTGTCTGGGAGGCCGGCATCTCCCCGTTCCGTCGGCGTGCGGACCTCTCAGCGGACGAAATCGCCCGGCTTCACGCCGCCGTCTACGCCGTTCCGCGTCGCGCCGTCGTCATGCTGCGCGAACTGATCGGTGACGATATCCATATTGAGCGACGCGAGTGGCTGTCCGTTCACGGCAAGGCGAACCAGCAATGTCCACGTTGCGGCGGGCGTATCAGCCGCCTCAGTGCCAACCGCCGTATCACGGACTACTGCATGACCTGCCAGCCTGGTCTCCTCATAAGGAACTGACAGCAGAGGACTGACTACGCGCAAGAGTTGACACTCATATTGAGACAAGGTATCTTTATCTCAGCCATACTGAAAGACGTGGCTAGCACTGGGGAGGGATGAGACTGAGTATCATGACTGTCGAGATACGCGGTTCCAGCATTCTCGCGGCCCTTGAAAACCAGGGCTATCGGTCCACCTTGCCCCGCAGGGAGATCATCGAAAACCTCGAGAAAAGAAATGATGGTTTCACTGCTGAAGACCTGGTGCGGGATCTCCCACACATCGGCCGCGCCACTGTATTCCGCACAATTAAGTTGTTGCTTGAGTCAGGCATTATCTGCAAGCTGAGCCTTATCAGCGGGGAGCCGCGCTACTCGTTGGCTCACACGGAACACCACCATCACACCGTGTGCGTCACGTGCGGGGCTATAGGCGAGTTTCATACAGGCACGGTTGAGCGCCTCCTCCGCCTTATAGGCAACGATGTTGGCGGCACTATAATTGGACATCGAATCGAACTCTATATCATCTGTGCCAAGTGCGCTCGAGAAAACCGGCCGATTCCGTCCAACGTCCTTACACACGTCTCATAAATATTGCGGCGCAGCAGTTTTTTCCCGGTATTTTCATAAGGAACTTAGCAATGTCCACACAGAACGGCTCCGTAGGCCCCGAGCCCTGCATCATTGTTACTGATCTGACTGTCGAGCGGTCCGGCAATCGCGTGCTTACCGATGTTTCATTTGAATTTGGCCCCGGCACGCTTGTTGGAGTCGTCGGGCCCAACGGCGCGGGCAAGAGCACGCTGTTTGAGGCCATCTGCGGCCGCATTCCCGTCCACCACGGCACTACCGTCATTCGCACTGAGCGACCCCTTAACCAGGGTGGCGTAGCATATGTTCCACAGCGGGACAGCATCAACTGGAGAATCCCTGTCACCGTCGAGGATGTCGTGATGATGGGTCGCACCAAGTCAAAGGGATGGTTGCGGCGGTATGACAAAGAGGACTGGTATCAATGCCGCCAGAGCCTTGAGCGTGTCGACCTCTGGGATCGACGCTCCGCGCTCATGACGGAGTTGTCCGGCGGCCAGCGGCAGCGAGCCTTCATCGCCCGTGCGCTGTGTCAAGAAGCTTCCGTTCTATTGCTCGATGAATCCTTCAGCGGCGTCGATGTCGGTGGGCAAGAAGATATTGTCGGGGTGCTCCGCGGTCTCCGGGATGAAGGCAAGATTATCCTTCTTGCCACCCATGATCTGACCAATCTCGCGAAACGATTCGATATCTGCCTCTGCATTAACCGTCACGTCTGCGCGTGCGGGCCGCCTGAGGAGGCATTCACCCCGCAGGTCATGGAAGAACTGTACGGCTCCCACGGCATCGCTTTTGCCACCGCCGGTGATAACTACTCGCATGACGGGGGGAGCCGCACCATTATCCGGGAGAAGCACGAAGGGGCATTCCCCGCCCGTGATTGAGTACATCCTCGATCCCTTCCAATACAGCTTCATGGTCCGGGCGCTCATTGTGTCCGTTCTCGTCGGCGCGATGTGTCCGATCATCGGTGCGTACGTCATCGCCCGCGGACGCTCATTCATGGGAGACGCCCTCGCCCACTCCGTCTTGCCGGGCATGGTGGTGGCATTCATGTTGGGGTTCAGCCCGTTCATGGCCGCCGTGCCCGCCGGCGTCGGCGTCGCGGCGTTGATGGGTTTCATCAGCCGCAGAACAGGCGTCAGCGAGGACACATCCATCGGCATCGTCTTCGCAGGCATGTTCGCGCTTGGCCTAACGATGCTGGCGACGGCGGAAGGCATTACGGTGAACGTGGAAGACCTGTTGCTTGGCCAGGTGCTCGGTGTTTCGACAACTGATGTCTACGTTTCCCTTGGACTTGCCGCCCTGGTCATCGCCGGCCTCTACGCCATTCACCGCGCCGCCGTCTATACCACGTTTGATCCTGCCAGCGCGGAGGTGGTCGGCATCCCCGTTAGACTGGTCGACTATGCCTTGCTGACGCTGCTCGCGCTGGTCATTGTCATCGGAATCCAGGCTGCCGGCATCGTCCTGGTGATGGCCATGCTCGTCACCCCCGCAGCCGCCGGGTACCTTCTGGCGCGCCGATTCGTCGATGGCATGATCATCGGCGCGATCATCGGCTCCATGTCCGCCGTCGTCGGGCTGTACCTCTCCTACTACATGAACATCCCGTCCGGCCCGGCAATGGTCTTCATTACTACCGGCGTGTTCGCCATCGCTGCCGCATTCAAGCGCCGCGTATTCTAGATTCTTCGCTGCGCCCGGAATGACAGTGAGGGCAGCGTTTGACGCAGCATTGACCTCGTGGCTATGGTGGGCGCGTGACGGATTTCGATGATGACAGACAACACGCGCAGTCAAGTGGCCGCGCCATAAACACCTCATGACGCAGCAAGCTGTCGAGTCACGTGAAGCGGCTCAACTCGAGGAAATCGAACGCCACGCCGTTGAATTCGCCCGTAAGGCCGGAGAAATCCTCCTAAGCCATTTCCTCAAGCCGCTCGAGATCGAATACAAATCCGACGGCCGTCGTGACCCGGTCACGCAGGCAGACCTTGAATCCGAGCAATGGCTGAGATCGGCGATTGCCGAAACGTTTCCCGATCACGGTATCGTGGGCGAGGAGAATCCCAACTCGGAACACGGCTCCGCCGAGTACGTGTGGGTGCTTGATCCCCTCGACGGCACGACAAACTTCCTGAACGGCCTGCCCGTCTTTGCATCATCAATCGGCGTGCTGCACAACGGCCGCCCCGTCGTCGCTGCAATCTTCGTCCCCGGCCCGGATGGCGGCTCGGTCATTCATGCGCGACGCGGAGGCGGAGCGTTCCAGGACGGAAGACCCATCGCCGTCACTCCCAATGCCGAGCCGGAACGCGGTCGACTCACCGGAATGCCCTCCTATTACTGGCGCATGTGGGGCTTCAAGGACGGCCTGAGGATGCGGTTGGGAGAGGTGCGCTCTCTTGGTTCAGTCGCTTATGAGATGATCCTTGTCGCGCGTGGGTCGATGCAGCTATGCCTTTTCGCAACGCCCAAGATCTGGGACGTGGCCGCCGGAGTCTTGCTCATCCAGGAAGCCGGTGGACGCGTGCTTGAGAAGCGGGCTCGCCGCGCCCCGTGGTCACCCTTCGATGAGTTCGGCGATGAGTCAGTCTCACTGGAAGACTTGCACGACTGGCGGGCCGCCATCCTCGCCGGCAACGTCGATGTGGCCAATCACGCCGGAGACCGCATCCACCTCCGCTCCCGCTACATCTTCCGCCTGCGCCGCTGGTGGGCTGAACGGCGACGGAAGAAAGAATCCTAAAACCTACAGGGGCGGCCAGGGAACGTTGCGCCCCAGCCCTGCCACCGGGAAGATTCTCTCCTCTAGCAGCACGTCCAGCCGATCCCGCAGCGCCTCCACTTCTTCCTTCAAGAGGAAGCTGCTCATGGTGACGGCGCAGTCCGCGCCATCCTCGACACGGGGACGCAGATCCTGCAGGTCGCTGAGCATATCGTCAGGTATCTGCTCCCCCTCAAAATCCCAGATAACCGTCCGCAGCTTGTAGTCCTCGTTGAACATCAGGCCGTGGTCGATTCCCCAGAGCCAACCTGTTTCATCCCGCAGGCAATGGCTGCCCTTGCGATCGGCATTGTTGGTCAGCGCATCGAACAACGCCATCCGCTGCAGGTCTGTTCGATGCTCGTTGCGCAGCGTGAAATACGTCTCCGCCGGATTGTGCTCAACATATATCTGCACCGCCCCAACCCCGTACGGCCCATCCCGCGCGACAGTGAACGGAACCATCTCCCAGCCGAGCGCCAGGCTCAGCTCGAACGCCGCGCACTCCCTCAAGTACAGCGTCCCCGGCGGGAAATCCCACAGCGGCGCCTCGCCTCGCTGCGGCTTATAGATGACCCTCACCTGCCCCGCCTCTCCCTCAATCAACCCCGTGAAGACAGCGTTTGAACCATACGGATGAGGTCGCATATCCACGAATTCTCCGTCGCGAATCGCCGCGACGATGCCCGGTTTGGGATTCGCGTAAGAGTAACTCGTGGACTCGGACATGTCCGAAGGTGAAACGACTTACAACGTGGGGGGACTACTGCGGGCCGCCTACCGTGGCCGTATGATGCCCGTTAGTCATCGGGCAAATGTGATTCATTCCCGGATTCATCGGGCCATGGCAAAGTGGGCAGCGCGGACGACCGGCCGAGTAGACCTCCATCGCTCTGGTCGACCAATCCTGGCTCTGCGCCATAGTCACCCAGAAACGCAGACGTGGCTGAGAGTCGTCCTCATCCTCTATATCGTGCGCCTGGAACTCAATCACGTGCGCAGATTCCAGATAACCGACAGCCCATGAGCCGGATTGAAACTCGAAAGACTGCGACGGCGATTCCGATGGCAGCCCCTCAGTATTGATTCGGCGCGACGACGCCTCTTCAACGTTGCGCTGGACCATCTGAATCAACCGCTCCACAGACAACGCGAGGCGACTCATATCCTCTTTCTCAAGCCAGATTGTCGCGTTGCCGCCCGGGCCCTGTACGAGAATTCTGAATCGCCGGTCACCCGGTTCCCCTACTGCTTCAATCGCAAACTGATCGGCGGGCCCAAGGATATGAGCGTCGTCGGCTTCCGTCACGCGGAGACCGCCAGCAGTTCCTGCGCGAGCGACGTACTCTCCAGGCAACTCGCCATCACGGCCAACTTGTCCGGGTGCATCTGCCCACGTCCGCCAAGCGCCCCGTCGCTCAGGCGCGTTGCCGTCGCTATCGTGCCGCCGGGGACAACAGCCACCGGTATCCGAAGTTCATCGACACGATTTTGCACATATGGAATCGGTCCCTGCCCGCCCGTCAAAATAAGTCCCTGGCAGCCGGTAGCCATCGCAGGCATCTGGAGATCGGGGCGGTCCCAACGCGTCAAGACGATCTTCTCGTCGGCCTGTCCGTAGTAGTAGATCCCGCCGTCCAGCGCCAGCGCGCCCACCATGACACGCGGAACAAGGACATCCAGCCCCTCCGGATACGCGACCACGTCTGCCTCAAGATGCTCCACGATCTCTCGCATCGTCGGCGCGCTGAGAGTCCGATCTTGCTTCAGGGCGATCGCCGCAGGCAGGCCGGCGTCCATGATAGCCAGCAACAGAGTCGTTTCCACGTAGTGCATCCGTAGTTCCGGCACGGCATTGATGATGATGCATGAAAGCCGATCGCCAAACTGCTCCGCCGCCGCTCGTATGCCTGACACGTCGCCCTCTCCCATCGAGTGCTCGTCATACCACAGGATCAGAAACAATTCGGCATCCAGCGCCTCGGCCACCGCCGCGTCCACGCCGCCGCCATCAAGTCCCGTGCCGTCGATGATGGAAAAGGACGCTTCGGATTCGGCGCTCGAAAGCGCGGAGCGCGCAGCATCAACATTGGTGTGGAATCGCTGAGAAGCATCGTCCGCCGGTTCTGCGGGAAAAAGGCGGATATCATCCGGCTCCGCAGAGTTGCCGTGCGGGGCGGTTGCTTGAAAGGCCGCGCCGTCCCCTGCAAGATGCGCCAGCGCCGACGCAATCACTGTCTTTCCAACGCGCGGCTCCGTGGAGCCCAGATAGATTCGGCGCATCAGCCGGCCAACACCTGCGTCATGTGCCGCAGTATAGCATCGCTCCCCCCCTCATTCCCTCCAGTCTCAATTAGTCCATAATTGTCTCAACAAGACCTGAGGGGATACCTGCGCAGCAAACGGAAAGAGGGGGCACACACCATGGCAGACCGCATCACCATAGGAAATGTTGAGATCCTGGCATTCGTCGATATCGGGCCGGCCCCGCGCGATCCCGCCATGGTCTTCCCGGACATCCCCGCCGAGTCTTGGGACGCCTACAAGGACACCATGACGCCGGACGGTCAACTCCCCTTCCAGATGGGCTTCTTTGCCCTCCGCTCCGGCGGACAGACCATGTTGGTGGACACCGGCCTCGGCCAGGGGCCGTTTGAGCAGATGGGCGGCATCGGCGGCCAGCTCATGGACCAGCTCAACAGCGAGGGCATCAGCGCGGACGACATCTCCCGCGTCCTGATCACGCACCTGCACGGCGACCACGTTGGCTGGAACGTCACCTGGGACGGCGACACGCCCCGCGCCACGTTCCCCAACGCCACGTACACCATCCCGCAGGGCGACTGGGACTATTTCACCACCGCGGACGTCCTCCCCAACTCCCCACACATGGAGAACAGCGTCATCCCCCTGCATGACCTCAACGCGATGGAACTGGTCGGCGACAATGAGGCCGTCACGGATGAGATCACCACGTTCGTCACCCCGGGTCACACGCCCGGCCACCAGTGTTTCCTCATCAGTTCCGGCGGTGAGAGGGCCATCATCATCGGTGACGCCTTCCACACCGCGGCGCAGCTCACGGAAACCTCATGGAACGTCGGCTTTGACGTTGACAAGCCGTTGGCGGCAGAAACACGCGCCTCCCTCGTTCAGCGACTTGAGGATGAGGGGCTCACGGTCGCCTCGGGCCACATGCCCGTCGGCTCCAACATCGGCCGCGTCATCCGCCTCAACGGCAAACGCTCCTGGCAAGTCCTATAGAGAGAGTTCGTCATTCCCGCGAAAGCGGGAATCCAGTACGGCGCGCAGCGCCGTCTCCCCGTTCACCCTGAGCCTGTCGAAGGGCATGAGCGGGGGGAGCGGTTAGTCTGCCAACGCCCGATTGTTCTCCGCAATCACGTCCAGCATGGCGGAGCAGATGATCTTGATCCGCGCCTCCATGTCCGCATGCGTGTCCCCGTGCTTCGCCCGCTCGTTCTGGTCGGAGAGGCGCAGCACAGGGTTATAGTCCGGATGCTCCGGGTTCAACGCGTTCACCCATGCTGTATTGTGCTCGTAGACGAGTCGATTAAAAGTTGATTCAAGCGTTGCGCGGTCAAGGCCTGCCATCGTGAGAGCCTCCCTGGCTAATAACTAGTGTTTTACCGACTGCAACAGTCTACGTCGCATGACTGTACGGTGTTGCGAGTACGGTTGACACTTGCTACAATCTGACGGACAAGGGTCATGCAACCCGTGCATGGCTGCGCGTTGACGCATCCGCGTTGCGCACGCGGGTACACGGGAGGCGGACTGCCAGGACAGGCCTGGCAGGTTAGACCGCATAAAGCGCGGCTGCGGAAAGGAAAGTATAGCGTCCATGAAAAATGAACTTTATCGCTCAGTTTCGTGGCTCGGCTCAACCACACGCACGTATCTGACACACTCGGCCAGTAGATATCTCATCCTCGGCATCGCGGCAATCATCGCCGCCTTCCTTGCAGTTCAAACACTCACCCCTGCGGCAGCACAAGAGAATGTGAATTTGGCGGTAGATCAGGTTAGGTTGGTTCCCGTGGAGGGCACGCCAACTTCCGTTGACGTCGAACGCCCAGGCATTGTCCGCGCCACTATCCAAGGCTCGAATGTGAGGCTGGTAGGGCTGGCCGCGGGTCGCACGGATGTGACCGTCAAAAACGCGGCCGGTATGGATATTGCAACAATCACGGTTCGTGTCTCCGGACAGCCCCCTGCGGACACGCCAACACCAGTACCGCCAACAGCCACACCAACACCGCCACCGCCAACGGCCACAGCCACACCACGACCGCCCACGCCGACCCCTACGCCGCCGGTGCCAACAAATACACCCACACCGGAACCGGAGCCGGATCCGCCAACACCAACGCCCACGAATACACCGGCGCCCACAACACCACCACCTCCGACTCCTACCCCCACGCCCGAGCCTGAGGACGAGGGTGGCATTGGCATCGGAGCAATCATCGGTGGACTGATCGTCCTCGTCCTGCTCGGAATCGGCGCCTACTTCCTGCTCCGCAGGCGCGGAGAAGAGAACGGAGGCCCCGATATGGGCCCGCCGATGGATGACAATGGCGGTGACAACGGTGCCGCCGATGACGGTGGTGACGCTGTAGCCGACGACGCCAACGGCGACGACAATGGCGATGGCGACGACGAGGAAGAAAACCGCCAGTAGCCCCGCCTAACCCGCAACCAAAGAGGGCGCCTCAGTGAGGCGCCCTCTTCCTTTTTACTCTACCTAGCTACCTGTCATCCCAAGCGCAGACAAGAATCCAAGTCGGCTCAGCCACTCCCGTATCCCCACTCGTCATTCCTGCAGAAGCGGGAATCCAGTACGGCGCGCAGCGCCGTCTCCTCCACCCGCCCCTCGACAGGCTCAGGGCGAGCGGGCCAGATCTCCCCTACCCTCTCTCCCGCAGCGCCCGGTATACAGCCTCCGCGGTGATTGGCAGGTCCCGGATCCGCACACCGATCGCGTCCTCAATCGCATTCGCAATCGCAGCCGCCGTCGGCGTGTTGGAACTCTCCCCGGCAGACTTAATGCTGTACGGCCCGGAGCCGCTCGGCGCTTCCACAAGCACCGTCCGCAGTTCAGGCAAATCACTAACAGTCGGAATCTTGAATTCTGCCAGGGACGGGTTGGTCACACGGCCGCTTTCGTCCACCTCCAGCGCCTCCATCAGCGTGAAGCCGATGGCCTGCACAACGCCGCCCTCAAGCTGCCCTTGGTGCCCGACCGGGTTGATAATCGTCCCCACATCGTGTGCCGTCGTGAATTTCTCCAACGTCACCTGCCCCGTATCCGGGTCCACGCGGACCTCCGCGATCTGCGCCCCGAATGATGTCATGGGCGACGGCGACGTGTCCTGCACGTGCCCCCGCGCCACGACCGGCGTGCCCGCCCGTGCCACAAGATCGGCAATCTCTATCGATTCACCGGAGTTCTCGTTGACGAGCTGCCCGTCCCGGGTCGCGATCGACTCCTCGTTCCAGCCGAGGAGTTCCGCCGCAAGCTGCTGCAAACGCTGCCGCGCCAACGATCCCGCCTCATGCCCTGCGACGGTGATGAGCCGCGTGGTGTGGCTGCCGCCGATGCCGGAGTCAAACGAGACGCTGTCCGTGTCACGCGGCACGACCCTGATTCGCTCAAACGGTACGCCTATCTCCTCGCTGACAACCTGCGCCAGGATCGTGTATTGCCCCGCTCCCTGCTCGAACAGCGGCGTTTCCACGGTCACGTCGCCGGAATCGAGAACGGTCACGGTCGCGTGGGTCTCGCCGCCTGGGGCACCGTGGTCCGCCATCGCCATCCCGCGCCCCACGTGCTGAGGCCTGGGGCGGTCGTATCCCGCCTCGGCGACAGCCGCCTCAAGCGTCTCACGCGCCCGCAGGTCAACGAAGTGATGCCCCGTCGGCGTCTCTTCACCCTCCCCAATCATGTTCGTCAGCCGGAAATCCAGCGGGTCCATGTCGATGGCCCGGGCGAGGGAGTCCATGTGCGACTCCGCCGCGAAGATCGACTGCGGCTCGCCCGGCGCGCGGTAGTGGCCGCCCGGCACGGAATTCGTATACACCTGCCAGGAATCAATGCGCACGTGCGGGATGCGGTACGGTCCGCCTGCCAAATGCTGCGCCCCAACGAGGTTCGCAGTCGGCACCGGCTTGAATCCTCCGTACGCCCCGCTGTTCCAGAACGCCTCCGCGTGCCACGCAACCAGCGTGCCGTCCCGCGCAACGCCTGCGCGAATCCTGACCTCCCCGCCGTGGCGCGGGTTTGCCGCCTGCAGTTCTTCTACATAGTCCATCACTATCTTGACCGGACGACCGCCCGCGGCCATGGAAAGCGCGTAGGCCAAAGGCACATCCATGGAACTGCCCTTGCCGCCGAAATCACCGCCGATGTACGTCGGATTGACCTTCATGGAGTCGGCTGAGATGCCGTAGGCCTGCGACATCTGCGCGCGCATGTTGAACGGCGCCTTGTTGCTGGCCCAGATCTCCGCGCGACCGTCCGGTTCGGCCTTGACGACGCAGTTGTGCGATTCAAGATAGGCCTGGTGCCCCTTGGACAGCGAGTAATCCGCCTCGATGATGACGTCCGCCTCTGCGAAACCCGCCTCCACGTCGCCCTTGTCCCACACCTGGTGCGCAAAGAGATTCAGATGCCGGCCCTCAACCTGCGCGGGCAAACCCTCGTACGAATTCAGATCGGGATGCAGAACGGGAGCATCATCGGCGCGAGCAGACCGCACATCTGCCACCACCGGCAGCTCCTCGTACTCAACCTCGATCAGTTCGAGCGCGGCATCCGCCAGATCCTTGGTTTCGGCTGCCACCGCCGCCACCTTATCCCCGATGAAGAGCGCCGTTCCCTGCGCGAGAACGGGGACATCATAGAGGCGTCGACCAATCCTCACTCCCTTAACGAGGGGATGATCTCCGGTCAGGACGGCGTGAACGCCGGTCAGGGCCTCCGCTTGTGACGTGTCAATGCTGACGATGCGGGCGTGGGGGTACGGGCTACGGAGCGCCCTGCCCCACAACATCTCCGGCAGCGTCACGTCCACCGTGTACTCCGCGCCGCCCGTGACCTTCTCCGGTCCGTCCTTGCGCGCAGTCGACTTGCCGAGTTCACGATACGCAGTCGTCATTGGTAGGTCCCCCAGTTGAAACTGGCTCCGCGGGTAGGACTCGAACCTACGACCAATCGGTTAACAGCCGACCGCTCTACCGACTGAGCTACCGCGGAGCGCCATTCCAGTATAGTTGATGGTACGGAGGTAATACCCGTGCCCCAGATTGCATTCATAGGCGGCGGAGTCATGGCGGAAGCCATGATTACCGCCATCATTCAGAACGATGTTGCCGTGCCCACCGAGATTACTGTTGGTGAGATCGATGGCGAGCGGCGCGATTACCTTGCTCAGAAACATGGCGTCCACGTAGTCGCCGACAACTATGACGCGGCCAAGATTGTCTCCAACGGGTTTGCTATTATCGCGCTCAAACCCCAGCACATTGGCGTCTTGTCCGATCTCAAGAGGGGAAACTTTGTCCCGGGCCCCTATCTCTCCATCGCCGCCGGAGTCCGCCTCGACAAGCTGCGTGAACTGACGGGCTGCGAGCAGATTGTTCGCGTCATGCCCAACACTCCCGCGCAGATCGGCCACGGCATGAGCGTGTGGACCGCGACGCCGGAAGTAACTCACCCTCAGCGTGACATGGCGCGCCGGATTCTTGGCGCAATGGGACGTGAACTGGAAGTCCACGATGAGCACTACATCGACATGGCGACTGCGCTAAGCGGAAGCGGGCCCGGGTACGTGTTTCTCTTCCTTGAGGCCCTCATTGACGCCGGCGTCCACATTGGCCTCCCGCGCGACCAGGCGGAACTCCTTGCCCGGCAGACACTGCTTGGCTCCGCCGCGCTCGCCGACCAATCAGGCACGCATCCCGCAACGCTCCGCAATATGGTCACGTCCCCCGGCGGCACTACCGCAGAGGGCATCGCCGCCCTCGAGGACGGCGGCATTAGGGCCACGGTCACGGCGGCGGTCATCGCGGCATATGAGAAATCTCGACGGCTGTCCTAATGGAATTCATCACAACCTTTATCTACTTCCTCGCCCAGGCCCTCACCATCGCCATCTTCGCGCGGGCGATTCTCTCGTGGTTTCCGAACGTAAGCAACGATAACCCGCTCGTGGCGTTGGTCTATCAGGTAACCGAACCCATCCTTGCTCCTCTCCGCAGCGTCATCCCGCTTGTCGGAATGATTGACATCACACCGCTCGTAGCAATCATCACCCTCCAGCTCATCGCGAACATCGTCAGCCGCGTCTAGCCTCCCGTCATTCCCCTTTGCAGTCATAAACGCGTGCTATGATACGGAATCTGAAATCGGTCATTTCGGTACCAAGGGGACCTGATGTCTGAGAGCGCCGCCGCGCAGGAAATGGGACTTTTTCATCGCTATACCGCGGCGCTCAAATACAGCGACTACCGCCGATTCTGGCTCTCCGCCACCTTTGCCGCTGCCGGCGTCTGGGGTCTCATCGCCGCCCGGGGCGTCCTTGCCTTCGATATCTCTGACGAGTCCTCGTTCTGGGTCGGGGTCACGACGTTCGCCGCGTTGATCCCCTTTGTAGTTGTGCCGCCGTTCAGCGGCGTGCTGGCGGACAAGTTTGACAGACGATATCTCATCGCCGTTGCCCATTCAGTCAACGTGCTTTTGGCGCTGCTGCTTGTGCAACTCTACTTCTCTGAAGCGATTGAGCTTTGGCACCTGCCCGTCGTGTCACTCTTGAGCGGGATAGCGCGCGGCGTGCAGATGCCGACCCAAAACGCTCTGGTGCCGAATCTGGTGAGCAGGGATGACCTTCTCAATGCCATATCACTCAACAACATCTCTTTGCAGGGCTCGCGCCTGGTCGGCGGGGCGGCCGTGGGGCTGCTCGCCGTCGTCAGCGAGGAAAGCATCGGCATCGCCTTTGCACTCGCCGCAGGAGGCTACACCGTCGCAACCATTATGATCCTGACCATCCGCACGGCGTCTTCCGGCGCAATCCAGCAGGGCGACTCCATCTGGACAATTTTCACGGCCGGCGTGGTGTACGCATGGAAAACGCCGACAGTCGGCCTCATGCTCCTCTTGGTGGCCTTCCACTGCGGCTTGACGATGGGCTTTGAATCAATTCTGCCCCTGCACGGGAAGGTGAAGTGGGCAGCAGCGGACACGGCGCTCCCCTATTTCCTGGCGGCATTCGGCCTTGGCGCGATATTCGGCGTCATGACCATCGCCGGCATCCGCAGCGACCGCGGCAAGGGCATCGCCCTGCTTATCTCCGCCGCAGGAAGTTCCATCGGCGTGCTGGTCTTGGGATTCGCCCCGTCACAGTCATCCGGCCTCGTCGGCGCATTCATCATGGGGCTTACCCAGGCGCCCTTTATGTCCCTGACCATCACCTACATCCAGGGCGTCGTGCCGGATGCAATCCGCGGCCGTGTCTCAAGCCTGTTTGCCATGTCGGCGCTCAGCTTGATGGCGATCCTCAATGCCGTTTTCGGATTCGTAGCGGACATCGTCGGTTCCGTTCCTGTTCTCCTCGTGTCGGGGACGGTGTTCATCGTCGTTGTTATCCTCGCCATGATGTTTGTCACGAAACTACGCCGTGTGATGCTCGAGGGATTCAGTGTCGGTGTCCAGACGAGCGCTCCTGCCCCGGCTCCGAGCGGCGGCTCAAAATAGCCTACCCGTTCGCCCTGGGCCTGTCGAAGAGCGCCACTTTCCGCCGCGAGTGGTAGAATTGACGGTGGTTGCAATGAACGGTGAGGACTCTCGCCGCAGGTCAACCGAATGGCATCGAATGGCGGGAAACATGATGTCGGGGGGTGTGCAATGAGCGAGCGCGAGCTCCTGAAGGGAAGCACGGATTCCCTTTTCCTGGCGCTGCTGAGCGAACGGCCGATGTACGGCTATGAAATCCTCAGGGAAGTGGAACGCCGCTCTGATGGGTATTTCTCCATGAAAGAGGGCACCCTATATCCCGCCCTCCACCGCCTGGAACGCGACGGCCTCATTGAGGGCTTATGGCGCACGTCTCCTGGCGGACAATACCGCCGCTATTACGCCATCTCCAATCACGGCCTCCAGCGCCTGGAGCAGCGTCGAGTGGAATGGCTCAACTTCTCACGCGCCGTCAACATGGTCATCACAGGCTCCACGCCGTAGCAACCCACACGGACATGCCGTCACCGAGCAGCATCTCCAGTCCCATCCACGCGCTGACGAGCCAGGTTCTCACGAAAATCCGGTCTCGCCGTAGCGTGTTGCGGGAGTTGGCAGACCACATCGAAGACCACAGTAGCACCCTGCGTGAACGAGGTGTTGAACCGACAGAGGCGAGGGCGCAGGCGGTTCGCGCCTTCGGCGATGCCCGTACCGTCGCAGCCCAGGTGGAGCGCATCCGAAACCAGGGATCGTGGCCGGACGTGGCAATGTCCGCGTTCCCAAGTCTGTTCGTCGCCATTCTCTTTGTATCAAACCGCTGGCTGGAACTGGAATGGATCGTCGGCACAGCTGCCGTCGCAATGATTGTCAGCGTCTTGGGCGTCTATCGATTCGGGCGTCGTGCTTGGGTCTTCTCGTGGCTCGGATATGCCCTCTTCCCCATCCTGCTCATCAGCATGGTCAGCCTCGGATCGACTGCCCACGCTGCGTGGAGCGTCTTGAGCGGCGGTTACGAAGCCCGTGATCCATTGAGTTGGATCCTTGGAATCGGGTTGGGTGTCGCTGGCCTCGTCATAATTGTTGCGTTGATGGCGTGGCTCAGCCGCAAGGACTGGATTCACGCCATGCTTGTGGTACTGCCGATGGCACTATTGTCCGTCGCTATCCTCGCATTTGATCGAGGCGTCTACACAACGATTGAGCAAGCGCAAGCACAGAACGCGGTGCTATTCGGCGCGTTTGCCATAGTTGTCGCAGCCGCCGTCAGGATGACGGACCGCCTGTTCAAGATAGGGCTGTTGGCGGCCTCCCTCCCACTTGGTTTCCTCCTGATCTCCGGCGGTATCGACATCGGTCTGCGCATCATCGTGACGGCAGCCCTTTTAATACCTGCCTTGCTTCTCATCATCGCGCCCTATGTCGTCACCCTTCGGGAACCGGACACGGACGAGCGCCTTGAGCACAGCGCGTGGCCACGATAGGTCCAAACCAACGCTGATGTGATTCCCTGATCGACAGTGACATACATAGCAGCGTTCATTCTCGGATACGTCATCGGCGCGGCGCCCATCATCTACTTTGTCGCGCGAGCGCGCGGCATTGATCTGCATTCCGTTGGCACGGGTAACATCGGCGCGGGCAACCTTTGGCGCCACTCCGGCATGGTCATTGGCATGCTGTCCGTCATCATCGAGGTGGGCAAGGGCACGCTTGCTGCCCTGCTCGCTGCCAATCTTCTTCCGGGTGATGATACGCAGTGGCTCCTCGTGGCCGGGGGTGTTGGAGCTGTCGTCGGACAGATGTGGCCTGTGACGCTCCGCTTCCAGGGTGGAAGAGGCAACGGCACGGCTGCCGGCGCTTTGGTCGCAATTGACCCGTTCGCGTTTGTGTTCGGCTTCGGCATCTTCCTGTTGTTTGGCGCAAGGAAAATCATTCGAAATGTGTTGCCGAAGGTCGCTTCGGCCCCGCCGAGCCGCATCATTCCGGTTGCCGTTATTGGAGGCATGAGCGTGTACACAATTGCGGCACTCGCCCTCAGTGAGAATGCAGCCGCAATCGCCGGAGCTGTCGTGCTTGGATTGACCTTCATACGCCGCGCGACCGCCCCATGGCCCCCCGACCCCGAAACCGGCGAGGCCCCTGAGCGTTCCCTGTTTGCCATCCTAATCTACGACCGGCCAAACTCCGGCCAATGACTGAGACTCGCGGCTCAAGTCAGATTCTCCCAACCTCGCGCCGCGATCAAGACGCTGAAGCTCTTTATCGGGGCCTGGGCGACCTCCCGACTCCACCCGGACACCCTTCCCTCGTCCTGCTATCAGGGCTGCCCGGGAGCGGCAAGTCTCATTTCTGTCGAGAGCTGGTACAGCTTGCGCCATCACTCGTCGTGCTGGAAAGTGACGCGCTACGAGAAATCCTGTTCTCTCACCCAACGCACGGGGGATCAGAGAACGCTCGACTATTCCCCGCAGTTCACCGTCTCCTTGAACGGCTACTCCGTATAGGGCATCAAGTAGCCGTAGACGCCACCAATCTGAGAAGACGGAATCGAAAGATGCTCTACGACATAGCAATTCGGGTTGGCGCTCCGTTGGTGATTATTGAGACGACCGCGCCGGAAGATATGATCCGGCAACGCCTGTCTCAGAGAGAGGCGGACATCGCCGCCGATCGCCAAACCGACGACGTCTCAACCGCCGGAAACGATGTGTATGACCGCATGATTCAGACTGCCCAGCCTATCCGCCACGACCACATCACCGTCGATACGTCACAGGACATCACTCCCGCCCTTCGGCAAATCGCCGCTCAACTCTGACCCAGTCTCAAGTCCACTACGCATAACTCGCTATAATCGCCAAACAAACCTCTACAGGGTACAATCCCTCTTCGCGTAAGTAAGAGCACGCATGGCGTTTAAGGAGAATTCCAAATGGAACTGACTACCGCTAAGGGCCAACTAATCGACATCGAAGCAGATTGCGCTGTTGTGGGGGTCTATGAGGGAATGATGGAAAGCCCGCTGCCCGGAGCGGCCGGGCAAGTGGATGAAGCACTCGATGGCCAAATATCCGCCTTGATCGAGGATGGTGAGATTCGCGGCAAGCTCGGTGAAATCACAATCATCCACACCTCAGGCCGAATCGCTCCGCGCCGGGTAATGGTCGTCGGCGGCGGCCAAGCTGATGCGGCAGACGCTAATCTGCTGCGCCGCCTGGCCGCGGACGTAGCACGCCGCGCCCGCGCAAATGGATACAAGCGGCTGACCGCTTTCCGCCCCGCCGCTCACTACCTCAGCACGGTAGAGGCCGCGCAGGCGTCGGCGGAGGGCGCGCTGCTCGGCCTATACAAGATATCGACCAACGGGTCCAACTCCGATGAGGGCGACAATCGCGATATTGAGTCCGTCACGTTCGTCGTTGACGACGATGCCGATCTGCCTGAACTGGATCGCGGCCTTGACCGCGGCGCGATCATCGCGGAGGCCGTCGCGCTCGCGCGTGACCTCGCTAACGAGCCCGCCAATCTCATGACGCCCACCATCCTGGCCCAACGAGCAAAGGATGCCGCGGACGCCGCAGGGGTAACGTTTACCAACCTCAGTGTCGGCGAGATCACGGAAATGAACATGGGCGGCCTGCTTGGCGTCACTGCCGGTTCTCATGAGCCGCCCGCTTTCATCATCCTTGAACACCGGGGGGATCCCGACAACAAGCGCCCCACCGTCGGGCTCTTGGGCAAGGGCGTCACATTCGATTCCGGCGGCATCTCCATCAAGCCGGCCGCCAATATGAGCGCCATGAAGGGAGATATGGCTGGCGGCGCGGCGGTTATTGGCGCCATGCAGGCTATCGGGCGCCTCAATCTGCCCATCAACGTCACCGGCCTCGTCCCTGCCACGGAGAATCTCCCCGGCGGCTCAGCAACGAAACCCGGCGATGTTCTTACTGCCATGAACGGCAAGACCATGGAGGTTGAAAACACGGACGCCGAGGGTCGTCTCATCCTCGCCGACGCGCTCTCCTACGCCAACAGCAAGGGCATGACGCCGCTCGTCGACGTGGCCACGCTCACCGGAGCTATCCGCGTGGCCCTCGGCAACGTTGCTATGGGACTGTTTGCCAACGATGACGACATTGCCGGGCGGCTGCTGGATGCCTCCAAAGCAACGGGCGAGAAGATGTGGCGAATGCCTCTCTGGGACGACTATAAAGAGCAGATCAAGAGCAGTGTCGCCACGGTCAAGAACACCGGCGGCCAGCCCGCCGGCTCCATCACCGCCGCGAAATTCCTGGAGGAATTTGCCGAGAAAACACCCTGGGCGCACCTTGATATCGCGTCCGTCTCCGCGACGGATCGTGAGAGAGGCTGGCAGGTGCGAGGCGCAACCGGCCAACCCGTCCGCACCCTCGTCCGTCTCGTTGAAGACATGCTAAGCAACGACTGAGTTCATCACCAAAGATCATCAACGCAGGAGGAACTATGCCTTTCACCCAACAAGACATCGCCCAAGGGAACTACCTTGTCACCGGCGCAACGGGACGCACGGGAAGGATCGTTGTGGAAAAGCTCCGTGACGCCGGCGCGAACGTCCGGGCTTTGGTTCACTCAACCGCCCCGGAACATCAGCTGGACGGCGTTGAGTACGTTGAGGGTGATTATCAGGACAAGGAGTCCCTTCTCGCCGCGACACATGGCATAGATTGGGTCATCGCCTGCGTCGGCGCTCAATCCGCTACTCGTGGACTCCACCTCATAGAAGCGGTGGAGTACCAGGGCACTGTAAACCTGACTGAGGCCGCAAGTGAGAACGGCGCGAAGCACATGTCCCTCATCTCCGTCCGCGGAGCCGACACACGCTGGGATTTCTACCCCGTTTATCCTGCCAAAGCTCGCTCGGACCAGCGTCTCATCGACGCTCGGGTGGGCGGAACTGTCTTTCGTCCCGGCGGCATGATTGACACCTCCGGAGACATCGTGCGGAGGCAGGCGAACACGATCAAAACCGGCGGTACCATGAACATCTACGGCACCCCCAATCAACCGATGGTTTTCATTTTCCTCGACGAGCTGGCCGATTATCTCATCCATTCGCACCTGGAGCGCCGGGCCTACAACAACATCTATGAGCTTGGCGGACCTGGCAACCTGACGCGTGAGGAATACTGGGCGCTGTTTGAGGAATACCTTGGAATCAAGGCCAATGTCCGCTACCTGCCGGTTGATGATGTCGTCCCTCTACGCCAGGCCGCAATACGAGAGCAGAACATGCCTTTGGCGCATCAACTCTCGCGTGAAGAGATCGGAGGCCGCAACGAGTCCGGACACCCACCGATGAACATTTACAGTCGGCTCTTTGATGTGAAGCAACGCGACTTTCGGCTCTGGCTCATCGGCATCCTGAAGAGCGTCAAGGCCGAAGAGAGATAGTGAACCACGGACCAACGGTAATTGGGACGCTAATATGAACGGCCTTTAAAAGCCATCGGGCCGGGGTGGGGGCCGGCCCGATGACCAGGGATAAAGGAGGATGAGAGGGTCGTCTGAATAACGTGTGGATTAATCTCGTCGTGTAATTCCTGCTCCTAGCACTTGGAGTAACCGCAGGCAAGGCACATCATGCAGCCCTCAGAGAAAATCAGAGTTCCGTAGCAATCGGGGCATTGCGGTTGTGTCCCGGCGCGCGGAGGTGACGCCTGCGCCCCGGCGAACAGTTGGCTCTGCACCACTGCGTCCGGATGAATCTCCCCCAACTCATTCAGGTCAAACTTCTCACCGAACGTCTCCCGCGCTCGTTTCGCCATCTCGTCGCGCTCTTCATCAACGGGGCGCGCGTGTCGCAGCAACGCCAGCGCCACCGCGTCCGGTGCGCTCAGCACTTGCTGACCCTCGTCCCACGTTGGCGCGTCTGTGATGCCGCGCAGCTGATCAATCACCTGCTCCACGCCGACACCTGAGCGCAGCGCCAGTGACGCAAGGCGGCTCACGGCCTCCAGGTACGCCGCGTCACTGGAGCCCGCCTTGCCAAGGTTTGTGAAGACCTCAAATGGCCGCTGCTCCTCATCAAAAGTAATAGTGACGTAGAGATTTCCGTGTCCGGTGCGGATGCGATCCGTGATGCTGCTTAGGGTCTGGGGCCGCTGCCGTGGCACGCGATGAACCTCAGACGACTCCGCCTCTTCCACACTGCCCGATGCGCCCGTCTCAAGCACCTGCATGCTCTTGGAGCCGTCGCGATAGACCGTGATGGCCTTGCATTGAGTTGTCCACGCGTCCCAGAACGCCTTGGCGATGTCCTCAACAGTCGCGTCATTCGCCAAGTTGATCGTCTTGGACACGGAGTTCGTCGTGTTCTCCTGCCACGCAGCCTGCATCTGCACGTGCCAGTCAGGATCGATGGCCATCGCCGTGCGTACGCCGTGGTTAGTAATCAGGTCGGTAACAACGTCATCGCGCCACGCCGGATCGTTGGCCAACTGCGCCAGCGTCTCCTCCGCCCTGTCGTCTCCGACATCATTGATAAGCGCGCGGCGAACGGGCAGCGGGGCATCGAGGAATCGTGTGCTCGTGCCGTCATGGTCTTCCCACAGGATGTTCGACCACCATGCGAGGGCGAAATGCGGCTCAATGCCGGACGAGCAGTCCGCCAGCCGTGAAATCGTCCCTGTCGGCGCGATCGTTGTCACGCTCGAATGCCGCACCGGCGGCATCCCCTGCTCCTTGAGCCGGGAATTCTCATACTCCGGGAACGGCCCGCGCTGCGCTGCCAATTTCTCCGATTCCGACCACGCCGTCTCGCGGATAAAGCGGCCGACTTTCCGCGCGAGATCAAGCGCCTGCTCCGAGTCATACGGAGTTGTCAGGTCCACCAACGCGTCCGCCCAGCCCATGATGCCGAGACCGATGCGCCGCGTCTTAAGGTTCATCTCCCGCAACTCTGCTAGCGGGAATGTGTTGATTTCAATCACATCGTCGAGGAAACGGACTGCCGTGCGAACCGTATCCTCAAGCGTAGTCCAGTCGAATCCCGTCTTGTCCGGGGTCAGATGCTTTGCGAGGTCGATGGAGCCGAGGCAGCAATTCCCGTAGTTCTCCAAAAACTCCTCGCCGCACGGGTTGGAGGTCTCGATGAGGCCGAGCTGCGGATTCGGCTGCGTCTCCCACACGCGATCCATGAACACCAACCCCGGATCGCCTGTCTTCCACGCGGAGTTGCAGATATCCGCCCAGAGGTCGCGTGCCTTGACAGTGTCCGTCACGCGTTCGTCTTTGGGGCTAACCAGGTCCCAGTCCGCGTCCGCCTCCACGGCCCGCATGAAATCATCCGTGACTTGCACGGAGATATTGAAGTTCTGGAGCGAAGCGTCGTCGTCCTTGGCGTGGATAAATTCCAGCACGTCGGGATGCTGAACGCTCAACTGCCCCATGTGCGCGCCCAGCCTGAACGCGCCCTGCGTCAGCGTCGCGCCCACGGCGGAATACAGCTTCATCACGGCCACCGGTCCGCACGCCATTCCGTGTGTCGTTGCGATGGGGTCTCCCTTGGGGCGCAGATTGGAGAATCCGAACCCGATGCCGCCGCCCCACTTCTCAATCATTGCCGCGTCAGAGGCGACCTTCATAATCGAATTCATATCGTCCTGTGGCGAGACGACAAAGCAGGCGCTCAATGATCCACGACCGTCCTTGCCGGCGTTGACCAACGTCGGGGAGTTGGGCAGGAACTTGAGAGTGGACATGATCCGGTAGAACTTGCCTGCCCACTCGGCGGCCTCACTCTGGGATCCGCCCGCGGACACCTCGCCTTGTGAAACGGCACGGGACACACGCTCAAACAGTCCGCGCGGATCCTCAATGACTTCGTCATCCGCGTTGCGCGCCAGATAGCGATTCTCCAGGATGGCGCGGGAGTTTGGAGACATGACGGGCTCTGCCTCCCCGCTCGCGTCCCATTGTGTGCCGGAATCAGACGATACGGCTGCTCCATTCGCGCCGTTGGTGTAATGGCCGTTCGTCAAGTTGCGCTGCGCTGCCTCAATAACCTGGGCGATGGCATCCGTGGCATCGCCATTTCCCGTCCCGTTCAGCCGATGGAGCGCGCCATCCGGGCCAAGCGGTGGCGCGTCCGCCATACGGACAATCAAATCAGTGATCGCCTCAATCCGTTCCGCGCTCTCACCCTCAAGCTGTGCGGAAACCGCATCCCGTAGTGCGTTTCGATTGACGGCAACAACCGCTCCGTCGAAATCATCGGCTGTGGAAGACATTCGCAAATCACCTTGGTTTGTGTGTTCTGGTTCTTTCTCTATTACTTCATTTGTCCAAAGAGGTTACGGGACGGGCGACGGAGCGATTAAGTCCGCCGCCCGTCTAGGCTCTCTTACGGGTTCGCCCCCTGGGCCTGCCGCCGGAACGTTCCGGTGGCAGGAGGGCCATCTGGCCTGCTGATGAAGAGCCGGGGCCATCACGCAGTCCGTCCACCGCACGCTGAAAGTCATCCTCATCGGCGAAGTCCCGGTACACGCTGGCGAAACGGATATAGGCAACCCGATCAGCCTTGCTGAGCCGATCCATCGCCAACTCGCCGATGAGTGTCGTACTCACTTCAGCCCGTCCCCGTCTCTGCAGCTCATCCTCAATATCGTCGACCAATTTTTCGATGGCTCCCGCCACGATTGGTCGCTTGGCGCAGGCTGTACGGATGGCTGCCATGAGCTTTTCACGACTGAACTCCTCCGTTCGCCCGTCCCTCTTGACCACTGACATGGTCGTCGTCAGCAAGCGCTCCAACGTAGAGAATCGCGCTCCGCACCGCTTGCATTCGCGGCGACGCCGTACCCCCTGATCGCTGTGACGGGTGTCCAGCACCTTTGTATCGTCGTTGCCGCAATGCCCACACCGCATCTGAGTCCCGCCTCCGTGTGAGGCGCCTGCTCGCTATCTCTCCTCGCTCCCCATCTCGCCCTGTTGCCCAAGATATGTCGTTATTGGCGAATAAACGCTGCATATATGGACAACAAGATAGATAATATTCACCCGTTACGATGGGATGTCAAGCAGTGCAAGACCCGTCCTCAGATAGGATCTCCAAACAATTTCAGGGGCCGCAAAAAAGTTCTCTTGCGTCGTGACGCGAAAACCGCGCGTCTTACCCACCTTCATGTCCCACCCCGCTGAAAATGAGATTCCTATAATGGTTTGATTATGGCGAAATCAAAGGCTAGACGGAACGGGGCAAAGGCAGAATCCGGCAAAAATGCCGCCGGCGGGGATCGGTTGATCTCCGATAATCGCCGCGCCCGATTCGATTACGACATCCTGGAGAGCCTGGAGGCCGGCCTTGTCCTCACCGGAACCGAGATAAAATCCCTGCGGGCCGGTCGTGTCACCCTGGCTCACGCGTTCGCACGCATATCGGGCGGAGAAGTATGGCTGCACGGCATGCACATCCCGCCGTACGCGCAGGGAAACATCTACAACCATGAGCCGACGCGCCCCCGCAAGCTGTTGCTCCACCGCCGCCAAATCCTCGCCCTCAACCAGCGCGTCACGTCTAGCGGCTACACCCTGATTCCCCTGCGGCTCTACATCACCCGCCATAAAGCCAAGGTGCAACTCGGCCTCGCGCGCGGGCGCAAAACCTTTGACAAGCGCCAGGTCATCGCCAAACGCGACGCCGACCTTGAAATGGCCCGCGCCCTCACCCCCCGTCACTAACCCCACTCCTCCCCGTTCACCCTTCGACAGGCTCAGGGTGAACTCCCACTCTTCCACGCGCGTATACTTATCTATGCAGCGGCTGCAACTCGCAGGGAGCGGCCGTCGCAACGCATCAGCCACAGTGGGGGCGCGCGGATTCGACAGGGGTCTGCGAGGGTGCGTGAGCAGGCCGAGGCGCCGTGACCTCGTTAATCCCGCGGCACAAAGAGTAGCTGGCAACAACAAGCAGCTCGCACTCGCCGCCTAAACATTAGGTAGTGACGTTCTGAGGCGTTATCCCTGCGGACACCCCGGAGCGACATTTCAGCGGGGTGCCGCCGCTCGTCAGCCGGTGACGAGCGGCGAAAGATCATCGCCGGCTGGTTGCTCGCGATCCCTGTCGGCCGGGGCCGCGAGCGGCGAGATTTTGTAGACCGACTAAGCCTGTAGCGCCGCACCTGGAGCCGCCTTTGGACGGGGGGTTCAACTCCCCCCCGCCTCCACCATCTGGGGAGAACACTCTTGGCAAAAGCCAGATTCATCGAGGTAGAGGTCGAGGCAGGCAATAACTGCGACTTCTCATTGCACCGCGTCTTCAGCGTTGTTGATGACCCGCAAGAAGTTGTCCGCGTGGAAGCGCCCGGCATCCGCGGGGAGTTGGCGATGGTTGAGGTCACGGGTTGGAGCGAGGAAGACGGCCCCTGCCCCGCCTACGCCGCCATCGTCGAGGATTCCGGCGAGGGCCACGCCCTGCTCATCTTTGGCGGCGACGACGGCATCCGTACACGCCCGCTTGACTCGGACGCGCCCTGGAGCCTCGATGACCCCACCCAGACCGGCGAGCCCTGCCTCCTCCTCGACAAGACAACCCCGTACGTCCCCGCCGAATAACCCCATGACCGCCCCACAAGACGAAGCCTGGGACTACGCCGAGAATCTCCTTGCCCGCCCTCAGCGCTACATTGAGGTGACCCTGTCCCGCGGCGAGGACGAAACTAGGCTCCTCCACGAGGGCAACGCGATGGTCATCTGCCCCAACAATGAGATGGGCAACACGCAGGCGGAGCTTGTCGCCCGGGCGCTGGGTATCACGCTGCCGGACATCGGCGGCTCTGAAACGGTCGGCGTCAGCAGCGGTGTCCTCCACCGCGTCATGTCAATCTCCACAATGGACCCCACCGATGAAGACATTTGGCCGCTGTTTGCCCGTCTGCTTGAGGAGGCGGAAGCCATGCGCGCCAATGTCAGCGAGCTGGAGGAATAACCGTTAGTGACATCCGTCACAAGCGTATTGACACGCTATCTGTCAACGGCTATAGTGCTTGTACTTTGAGTGAGCAAGCGATGAGTTCGCGCACACATAGCCCATCTCTATTCGCGTTGGCGCGCCGCGCCGCGGTGACCTGCTCGTGTTACATGCCCGTCCCGGGGCGGGAGGCCGCGTTCTAGCAATAGCAGGCCTCAAGGACACAGCAGCGCCGAATCTCTGCTAACACAGAAACTAGCGCATCTACCGCCCCGAAAAGCAACGGGGCGGTTTTCTTTTCTGGAAACCAACGGCAAGGACACAAGACAAGGGGAATCGAGGGGAGCTAACAAGATGGCCACCTTGGAAGCACTACGGACGGAGTGGACGGAGGAGCGGCTCGCGCAGGTCAGCGCGGAGCTTGAGAACGCTCACCCGCGTGAGATCGTCCGCTGGGCAGTTGAAAACTTCTTCCCGGACATCACCCTGGCATGCAGCTTCGGTGGCGTGTCCGGCATGGTCCTGCTTGATATGGCCATGAACATCAACCCGGACGTATCGGTCTTTTACGTGGACACGGATTTCCTGTTCCCGGAAACCCACAATCTCAAAGACACGGCCGCCCGCCGCTACGGCATCCAGCCCATCGGGTTCAAGACGGACGTGACCGTTGCCCAGCAGGCAGCCCTGCACGGGCCGGAGTTGTGGAAAGTCGATCCTGATCTCTGCTGCGATATCCGCAAGGTCAAGCCGAACGAGGCTGCGCTGGTCGACCAAAAGGCATGGATCGCCGGCCTCCGCCGCGATCAGGGCGATACACGCAAGGACGTCGCAATCGTCGCGTGGGACACCAACTTCAACCTCATCAAGATCAACCCCCTTGCCAACTGGACCGAGGACGATGTCTGGGACTACATCCGCGAGAACAACGTGCCCTACAACGCTCTCCATGAGCAGGGTTATCCCAGCATCGGCTGCACGAATTGCACGCGGCCGGTTGAGCCGGGCGAGGATCCCCGCGCAGGCCGCTGGTCCGATTTCGAGGACAAGGTCGAGTGCGGCATCCACATCGACCCGGAGACGGGCAAGGTCGTATCAACAACAGCCGTCACCTGAATAGCAACAGCAACGGAAGAAGAGTCACAGGAGGACATACAGAGTGGCAACCGATCACAACGGAGTGACAGTTTGGTTCACCGGCCTTTCGGGCGCCGGCAAGAGCACCATCGCAGAGCGCCTGCTGGCAGTTCTGCAAGACCAGGGCATCAAGTCCGAGCTGCTGGACGGCGATATCGTTCGCACGAACCTCAGCAAGGGACTCGGATTCAGCAAGGAAGACCGTGACACCAACATCCGGCGCATCGGCTTCGTCAGCGACCTGCTGACCCGCAACGGCGTCGTGAGCATCGTGTCTGCCATCTCGCCGTACCGTGAAGTGCGCGATGAGGTGCGCGAGCAGATAGGCGATTTCATTGAGGTTCACGTTCACGCCTCGCTTGATGAGTTGGTCAAGCGCGACGTTAAAGGCCTGTACGAGAAGGCGCTCAAGGGCGAGATTCCGAATTTCACCGGCGTCTCCGATCCCTATGAGGAGCCACTGAACCCCGAGGTTCTGGTCAACACGGAAGAGGAAGAGATTGAGGAGAGCCTCGGCAAGGTGCTCGCCGCGTTGGAGGAGCGGGACATCATCCCCTCCGGCGCGAGCAGGGAGTTGGCAGGGGTGGCAACCTAGACGATGACGACTTCAACACTGACCTCTCAAATAACGTCCCCTCACGCTGATATCGAGGAGACCATCGCCCCGCATGGCGGGACGCTGGTCGACCGATTCGCGACTCCGAACCAGACGATGGAGCTTCGCGAGCGAGCGCCGGAGTTGACCCACATCACGCTGAACGCGCGTGAGACGGCCGACTTGGACCTCATCGCCGTCGGGGCGATGAGCCCGCTGACCGGTTTCATGAACCAGGCCGATTATGAGCGCACGGTGCACGAGATGCGTCTCGCGGATGGCACGCTCTGGAGCTTGCCAATCACCCTCTCAGCCCCCAAGGAAACAGCCCAGGGTCTAAAGCAAGGACAGGATGTCGTTCTGGTCGACCATACCGGCAGGCATCTGGCCATCCTGACCGTAGATGAGGTTTACGAATACGACAAACAGGTGGAAGCTCAGAACGTCTTCGGCACAACGGAGGAGGCCCATCCCGGCGTCGCCTCAATGTACAGTCAGCACGACATGCTCATCGGCGGCTCTGTTACCGTCATCGAGCGCGAGAACCTGGAGCCGGAGTTGCGCCCATACCGCGAAGACCCCGCGCAGACGCGCGCTGCCTTCGCGGAGCGCCATTGGCGGACCATCGTCGGGTTCCAGACCCGCAACCCTGTCCACCGCGCCCATGAGTACATCCAGAAGTCCGCGCTGGAGATCGTTGACGGCCTGTTGCTCCACCCCCTTGTGGGTGAGACCAAGCCCGATGATATCCCGGCGGATGTCCGCATGAAGTGCTATGAGGCGCTGCTGGAGGGGTACTACCCGGAGGACCGCGTCCATCTGTCGGTGCTGCCGGCAGCCATGCGCTACGCAGGCCCGCGTGAAGCCGTGTTCCACGCCCTTGTTCGTAAGAACTACGGATGCACGCACTTCATCGTTGGCCGCGACCATGCCGGCGTCGGCAACTACTACGGTACGTATGACGCACAGGATCTCCTCCGCAGCCTGCCGCCGGAAGACTTGGGCATCACGCCGCTGTACTTCGAGCACTCCTTCTATTGCAAGCGGTGCGAGGGCATGGCGTCCATGAAGACGTGCCCGTGCGGCCCTGAGCATAGAGTGTTCCTGAGCGGAACGCAGGTACGGGACATGCTCGCCCGTGGCGAGGTGCCTCCGATGGAGTTCACGCGGCCTGAAGTTGCAAAGATCCTCATCGAAGCCGCCCGCAATTAGTCGCTAATTTGAGATTGCATTGCTAGGGGCGTATCCTAGCGGGGAGCTACGGGAGGGGAGAATCAAGTGACTGTGTCAACAGAGACGGGACAACGTTCCGCCCGACCCTCAATCATCCAGTACCTGGATGAGGAGATCGCCGACTACGAAGGCAAGGTCAAGGAGTTTCGCGCCGGAGAGATTCCGGAGGATGAGTTCATGTCCTTCCGGTTGCGCCTTGGTGTCTACGGCCAGAGGCAGCCGGATGCCCAGATGTTCCGCGTCAAGATTCCCGGCGGCCTCGCCCACGCAGACCAGTGGGACGCCATCGGACAGATTGCCGAGCGGTGGGCGCCCCTTCGCAAGGGACACATCACCACCCGTGAGAACGTGCAGCTCCACCACCTCAAGCTGGAGGACGCGGCTAAGGCCATGCACCTGCTTCAGAGCGTCGGCCTCAGCACCAAGGAGGCGTGCGGCAACTCCGTTCGCAATATCACGTGCTGCCCCTTGGCAGGTATCTGCCCTGATCAGGCGTTTGACATCGTCCCCTACATGGGCGCGTTCGCGCGCAATTTCGTGCGGCGCGATTTCACGTTCCACATGCCGCGCAAGGTCAAGCCTGCGTTCTCCTGCAGCGACAATGACTGCGCGTCGGTGGGCATGCACGACATTGGCTTTATCGCCCGCGTCAGAGAGATTGACGGCGAACAGGTCAAGGGCTTCAAAATCACCGTCGGCGGCGGCACCTCAATCCAGCCTCTAATCGCAGAGACGATCTATGAGTTCGTGCCCGTCGATGAGTTCCTCCGCGTCTCCGAGGCCATGCTGCGCGTCTTCAACCGCACCGCGTGGCTGCGCCGCAACAAGATGAAGGCCCGCATCAAGGTCCTCATCCACACCGAGGGCATCGACTCCTTCCGCCAGCAGGTCGAAGAGGAGCTGCAGCAGGACTGGGCGCAGGACTACGAGGACAAGGATTACCTCCTCTTCCACGATGACGAAGAGGCGGACATCCCCGCCCTGCCAATAGGTGTCGAGCCGCGCGGCGAGGATGATGCGGCTTTCAGGGCGTGGAAAGAGTCGAACGTCATTCCGCAAGAGGCGGACGGCTACAGCGTCGTTGGCGTCACGGTGACGCGTGGCGATCTTTCGCCGGAGCAGTACTACGGCACAGCGGAGATCTCCCGCAAGTACTCCAGTTACCGCATCCGCACCACCCCGGAGCAGAATATGATGTTCCGCTGGGTTCCCAACGCATTCCTCTACGACGTGTACAAGGAGCTTGAGGCACTCGATCTCCATGAGGGCGGCCTGAACCAGATCACGGACGTGACGTCCTGCCCAGGTACCGACAGTTGCAAGCTCGGTATCACATCATCCATGGGCCTCAACAAGGCCGTCGCCGATGCGGTTCGCAATCCCAACGGCCACGAGAGCCTTCTGCAAGACCCCCTCATCAAGCAGATGCACATCAAGATGAGCGGCTGCCCCAATGGCTGCGGACGCCACCACGTCTCTGACATCGGCTTCCATGGCGCGTTCATCAAGGGCCCCGGCGGCGGACAGATTCCGGCGTATGAGGTCTTCCTGGGCGGCAGTCATGAGAACGCGGACATGCGCTTCGGCGTGCGGCCGCGCGGCAAGATTCCCGCCAAGAAGGTCACGCAAGCCGTGTTCCACATCCTCCGGTACTACAAGGACAACCGCGAGGACGGCGAGCTGTTCAAGGACTTCGCCCACCGGCTGGGGCGTGAGCCGTTCGAGGACATCGTCAAGGAATACCAGGACATCGGCCCGCTCAACAAGGCGAATCTCGAGCACTACATTGACTACGACAAGTCCGTGCTGTACGTCATGGAGCGCGGCGAGGGTGAGTGCGCGACGTAGGCTCAAAGCGCGCAAGTTGCTGAGTGATCGGAATGGACTGAGAAAGAGGGGCGGGACGTGGCTGACCTTAAGGGACGGCGAATCGTGGTCCTTGAGGCACGAATGCCCTCTGAACTCGGCAACCTTGTTGCCCGCCACGGCGGAGAGGCCGTCAGCGCTCCTGCCCTGCGCGAAGCGGCGCTCCCACTGCAGCAGGACGTTCGGGACGTCGTCGACGGCATCTGCGCCCACACGATCAAGGCGGCTGTCTTCCTCACGGGAGTCGGCGCGCGCGCCCTGATCAACGCCGCCGACCAGCTTGGCCGCAAGAACGAGTTTCTGGACGCCCTCTGCGCAACAACCGTCATATGCCGCGGCCCAAAGCCTGTTGCCGTCCTCAAGCCGCTCAACGTGCCGATAGCGCTCGTCTCACCATCGCCCTACACCTCTGAGGACTTGTTGGCGGCCCTCAAGGAGTCTGACATCGATCTGAAGGGCAAGCGCATCTCGCTTCAGCACTACGGCGAGGTCAACGCATGGCTACGCGGAGAGCTTGAGGCGCTGGGCGCGGACGTTCTTGAAGTATCGCTCTACTCGTGGCAACTCCCGGAAGACACGCGCCCCGTCATCGACGCAATCGCGCTGATGCTCACCCAAAACGTCGACGCTGTCATGCTAACCACACAATCGCAGGCCCATAACCTCTTCCGTATCGCAGAGCAGGTGGGGCTTGTTGACGAGCTTCGCGAGGCGCTGTCCTCGGGAATCGTCGTCGCATCCGTCGGCCCTGTTTGCACACGAGCGCTGCGCGAGCACGGCGTTGAGCCGCACGTTGAGCCGGTCAATCCAAAGATGGGCCCGCTCGTGCTCGCGCTGGCCGACCATTTCGCCAACACATCCGCAGAATCCACTGTGGCTGCCGCCACGAGGCCCTAAGCGGCCCTGGGCCGCCTCTGAACACTCGCATGGGCTACTTTCCCGTCTATCTTGACCTGCGCGGCAGGCACTGCGTCGTCATCGGTGACGATGATGAGGCGCAGATGAAGGCAGGCGCGTTGGTTGAAGCGGGCGCAGTCGTGACCGTCATCTCCCCTATGGAGCGACCCCGTTTTACAGAAATGGCGGAGCAGGGACACATCACCCTGCACTCTCGCAACTATGAGCCCGGTGATCTCAAGGACGCGTTCCTGGCCATCTCAGCCACAACGCATGACCGACCGCTCAGCGAGGCAATAAAGGCTGAGGCCGAGCGTGAAAAGTGCCTGTTGAACGTCGTGGACATCACTGATCTCTGCACATGGATCTACCCCGCGCTCGTACGACGTGGCGACGCAACGGTCGCCATCTCAACCAACGGCCGCAGCCCCGCCATGGCGTCATTCCTGCGCCGCGAGATAGACGAGGCGCTGCCGGCCGAATACGGCATGTTGCTCGACGTTCTCGCGGATGTGCGCGCAGACTTGCGCCGCGATGGCAAGAGTCCTTCGTCAAGTCGCTGGCAGACCGCGCTGAACGACGACAAGACCCGCACGCTCATTTCAGCGGGCGATGAGGCCGGTCTGCGGGATCGCCTCGTGGCGCTGCTGACGGATGGGAGTGGTGGCTAAAGGCGGCATCGTCCACCTGGTGGGAGCCGGGCCCGGCGATCCCGGACTTATCACGGTACGGGGCGCGAGGCTGGTGCGCCGCGCCGATGTTATCGTCTATGACAGGCTTGTGAACTCATCTCTGCTAGCTGAGGCACGGGCCGGCGTGGAGATGGTCGACGTCGGCAAGCACCCATCGCGCGGCGGCGAACATCTGCAAGAAGAGATCAATGAGCTGCTGATCTCACGGGCGCGTGGGGGCGCGCGGGTCGTACGGCTCAAGGGTGGCGACCCGTTCCTGTTTGGGCGCGGAGGCGAAGAGGCAGCCGCGCTGGCAGAGGCAGGCGTAGATTTTGACGTGGTACCCGGCGTCACGTCCGCCCTCGCAGGGCCTGCATACGCGGGAATACCCGTCACCGATCGCAACCTCGCCTCCGGCGTGCGTATCTATACCGGGCAGCAGGCGGACAACGCTCAGCCAATGACCCCGACCAACCAGACGTCAATCGTTCTCATGGGCGTCCGCACACTTGCCAACACGGTCAGGGCGATGCTCATGGCCGGCTGGCCGGAAGACACGCCCGCCGCGGTCATTGAACAGGCAACGACATCACGCCAACGGACGACCACGGCTACCCTTGAAACAATCGTGGCGGCGTCATCGGAGGTTGGTATTCGCCCGCCCGCTGTCTTCATCTGCGGGCAGGTTGTCAGCCTGCGGGACAGCATAGCCTGGCTGGAGAATAGGCCGTTGTTTGGACACCGCCTGATGGTGCTGCGCGGAGAGACGCGAGCGGCAGAGCTCATCACATTGCTGGATGACGCCGGGGCGGAAGTTGTCCACGTCCCCGCCGTCGCCTTCGATGGCACGGACGATTGGACCGAAACGGATTCGGCCATCGAGAGACTGCCGGCCTACCGATGGATCGCGTTTACAAGCGTCAACGGAGTCGATTTCTTCATGAGCCGACTACTCGCCAGTGGACAGGACGCCCGCTCTTTGGCAACGGCGCGAATCGCGGCCATCGGCCCTGCAACAGCATCTGCCCTCAACCGCCACGGCCTGAAAGCAGACCTGGTCCCCGGCAGATTCAATACCGGCGCGTTGGCGGAAGCAATCGCCGTAGAATCCGATCAGGGCAACGCGGTGTTGCTGCCGCGCGGCAACCTCGCCGACGATGCCCTGCCAAACGCCCTCACCGAACACGGTCTCGCGCCAACCCCCATCGTGGTCTACAGGACACTCCCCGGCCCAAATCTTGCGGAGCGCGCCATGGCTGCCATTGAGCGCGGCATCGACGCCGTCCTCATCACCAGCCCGTCAACGGCGCGCAACTTGGTTGAAGCGCTCGGCGAAGACCGTTCGCTGCTGGACGGGATCCCGATTGTCTCCGCCGGCCCGACAACATCACGCGGCGCAGAGGATGTCGGCCTGCGCGTCACGCAGGAAGCAACCGAACACACCGCATCCGGTCTTGTCGACGCCACCCTTGTCTGGGCGCGGAGCGACTGATGGCCGTCGCTGACGACCGTCGCGTGCTGCGCGTGGGCACGCGGAGAAGCCCTCTAGCAATCATCCAGACCGAGCTGTTCATGGAGGCCGTGTACGCGAAAGAGCCAACGCTTGAGTTTGAGATTGTCGGCATCGACACAACGTCAGATCGACACCCCACCTCTGCCTTCCCCGATCTTGGACAGGGGGTCTTCGTCAAGGAAATCCAGATCGCGCTGGCGAACGGTGAGATTGATTTCGCGGTGCATAGCCTCAAAGACCTGCCCACACGCCTCCCCCCCGGCCATACCCTCGCGGGCGTCATGCAGCGCGCCGATCCCCGAGACGTTCTGGTAACACGCGACGGCTCACGGTTGAATGAACTCCCCGCCGAGGCGCGCGTCGGGACGGGCAGCATCCGCCGCGCCGCGCAGATACTGGCCGCCAGACCCGATCTGATCATCGTCCTCCTTCGCGGCAACGTGGCGACGCGCGTTAGCAAGGTAACAGGCGAAGGACGAGCAATCGAGGCGGAGGCGGCCGTTTTGGCCGCGGTCGGACTGCAGCGGCTGGGAATGGAAGAGGTGATAACGGAATACCTTGAGCCGGATGTAATGCTGCCCGCAGTGGGTCAGGCATTCATTGGCATCGAATGTCGTGAAGATGATGAGCAGGCATGCGCCGTTGCCGCCCTTGCCGAGGAGCCCGAAGGCCGGATCGCCGCGGATGCCGAGCGGGCATTTCTTGCGGCCGTCGGAGGATTCTGTCGCACACCCCTGGCCAGCCTCGCGGAGGTCACGGACGGCGTGCTCTCAATCGAGGCGCTGGCTGCCAACGTGGACGGCTCCATCGTCTTGCGTGAGTTCGCGAGAGTGGATGCCGCAACACCGCCCGATGAGATTGGCGGACGCCTGCTTGAGTCACTTTACGCGCGCGGAGCGCGCGACTTTATTGTCCTGGACGACTCGCCGACCACGGACGAAGACTAGACGCTATCGCTAGCCGGGCTTGCGCGCCAGCACGTCAAGTTGGTGCGCCATGTAGATCAGTTCACCCTGCTCGATCTGCAAGTGTCGCCCGGCAACCCATTCCTCGAGTCCCGCGTTGAATACGACCGAGTTGTGGTTCAGAGCCTCCCAGACGAAGTTGATGATGTGATGCAGGAAATACGTCACATCCTCCGGGTAGCCCCCGTCCTGCGGGTACACTACCCAACTCGATGAGCCGGCCGCCGCCGTTTCAAGGCCCGCGCGAGGTATCTCTTCGAGGAGGGCCCTGCCTGCCTTGCTGCCCCCGGTTGCCAGGCCGTTCGGCGTCCGCCGATCATCCATCGTGCCGTGGTAGCTGTTGATAACATGCCCGTTGAGCACTGTATTGACAGTCGGCTCGAAAACGGTCTCCCCGTCAAACGTGATCGGCAGATACAGCAGACCGCCCGGGCGGAGCGCGTTGGCAGCGGCTTCAAGAAACTCCGCCACATTCAGCAGGTCAACCAACGCCTGCCCGATAATCACGTCGGCCAATCGACCCGCCTCAGCTTGCTCCTGCAGATACGTAACGGCATCCTGCGCGACGTAGTCGACGGACGGTGCAGCGCCACTATTCGACCCGACAGTCTCGCCAACGACCCGCTCGGCCTCCGCAAGACTCTCGGAATCAAGGTCAACCATCACGTATTCGCCGCCGGAAAGCAGCCCTCGCTCAAACAGTCGCCTGAACGTGCTGCCAACACCCGCGCCAAGCTCGATGACACGTAGAGGCTTGTCCCCCATCTCGGTGATGCCCTGTGCCAGCGCGTCATAAACACGCCCGTTCAGCGCATCGTCATCAACGGCAGTCTTCGCCTTCAGATAGCGGACGGTGTTGTAGCTCTCAGGTCCTGGCATTGGCTTTCTCCACGATCTCTAACAGGAATTCACGGACGGATGTCATGGACTGTTCCCATGTTGGGTGGCGGGCAAATCGCTTGAGTGCCTGCGCCCCCATGCGCGCGAGACGCTGCCGATCCGTTGCAAGGTCGCGTAGCCGTATCGAGAGTTCCGGTGCTGAACCCATGGGCACCAGGAAACCGTCACGGCGGTTCGTGATAATCTCGTGCGCCGCGCCTGAATCTGTGGCGATGGCCGGCATCCCAAACGCCATCCCCTCCAAGTAGGCGATGCCGAATCCCTCATAAGAGGACGGAACGACAAGGACGTGCGCCTCTTCAAAGCGCGTACGAAGCGCGTCATCCGACAGTGGCCCATGGAATGTCACTCTATCGCCCAGACCTTCATTTTCAACCTGCTGCCGAACCCCGTTGGCATACTCCGGTTCAACCTCAAGCCCCCCAACAACATCCACCCGGATACTCGCATTGCCCGTGTAGCCAAGAGCCTCGATAAGCACATGCAGTTGCTTGCGCTCAATCACGTTGCCCAGGAACAGGATACGCAACGGGCCGTCCGCGTTGGCTCGTTCCGTGACGTCCTGTTCCGTCATGGAAACATCAAAGCGGTCTCCTGCAGGGTACGCTACAACGTTCGGCTTGTCCGCCCCAATCTGGTCGTGAACAGCCTTTCGCGTCGTCTCACTGTTGAAGACCAACCCGTCAACGGAACGAAGATAGCGGCGCTCAATCATGGCATAGGCTCGATTTTTCCAACCGGCGCGTATCTCACTCATACGCAGATGATGGACGATGGAGATGATTGGCCACCGACCTCGAACCGAACCATTAACGCACCAGAGCGACGGATGATTCAGTTCATCTTGAAGCATCACATCCACACCTGCGGCCTTCAGTTCCTGCCGTAGCCCGCGCGAGAACCCGTCTGTCAAGTGGCGGCCATAGTTCCGCCATGGGATGCCAATAACCTTGACGGTATCGCCCGCGCGTTCCAGTGTCTCAACCAGCTTGCGGTCATACAGGTAGCCGCCGGACATGGTCTCCAGACTGCCATAGATGACCAGGCCCACCTTCAACGGCGAATCTCCCGCCGATAGGACGCCCAGGCATTCTCCCCTTCCCAAACGCGGATTGTCATGGCGGCAAGCGGCTCAGTCGGAATGCGCTCAGCGACGAAGTGCCAGAGGATGCGGGCAAAGTACTCCACGCTGGGGTTCAGTCCCCCGAATTCGGGGAGTTCGTTGAGGGTGTTGCCGGCAAATCTGGTGTCTATAGCGGCCAAGGCCTGCTCGACTGCGATGATGTCCACCAGGTAGCCGTGCGTGTCCAGTCCCGGGCCCTCAAGCACAACATCTACCTTGTAGGGATGGGAGTTGAGTTCATTCTCTGGGCCCCAATCGCCGCCGATGAGATAGTGCCAAGCTGTGAACTCGTGGGAAACGGAGACGCTGTACATATTGTTCTCCCAATTCGGCGCGAAGAATTTAGTAGCTAGACATTATCGTACGTCAGGAGGACCTGGAGCGCATCGCCGGAAGATTCATCAAGCAGTCGATATGCATCCGCCGCATCCTCAATGGGAAACCTGTGCGTGACGAGTTGCGATGGATTGAGGCGCTCCACCATTTGCCATGCTGTCTCGAATCTCCGCCGTTTGTCCCATCGCCCCGACAGTTCCGGCGCGATGGTCGTCACTTGGCTGCTGATGAGTTTGATACGGCTGCGATGAAAGCTGCCCCCCAGATCTATCGGCGCGCGCTTGGTTCCGTACCAGGAGCCGATGACGATGCGCCCGCCGTAGCCCGTCACTGCAATCGCCGTGTCCAAAGCCTCCGGCCTGCCGGACGACTCAAAGACAAGATCCGCCCCATGCCCGCCAAACGCTGCCGCAATCTCATCCATCACGGCGGGCGACTCCGGATTCAGAGCCGCAGACGCCCCAAGCCGCAGCGAAGCTTCTCGCCGCGCCTCAACGGTGTCCAGTGTGATTAGAGACGCAAGAGGTATCTGTGCCAGTACCGCCGTCGTCAGTAGCCCGATGGCGCCCTGCCCAATGATCAGGACGTTCTCCCCCACGAGCGGCGCGCCGTCCATGGCAAAGTTCACCGCCGTTTCTATTGACGGCAGCATCACCGCGTCCTCATATGAGACTCCTGCCGGAATCTCCATCAGCGACTGCGGTTCCGCCTCGAACAGAGATTCATGTGGATTGAAAGCAAACACACGCCGGCCAAACAGATCGGGATCAACTCCCTCTCCGACCTCAACCAAATCGCCCACTGCCGCGTACCCGTACCGAATCGGAAAAGACAGGTCGTCCCGCAGTGCGGCGATGGATTCGTCCGCCGCCATCTCAGTAGGCGCTTCACCACGATATACAAGCAGCTCAGTCCCTGCGCTAATCGCGGACAGTCGGGTGCGGACCAGCACACGTCCCGGCCCCGGCCCGCTCACCTCGTCTTGTTGGACCTCAACACGGCGCGGGCCGACAAATGTTACTGCACTCTTCGTTAGTCCGGCGGCCATGCCGGCCTGCCCCACACAACCAGGTCATCGCCTTCACGCTTGTAGCCAAGGCTCTGCAGGCGCGGAAATGCCGCGCTGACTGCGCTGTTCTTGCTGGACACGGCTTGCAGACCGCCTACCAGCGTCGGCGCAATAGTAATCACCACATGGTCAACAAACCGCGCTTCCAGCAGCTCCGTGATAACCCGCGCCCCACCCTCAACCATCAGGCTCCGCACACCATCCTCGTATAAGGTCGCCATCAACGCCCGAAGGTCCACAAGGCCATCCGACTCTCTCGCCGGTAGCCTCAGCACCCGTGCGCCCGCCGCCTCCAGTTCAACCTGCCGATCAAACGGCGCGTCCTCCCGTGTAGCCAGCCACGGCATCGTTCGATAGCTCTCTAGAAGCGTCGCATCCAACGGGCAGCGGAGGCGGCTGTCCAGGATGATCGGCTGCGGGTCCTGGCCGTCCGCCAGCCGGACCGTCAGGCGTGGATCGTCCACGATGACAGTTCCGATGCCGACAAGAATCGCATCGTTGGACGAGCGGAGCAGATGGGTCATTTCAGAGGACTTGGAGCCACTGAGGTGGAGCGGCAGGGAATCGGCGCTGGCAATCGAGCCGTCTAGGCTCTGCGCGTACGTCAGCGTGACAAACGGACGACGGTTCGCATCTGCCAGTGCCTGTTTTTCGGCGGCTGGCACGAACGGGCTTGAAACCTCGTCCGACTCCGGCGGCGCAATGTTCAGCATATGCCCCATGCGGTTCACCTTGGTGGTCAGATAGTCAAGGTTCTGTGTCGTCACCGGACCCGGCACGGGCACCCGCCCCGCAACTCGAATGCCCAGCCCACGTAGCTCTTCAACCTTCTTGGGGTTATTGGTCATCAGCCTGATGGAGCGCACGCCAAGCTTCTGTAGCATCAAGACCGCTAAGCCGTAACTTCGCTCATCTGCCTGATGCCCCAGCTGTAGATTGGCGTCGACGGTATCAAGTCCCTGGTCCTGCAAATTGTAGGCACGCAGTTTCTCAAGCAGCCCGATCCCGCGTCCTTCCTGGCGCAAATAGACAATGACCCCCGCGCCTTCCCGCGCGACGGCCTCCATCGCCGATTCCAGTTGCGCCGCGCAGTCGCAGCGCTGCGAGCCGAACACCTCGCCCGTCAGGCACTCCGAATGGACACGCGTGAGCACGTCCTCGCGTTCGTCCACATCGCCGCAGACAAGCGCCAGATGCTCCTTGCCATCTATGTCATTCGAAAAGTACTCAAGTCGGAATTCACCGTGAGTCGTCGGGATGCGCGCAGACACAATGCGCTCTACTGTCGTTGGGTAAGAAGACATCGTTCCCCTGATCCTGAATTACCTGCCAAACCCTTGTGCGCAGACCTCCACACCTCTGCGCAAACGTACCCATGATTCGCATGTTGGCCGCTCTTGTCAATTCACCCGACTAACCGACGGCTTCCAACAAGCGCAGCACAATCCCGGATTCCGATTCCTGTGGCCGTGCGTATTGCCGTGCCGCGTCCAACAGTTCCCTCATGCTCTCCCGACCGGCCGCTGTGCCCGAGCCAATCATCTTGGACAACTCCGCGGCGCGATCGTCATCGTCCGTCAAGTGCTCGATTCTCGTGACTGTGCGCCTGTCCTCAGTCCGCTTGAACACGCGAACATGCTGATCAGCGTGTGCCGCCACCTGCGGCAGATGCGTCACGCAGATCACCTGTTGCCCACGGCCCAGGTCCGCCAATTTGTTCCCTATCGTTGCGCCAACATGCCCTCCAACACCAACGTCAATCTCATCGAGCGCCAGCGTTCGCGCATCTCCGACTGCCAACACTGTCTTCACGGCCAACATTACCCGCGCCATCTCGCCACCGGACGCAATCGCGGCCAACGGCCTCAGCGGTTCTCCCTGGTTTGGGGCTATGAGAATCTCCACCTCGTCGCCGCCCGACTCGTCACACAGGCTGAGCGCATCCACGTCCTCCTGTCGGTTGCTCGCATCGGCTGCCTCCTTGGCTGCGAGAGCGAACCGCACGTCCACCACAATCCGAGCCCCCGCCAGTGCCAGCGTCTCGATTTCTCCTTCCACGGCGCGGCCAAGCCGTGCAGCAGCGTGAGACCGCCCAGTGGAAAGAGTCCGCGCCTGTTCCAGCACCTTTCGATTCAGCCTGCTTTCCTCCGTGACCAGTTCAGCAAGATGACCTGAAGCCTGATTCAGTCCGGCAAGCTCCTGCTCTGCACGCTCGCCCCACGCAATGACATCCTCAAGTGAGCCGCCATGCCTCCGCTTGAGGCCGTCCAGCGCCGCCATGCGTTCCTCGACCACCTCAAGCCGGTTCGGGTTCGCTTCCAGTCCCTCAAGATAGCGCCCCAGTGACAGCGCGAGATCTTGCGCTTGCTCGGCCAACGACTCCGCTATTTCCTGTGCCGACTGTAATTCGGTATCCAGCGCGGCGGCTTCTCGCGTGTTCTGGCCTGCTTCGCCCAGGGCATCCACCACGGTGTTGCTGCCCTGGGTTGGGTCAATGAGAAGAGACCGCGCCGCGCCCGCCAGCGCGACCAGCTGTTCAGCGTGCGAAAGCCGTGACCGTTCCCGTTCCAGCGCAGCGTCCTCTCCGGGAACTGGCGCAATCTCTCGGAACGATGCCAACTCAAACTCTAGTTCCTCGCGTCCCGCCTCCGCCTTAGCCTCCTCGCGTCGCAGCCGTCTGAGGTCAGATCGAACGCGTCGCAGTTGCCTGACAATGTCGGCCGTGCACTCGCGCTCCTCTTCCAGCTCGCCGTATCGATCGAGAATCTCCCTCTGCTCGCCGGGCTGAAGCAGCGCCAGTGTCTGTCGTTGACCATGTGACTCCGCCAAATACTGCCCCACCTCCTGCAATGCCTTCAGTGAAACCTTGTGTCCGTTCACCGCACACTCGCCGCGCCCATTGCTGTCAATCTCCCGCGTGATGTGCAGCGTCGATGCCGATTCCCCGTCCTTGATGCCGATCTTCTTCAACAGCGGAGTCGGAATGGTGTTGTAAGTCTCATCACGCTCAAATATGGCCTCAATTCGTGCCTTCTCTGTCCCCGACCGCACCAACGAACCATCCGCTTTCGTTCCTAGAAGCAGCGAGATGCAGTTGATGATGATCGACTTCCCCGCGCCCGTCTCTCCGGTCAGAACGGTGAAGCCGTCATCAAATGGGATGTCCAAACGGTCGATAACACCGATGTCCTCAATCGTTAGTCGTCGCAGCATGGCAGGAACTCCCCCTTACGCTGGGGGAAAAGTAGCAGAACGCGCGTTCTTAGTCAAGAACAGCACGGCCAAACACGAAGCGTGGCCGTCTAGAACTCGATTAGCGCCCGGCCAACAACCTCGCCACGTCCAAGCGCCCCGTATGCATCATTAACCTGCTCGATGGGATAGCGACGCGTGATGATGCGCGGGCTCACGTCCACAACCCCGCGCTCCACCAGGTCCAAAATCTGCGGCATATCGGTCCCTGCCCTCGCGCCATACGAGCCGATGATGCGAACGCCGCGCCGAACAATCCGCGTAATCTCCAGCGGCACCGTCTCTCCGGCGGACGCAATCCCAATCATCACAACACGCCCGCCGTCCGCCACGGACTGGAACGCCTGCTGCACAGTCCCCGGCCTGCCCAGCGCTTCAAACGCCGCATCCACCCCACGTCCACCGGTGATTTCCCTGATGCGTTCAGGCACGTCCTCATGGGCGGCGTTGACGGAATGCGTCGCGCCGAACGACTGCGCGAGTTCCAGTTTGGCATCATCGATATCCACGGCAATGAGGGGCGACGCCCCAACGGCAGCGGCAATCTGAATGACGTTCGTGCCGACTCCGCCCACGCCGACAACCGCCGCGCTCTCGCCCATGCGCAGTTCCCCCTGGTTCCGCACCGCTCCATACGCCGTGAACACGCTGCAACCGATGATGGCGGCCTCTCGCAAAGAGATGCTATCCGGTAGCCGAAACACGGATGACGCGGGCGTCACGGCATACTCCGCAAGCGCCCCCATGCTGTACATCCACACCGGGGAGCCGTCGTGTCTCCCAAGCCGTGTCGTGCCGTCATAGAGCTGCCCCTTGAGACGGTTGTAAGCGAAGAACGTCTCGCACATATCGTCCCTGCCCCTGCGGCAAAACGAACACGCACCGCACGGCATGATGAAGCTGCAAACGACGCGATCTCCAACCTGTGTGTTGCTCACACCATCCCCAACGGCCGCTACCGTGCCGGACGTCTCATGACCGAGTACGCACGGTGTCGGAAAAGCAACCTCGCCCTTCATCACATGCAGATCCGTATGGCATACACCCGTCGCGGCTACTCGCAGCAGTACCTCGCCTGCCTGTGGCGACGGCGTTGGCACGTCCTCGACCGTCATCGGCTCATTGATCGCATTGAGGATCGCGGCTCTCATGCACCCTCTCCCTACTTCCGCGCCAACACGCCCAACTGCGCGTACATATAGAACGGCCACTCGGACTCCGCAAACCGCGTCCACGCTGCCGAAATCCTGTCCAGATCGGCCTGCTCTGCCAGTCCATATCGAAGCGCGTCCTCCCCCACGTTGGAGTACAGAATCCGCTGCGACCACATATTTCCCCAGAACCGCGCCTCGTCGCCGTCCATCACAACGACATTTGGATGAATCTCATAGTCGGCAAACCCCGCCTCCCGCACCCAACGGGCAAGATAGCGAGCCGCGTCTGGCTCTGCCCCATTCTGATACGCCACCCGATGATAGAGGCTGCTCCATTCGTCAAACTCCGGGAACTTGGGGGCCGGCGACATAGTGGCGTAATCCGTCTCCCTCACGCACAGAAGCCCACCCGGCTTGAGCACCCGCCGCATCTCACTCAGCGCCCTCGGCTGGTCCGTCAGGTGCTGAAAGACTTGATTCGCATACGCGACATCAAATGTGCCGTCCTCGTACTCGAGTTGATAAACGTCGCCATACGTGAACGTCACGTTGTCCACGCCCTCGGACGCTGCGTGATCTCGCGCCTGCTCCAATACTTCCTCAGACAGATCAACACCGATGACCCCGCCCGGCGCAACTGCCCGCGCTAGCCCCGCAGTGATTGTCCCCGGCCCGCAGCCCACGTCCAGCAGGCGCATCCCGGCTTTCAGGTGCGGCAGCAGGAACCACGCCTCCCCCTCCGCGCGCCGCCGAGCGTGATTCTGCACCACCGATTGATGGTGCCCGTGCGTATACCTGTCCCGCGGAACGTCAGCGGTCATCTACTAACCTCTTCGCACGGCAATTGCCATTCTGAGCGCCTATTCATGTCATTCTGAGCGAAGAATCCAAAGTCACGATTCTGCAACCTGACCCCATAACGCCCACCCTCATGCGCGGTATGCTGGCCTATGGCCGTTTCGCTGTCGACCCTTGCACCCGCAATACCCGCCCATGCCCTGACAGGCGCGGCTGGATGGGCTGACGAGATCATTAGCTTTGGATTCATCATCGCCATCATTGGCATCCTGGTGGTGATGTCGCGACTCGGTCGGCGCAAGCGACTCCGCGAAGAGGAGCGGAACCGGCAAGACGCTACTGATTAGCCGCAGCCGGCGCCTCCGCGCGCTCCACGGCCGCCGGTGGCCGTAGATACAGTGGCTCAAGCGTCGCAACGTCATCCACGTCACCCCTCTGAAGTCGCAGCAGACCCAGCCGCGCCGCATTCGCCGCCGTCCGCGTCCACACAACATCCGGCGCGATTGTCAGCGAGCTCCCGAGACCGCTCAGCCCCATCTCCGCCAACGCCTCGTCGAACTCCCCCGTCAGAACACGCTCCTCGCCGCGCTCGGCCATCCGTGAAACGAGTTCTTCCGGCGAGAGGATGGCCTCTTCCACAAGTCGTGTCACTCCGCCGTCATCCGAGGCCGCGTAAGCCGCCGCCGCATACTGTCCCCGCCCCGCGCTTACAACCGACCACACAGTCCGTCCAAGATGAGCAGCTCCATATGCCGCAGTGGCGAGCGTTCCCACACCGACGATCGGCACATTAAGCCCCTGCGCAAGGCCCTTGGCCGTGGCAAGACCTATCCGAATACCTGTAAAGCTCCCCGGCCCACGCGTGGCAACCACACCGGTCAGATCAGTGCGCGAGATGCCTGCCAGCATCATCACGTGCCGAAGTGTCGGATGCAGGTGCATCGTGTGGTTACGGCCGGCTTTCCAAGTCAGTTCCGCCGCGATTCCGCCCTCCGGATGAGCAATCGCCACACTCGCCGTCTCGGTGGCCGTATCGATGGCGATAATCATTCCGTCGCCCCAACGCCCTCGGGTAGCCCGCTCAGTGCCTGCGCGGACACCGGCCCGCTCGCCGTCGCTGACAGCCGGCGCTCTGAGTCTGAAAGATACTCGATCCGAATCTCCAGCCGATCATCCGGGAAGATTGATGTCGCCCTATCCGCCCATTCCACCGCCAGCACGCCGTCGCTGCCCAGGTAATCATCCAGCCCAAGCTCCCACGCCTCCGCCGGATCGTCGATGCGGTACAGGTCCATGTGAAAGAGCGACAGTCTGCCCTGGTACTCATTGACCAGGACAAACGAGGGACTCTTTGTATACGCCGTCACGCCCAGGCCATCGGCAAGTCCTTGTGTCAGCGTCGTCTTGCCCGCGCCGAGCTGCCCAATCAACAGCACCAGCGTCCCGGCCTCAACGGCCCCGCCAATCGCCCGCCCAATCTCTTTCGTCTCATCCGCGGAGCGTGAGACACCGCTCCATTCATGTTTGGCCATACAGATAGCCTAGCAAATAGCAGCGCGACTACCCCGCCCGCAAGAATCCCGGCCTGATTGCCGCCACTATGACGACGGACACCGCTAGCGCCCCACCAAGAATAGCCAGCGCCCAGCCCGCCCCATACGCAGACCCCATGTACCCCGCCACGAGGCTCCCGATGGGTACAAACCCACGATCCAGCAGGTACAGGCTGATGATGCGCCCGTGAAATTCGCTGTCCGTCTGTGTCAGCAGCATCCCGTTCGTCAGAACGCGTTGGCTGGAATCCAACAGGCCCAGCAATACCATCAGTACAAGTGCAAGGATCAGCCACGGCGCAGCGCCCAGCGCTGACAGCACTACTCCGCTCAGCGCCATCGTCACCACAATCAGCATGCCCTTGTTCCGCACGTTGCCAAGGTAGGCGAGAATCGACGGCCCGATAATCGACCCAATCCCCATGAACGTCAGCATCCCGCCGAACAGCGTCGCCCCCGCGTTCTGGTTCAGATTGAACGCGTCCGCTATTCTCAACAGCCACTCGGCATTGGACGCGAACCTCTCATCGGCTATCTCCGGCAGCAGCACCATGAACGGCTGCAGGAACATCAGTGACAGCAGCCCAAGTAGCAGCAGAATCAGGATAGTGACATGCTGGCGCACGTAGAGCAGGCCCTCCCATGTGTCCCGGAACGCGCCCGAAACGCCCATGCTCGCCGCGCCACGCTGCATCAGCGGATACGTCTTCATCCACAACCACGCGGCGATGATTCCGAACTCCAGCAGGATGATGATGATGAACACCATCTCAAAGCCTGAGACAACGATGAGTATGCCCGTGAACAGCGGCGCGAGTATCCGCGTGCCGTTGAACGAGAACTGCTGTAAGGCGACCGCATTCGCCACGAGATCCCTGCCAACAATCGCCGGAATCAGCGCCTGCCGCCCCGGCTGATTGAACGCAATCATCGCCCCCCGCCCCGCGAACAGCGCGTATGCATGCCACAACTCCAGGCTGTCTTGCAGCAGTAGCACAAGCAGCACCACGTAGATACCCAGGATGCCCACCTGCGTAACAACAAGGATCGTCTTGCGGTTTACACGGTCGGCCAAAACGCCCGCCGGAATCGCAAGGAACAGCACCGGTATCGTCCGCCAGAAATTGACCCAGCCGACGGCGACCGGGTCCTCCGTAATCTCCCACACCAGCCAGCTACGGGCGACAATCTCCATCCACAGCGTGAGCGCGTGCATGCTCACGCCTGCCCACAGGATGCGGTAATCGCGGATGGTGAATGCGGAAACGGCCTCTCTCAGAGAGGCACGCCCTCTGGGAGCGCGTCGACCCTCTGAAGGTTCCTCGGGCGCGTTCGTCCCCTGCTCTGTATCTGTGCCTGTGTTGCGGGGGCGCACCGTCAGCAGTCCGGCCTAGTCCAGTTCCCTGAGCCGCTTCACGAAAACCGTGAAGAAGATTGTCACGGCAAGGAGCAAGATAGCCGAGCCGCCAACTGCGATCTGCGCGCCGGAGAAGCCACCCTGTGTCCCGACAACATCGGCCAACACTCCAACGAAGAACACGCCGAAGTTTGTCATCGCCCAGTTGAGCATATAGATGCTCATCACGCGGCCTCGGTGCTCGTCGTCCGAGTACACCTGCGCCAGCGTGTTGCTGAGTGCCATCCGCCCCGCCTGCGCGAACCCCAGTGGAATAAACACTATGAATGCGATCAGATACGAATTCGTGAAGCTGAACACAATCAGCGATGTCGCCATCACGAACATGCTGATCAGCAGCCACAGTCCGCGTTTCTTGTCCTCCATTGTCGCGACAAAGATTGAGCCGATCAGTGCCCCGATGCCGGAAATGCTGATAAGGAGACCCTGCCGGGCTGAGGACTCGTCCAGCGTGTCAAATAGCGTTCCCACCATTGGTAGTGATGTGAAGAATGTGAGCCGCGATGGATCAACAGTGAGGATCGTGTCCGTGAATGCGGGTAGCAGGAACATGTATGGCATCGACAAAACGAACGAGAATAGCGAGAAAATCAGCAGCAGCAGGACCGGGGAATTATGTCTGACATACGAGAGGCCCTCCCCCACCTGCTTCAACATGCCGGAGCCGCGCAGCGCCACTGCGCCCGTCAACGGAACGCCCATCAGGATCAGAACGCCGGAGCCGTACAGCAGCGCCATGATGTAGTACACACCTTCGATGTCCCACAATGCGATCAGGAATCCCGCCAGCGCGGGGCCCATCAGGCGCAGCAGATTCATCGCCGCGCCGTTTAGCGCCACCGCGTTCGTAATCATGTTTGCGCTCACCAACTCGGGGATGATCGCCTGACGCGCGGGCATCATCAGCGCCATCACGATGCCCTGCAGGAACGACGCAATAAGCAGGTGCCATACGGTGATCGAACCGAGCGTGATGGACATTGCCACGCCCACCGTGATGACCGTCGACATAATCTGCCCGACGATGAGCACCTGCTTCTTCGGCACTCGATCCGCCAGCACTCCCCCGAACAGGGAAAGCGTCAACATCGGCAGTCCGTTTGCCAACGCCACGGCGCCCAGCATCGTCACGCTGCCGTCATTCGTCCCCGGCGTCTTGGACAACTCATAGACGTACCAGGAGCGCGCCATCATCTGCATGTTCATGGCGCCCATCTGGCCCAGAACAAACAGGAAATAGAGTCGATAGGCGGGTACGGTCAGGGACGCGATGGCACGGAAACCGACACTCCGGCGCTCTGTAACCGGACCGGGGCCCTGCCGAAGACCGGGCCCGCCGCGCATTCCGCCCGGGCCGCCCTCCGGCCCTCCGCCCATCATGAGGAGCGGGCCTCCTCGTCCTCGGAGTCGTCAGCTTCTTCCTGCCCCAGCCTTTCGAGTCCCTCTAGAAGAATCGTGAGTGCGCGCTGCGCCTCCCTCGCTTCGTCATCGGTTAGACCGTTCAGGCGCTCCTCCCATTCCCGCCGCCGCAGCGTCAGCAGCCGCTCAGCAAGGTCGACGCCCTCCTGCGTCAGGTGGCACACGTTTGAGCGACGGTCAGCGGGATCTTGCCAGCGCTCCACAAGCCCGCGCTCCACAAGGCGGTCGATGACCCCCGTCGCGGTTGAAAGGGAAGTGCCTAGCTGATTGGCCACGATACCCATGCGGCAATCGCCGTGCCTGCGTAGCGCGAACAGCGCCCGCAGTTGGGGCATCGTGAGTTCTACCGTGAACCAATCGTCATGAATGGACGGCCTGAGCAGCCGCAGAATGTATTCGAGGTCGCCGATCAGGCGTTGCGTCGTCGGATTGGCGGCGCGCGTCGGCTTGTCGGATGTGGCGACACCGCCTCCCGATCGTTCTTGCGCACCCGAATGTCCGCTCGTCTCCAATACTTTCACTAACCCAAAGTATTTGACTCATCCGCACATGTCAACTATCCCCGTCTGCTACCCTATTGAAGGCATTTCCCCAACGTCACCACACAGGAGACACAAACACACAATGGCAGTCGAACGCACCCTTATCCTGGTCAAGCCGGACGCCGTTCAGCGTGGCCTGACGGGCGAGATCCTCAGCCGATTCGAGAAGCGCGGCCTCAAGATCGTCGGCGCAAAGTTCATGCGTGTCGAGCGTACTCTGGCTGAACAGCACTACGCCGAGCACGTCGGCAAGCCGTTCCTCCCTGGCCTGCTCGACTTCATCACATCCTCGCCGCTGCTCGCGATGGTGCTTGAGGGAGAACGCGCCATCGAGCTTGCCCGCCAGACAATGGGTGCAACCGATCCCGGGAAAGCGGCCCCTGGCAGCATTCGCGCCGACCTCGGCCTCTCAGTTGGGTTGAACCTGGTCCACGGCTCGGACGGCCCCGAATCCGCCCCGCGCGAAATCGCGTTGTGGTTCGACGAGTCCGAGCTAATCGACTACAAACAGGCCACGGAGCAGTGGCTCATTGAATCCTGACCAGCGGCACGGCGCTCCGCCACAACTGCTCCAGCCCATAGAGCTTCCGTTGCTCCCCGGCAAAGATGTGGACAATCACGTCGTTAAAGTCCATCAGGAGCCAACCGGCGTCTGCGTCGCCCTCCGTTCGCAACACAGCCTGCCCGGACTCCTTCAACCCTTTATGCATCGCTTCCTGGATCGCCTGCCCCTGCCGCTTGGATTCCACGGTCATCAGCACAAAGGCGTCCGCGTAACCACAGATATTTCGAACGTCGAGCAGGAGAATGTCGCTGGCCTGCCGGTCCTCCGCGATTTCAACGGCTCTCCGCGCGAGCGCGATGCCGTCGGCAGCAGGATCGGCGTTGGTGGATGTGGCCTGTTCCGTCATGACGCCATACTACGCCACCCCGCCAAACCCAACAACGCGCCTCATCACCCCGTTCACTCTGAGCCCGGACCAAGGGGTGCCCGCTGATGGACTCCCTCTCCGTCACGCTTGCTGTTATCGCCCTCCTCATTGGTGCGGTCGCCGACCTCCTTTATCGCGTCGCCCAACAGCGCGGCATTGAGGCGCCCAACTTTATCTTTTGGCAGTCCACCGTCTTTACAGCCATCATCTGGACGGTCGCAGTTGTGAGCTGGTTTGCTTTCGGTTTCGACGGCCCGGTTGGCCCGGTCCGCGGCGTCGCGTGGCTCTATGGCCTGCCCGCCGGCGTGTGCGGCTACTTGGGTCTGACGCTCTTTGTCGCGAGCCTCCGCACGGGAGACGCGAGCGTCAACGCGCCCATCTTTAGGCTCAACTTTGTCATCACAGCCCTGGGCGCGATGATCCTTCTTGGCGAGTCCGCTAACCTGCTGAAGATTGGCGGCATCCTGCTCGCCATTCTCGCCGTCCTCGTTCTCTTGAACATCACCCAGATCACGGCTATCCGCTCCGACATGCGGTCAATACTCTTCGCGCTGGCGGCGTCCGGATTCTTTGGCGTCGCCGGCCTGGTCGCCAAGGCCGGCCTCGATACAGGCGAAATCGGAGCGGTACCCATAGTTCTCACCCAGACCGTCGGTTTCCAACAGGCCGCAATCATCACGCTGATGAGGAGACGCAACTTCAGCATTACCCGCACAGTTTTCAACTTCGCCCCCGGTATCGCGGTCCTGCAGGTCACGTGGGCCGTTCTCCTCTTCGAATCCCTACGCATAGGCGATGCCAGCATCAGCTACCCCATCGTCCAGATGAGCTTCGTCATCACAGCCATCCTCGCCGTCGTGTTCCTGCGCGAGGAGATGAACTGGAGCAAGGGCGGCGGCCTCGTGCTGGCCATCATCGCCGTCGTCGCCCTCGGCCTCGCCGGTTGACGACGCTTTGCGCCACATCCCCCAACTCCGTATCGTAGAAAGTGAAATGAATACCAAGGAAAGAGTCATTGTCGCCATGAGCGGCGGGGTCGATTCCTCCGTCGCCGCCTACCTCCTTAAGGAGCAGGGCTACGACGTCATCGGCGTCACCATGCGCCTTTGGAGCGATGACGTTGAAGGCGCGTCACGCCACAACCGGGCTTGCTGCTCCGTTGAGGATGTCTTTGATGCCAAGCGCGTCTCCCAGAAGCTCGACATGCCTCACTACGTCCTCAACATGGAGCAGGAGTTCCGCAAGCACGTCATCGAGTACTTTATCCGAGAGTACAAGAATGGCCGCACTCCCCACCCCTGCATCGCCTGCAACGACAAGATCAAGTTCGCGTTCTTCCTCCAGCGCGCCCTTTCGCTTGAGGCCGATTGGATTGCCACCGGCCACTACGTCCGACGCTGCGTCGCGCCGGACGGCGGCATTGAACTGCACAAGGCCGTCGACGCCTCCAAGGATCAGACCTACGTGCTTTACGGACTCGGGCAGGACGAGTTGAGCCGTTCCCTGTTCCCCATCGGCGAGCTGCCAAAGCAGGACGTGCGGCGCATCGCCCACGAGCTTGAGCTGCCCGTCGCGGACAAGCCGGACAGCCAGGAGATCTGCTTCGTACCGTCTGGCGATTACCGTGCCTTCCTCTCGGAACACATGGCCCTGACCCCCGGCCCCATCCTTGATGTCGACGGCAAGCATGTCGGTTCGCACATGGGGACGGCAGGCTACACGGTCGGGCAGCGCAAGGGTCTCCCACCCTCCTCCACCGGCCGCCGCATGTACGTCATCGACATTGACACTGCGGAGAACACCATCGTCATCGGCCCGGAGGATCACCTCCTCGCAAGCGAACTCCATGCGGCGCAGGCAACGTTTATCGACGGAGTAGCCCCACGAGGCGTTCCGATACGCGTGTCCGCCAAGGTGCGCTACAAGTCCCCGGAAGCGCCCACACTCCTCATCCCTGACAAGGACGGCGACGGATTCACCCTTGAGTTCGATTATCCGCAGCGCGCCGTAACGCCCGGTCAGGCCGTCGTTCTCTACGATGGCGGTCGGATGCTCGGCGGCGGTGTAATCGAACGCTCGGTAGCCGCCGGTGAACCGCATGACTCTCCATTAGCCGCTCAGGCGGTGTAAAATCATCATCGGGATAAAGGGGAAACAATGTCCATCATCGCCTTGTCACATGGTTTGCGTGACTTTCTCAATCGCGGAGGCGCCGCTCACGTGCAGAACGGCTACCCCTCCGGCGATGCCCTCGCAGGTGTTTTTCAGGCCTGCCAGCGCACGCTAACGCAAGCCGTCGAGACCATGTCCGAAGAGGACATGGCGTGGCGGCCGTTCCCGGAGACGCCCTCCGCGGGTTACTACCTCTGGCACGTCGCCCGCGTGCAGGACGCCCTGCTCCACAAGCAGATCCTCAACCGCCCTGAGATCAATGAGACACACGGCTATGCCCGGGAATTCGGCCTGCCCCTTGAAGACACGGGGCAGGCATACACCTCAACACAGCGCGCCCACTTCCAGGAGCCGCCCAAGAAGGCACTGCTTGAGTACCTGGGGCTCACGTTCCAGGCCGTTCTCCGCACAATAGAGGAACTCGGGCCGGAGGGTCTGGACATTGAGACGGACAGCGGAATGCGGCGCATCCGCTACCTCATCACGCTTACCACGCACGCCAACCTCCACGCCGGCGCAATCAACCACATCAGGGAAGTCCTCACAGCCTCGAGAGAGGTTCCCGCTGAAAGCTGATTCCCCGGTAGGCGGAGCTTCTCCCTCACGCCGCCCCATCGTCCCCCCCGTCACGCGCCCCGGCCTCTCATACGAGCGTGAACTGCTCCTTAGGGGCGCCCGCCTCATCGCGGGCATCGACGAAGCCGGACGTGGCGCGCTCGCAGGCCCCGTCGCCGCAGCCGCGGTCATCCTCCCTGCTCAACCGCTGGCATGGTTTGATGACGTTGACGATTCCAAGAAACTCAGTGCCCCTGAACGGGAACGTCTGGCCAAAATGATCCTTACCGATGCAGCCGTTGGCCTCGCCATGACACCCGCAAGCCGCATCGACTCCGCAGGCATCGCCACAGCAACCCGTGAAGCCATGCTGGCCGCCCTTAACACACTTGGAAGTCGCGTGGACGGCATCCTCGTGGACGGCTCGCCGCTCCCTATAGCCGACAGTATTCACCAGTTGGCCCTTACCCGCGGCGACCAGGTCTCTATCTCAGTATCAGCGGCCTCCATCATCGCGAAAGTCGCCCGTGATGAGGTCATGCGCCGTCTGGACGCCCAACATCCCGGCTACGGACTGGCAGCTAACAAGGGGTACGGGACCGCTAAACATCTTGAGGCGCTGCGAGAAATCGGCCCCTCCGCTACCCACCGCCGCACATTTCGCAATGTGGAACATACCGTCACGGCATCTTGACACGGAACGCCCACGCCGCCTAGCATGGCGTCGTTCAGATATGTCAACCGATTTAGAGCCCCCAAGTACGGGGCACACACAAATTGCGCCGGGTCGACGCATGACTAACGTCACCGGGGCATAGACGCCAGTGTCCGCCCTTTTGTTGCCGGCATATCCGCTGGCCTTGATCTTGTTGACGCTGGTGGTCGCTTTGGAAGACGCGTTCTTCAAGACACGCGGAGAGCGTCTGGAACGCCTTGTGCAGCGACGCAGGCCGGGCGCGCGCCGCCTCGCCCAACTCCAGGAATCTCACGATTCACTGACCATGGCCGCTCTCATGATCCGTTCCACCGCGACGGTTCTCTTCGCCATCATCAGCTTTGGCCTCGTCTTGGAGTACAGCCCCTGGCCCTCGTTGGAGGTTCTCCTCGGAATCATCCTCACCATTGCGGGCGTCATACTTGCCCAGGCCGCCGGGCGCGTGTGGGGCGGCCATGACGCCGATCGCCTCGCCCTCGTGTCTGCCCCCCTTGTCGCATTCGTGAACGCCGTCCTCTCAGTACCGGCGTCAGCCCTACATACCCTGTTCCGCCCGCTCGCCCGAGCCTTGGGACAGAAAAGGTCGGATAACCTCGCCGTGGAACGCTCTGATCAGCGCAGCGCCAACGGCGACCACCTGAACGGCACGGACGACGCCGTGACAGTTGATGAGGAATGGGAGCGCAACGTCATGCGCGGCCTCGTTCGGCTGGAGTCCCTTGCCGTCCGCGAAGTCATGGTGCCGCGACCGGACATTGTTGGCATTGAGGCTGGCTCGTCATTGGAAGATGCCGTTCAGATCGTCATGCAGGAGGGCTTCAGCCGCCTGCCCCTCTACCGTGGCAATCTCGACGATACAGTCGGCATCGTTTACGCCAAAGACCTGCTCGCTGCATTCCAGAATAAGAACGAAGACTCAACTCTGGAATCTATCGTCCGCGCTCCCTTGCACGTTCCGGAGACCAAGCGCGTCGGCGACCTCTTGCGTGAGTTCCAGTCGCGGCGTGTTCACATCGCCCTCGTTGTTGACGAATACGGCAGTCTCGTCGGTCTGGTCACGAACGAAGACCTGCTTGAGGAGATCGTTGGAGACATCGACGATGAGTTCACCGCCAGCGAGCCTCTGGTCCGCCGGGTCAGCGAGCAGGAAGCCGTCGTCGACGCCCGTGCGCCCCTCAAGTACATCAATGAGATGTTCAACGTGGAGCTGCACGCGGAGGGCGTGGACACGGTCGGTGGCCTCATCCTATACGCCCTCGGCCGCATCCCCCACCCCGGCGAGACCGTCAGCGACAACGGCTTGACCATGACCATCCTGTCGACAACAGGCCGCCGCGTCCGTCAGGTCCGTCTCCTCCACGGAGAGTCTCCCACCGGCACCGACGCCGAAGACCACACCCCCACCGCCGCCTCCGCCTAATCTCCGTTCGCCCTGAGCCTGTCGAAGAGCATAAGCGGGAGGACAATCGGCCAAAAATAGCTTGGGGGCGCCAATTGGCGCCCCCATCAATCGTGGCTATTGTGGTCAGGCTTGGTCTATTTCACCCCCAGCGCCGGAGCCTCGCCCGGGCCATACACGCGGATTGCTGTGCTCGCGACCGCCGGTCCGGACGCCCCTTCCGGGGTCCTGCTTCCCACTGCGATCACTGTCCATACCCCGGGCGGCAGATCCTCCGGTATGGCGGGCAACAGATCGGAGCCAACGACCATCTCAAGCGCGCCGGATGAATTCACCTGGGCGGTCCCCATCTCGTAATCGGTGGCAGCGCCACCTGCTTCACGAATGTACAGTGTCACGTCATCCCGTCGCGGGAAACCGGACAGCCTGAAAGTCACCCGTGTCGTTCCCGGAACAAGAATGACATTTGCATCAAGGGTATTGATATTGGCTTCGGGGTTGATGGCGCCCGGTCCTGCCTCGCCGGCCGCTCCCGCCTCGCCTGGTGTTCCGGGCTCTCCTGCCTGGCCGGGCGGCCCCGGCTGACCGTCAACGCCGTCAGAGCCGGGCGCTCCCGCAGGGCCTGCGGGTCCTCGCTCACCCTGTTCACCTTGCGGGCCTGTGCATGCGGCCAAAACAAGAATAAAGGCAGTAATCAGAACAAGGGGCATCCAAAATGCTTTCCCTGTAAACACGCGCTGCTCCCTCCTGCCTAACCCCGCTCGACGCTGTGTAAATTGGCCGAAATACGCGCGCCAAACGGCTGAAAGACACTTAATCATATTGGCGCAGGTAGGGAACTGTCAAGAAGAAACGCCCTCAGACAGCCCAATCACCCAACACAGTTTTTCCCTGTCCCGCGTATAATGACCATCGGAGAGGCCCCAACGGAGAGGTGGCCGAGCGGTTTAAGGCGTCGCTCTCGAAAAGCGGAGTATCTTCACGGGTACCGTGGGTTCGAATCCCACCCTCTCCGCCATCACGCAAGACGGAGAGGTGCTGGAGTGGCCGAACAGGCACGCCTGGAAAGCGTGTAGGGTCTTACCGGGCCCTCGCGGGTTCGAATCCCGCTCTCTCCGCCACTTCTTTTCAACGCCCGCTCGTCCTATACACCCCCCTGTCATTCTGGGCGCAGCGAAGAATCCAAAGACTCCATTGCATCATGCATGCAGGAACGCGCATCGCAAGCCCCACAGACCAACCAACCTAAATCGCGAACCGGGAAAAATCTTGACCACTCACACTGAAATCGATAGCGTTGGAATCGTGAATGACGATCTACCATATTGGATTGCGTTCCAGCGCGTCAGTAGGCTCGGCCGGGTCAGATTTGGACATCTCGAGTCGCATTTTCCAACTCTGAAAGACGCGTGGCACGCATCAGAGTCTGACTTGCGAGCCACTCGCCTTGACGGGCGGACGGTGGACGAAATCCTCAAAACGCGCGCCGACCTCGACCCTGATGACGAGCTTGAGAGACTGCACCGTCATCGCGTCAGCGCCTACACCTGGCACGATGAGCGCTACCCTGCGCGCCTCCGCCAGATCCATGACATGCCCCCCGTCCTCTACGTCAAGGGAGAACTCAAACCGGAGGATGAACTCTCACTGGCCGTCGTTGGAACCCGCAAGGCCACGCCATACGGCCGCGAGGTCACCCGTGAATTCGTCAGAGACCTCGTGCAGGCAGGGCTCACCATTGCCAGCGGACTTGCCACCGGCATAGACTCAACGGCTCATTACGCCACCCTGCAGAATCGGGGCAGAACGATCGCCGTCCTCGGCAGCGGTGTTGACATCATCTATCCCGCGCAGAATCGCAAGATGGCGGCGGAGATCGTGGAGAACGGCGCTCTCATCAGCGACTACCCAATCGGCACGCCACCCATGAAAGAGAACTTCCCTCGCCGCAACCGCATCATGAGCGGCATCAGCCTTGGTTGCCTCGTCATTGAGGGGAATGAGAAGAGCGGCGCGCTGATCACTGCCCGCCAGGCTCTAGAACAGAATCGGGAGGTCTTTGCCGTCCCCGGCAGCGCCCTCAGTGAGCGCAGTCGCGGCCCCAACCTCCTCATTCAGGGCGGCGAGGCCAAGCTGGTGCTGACCTCGGAGGACATCCTGCAGGAACTCAACCTGTCCCAGGAGGATCGGCAGCTAAATTTGCCCTCGACCTCCGAGCCTGTCGACGAAGAACAGGCCGCCGTCCTCCGTGTCCTCAGCCGTTCCCCTATCCATATTGATGAGATTTATCGCGCTTCCGGAATGTCCATGCCGGAAGTGTCCAGTACCCTTACAATGCTTGAACTGAACGATCTCGTAAGACAGGTAGGCGGGATGCACTACGTCTTGACACGAGAGGCACATGCGATTTACGAATCTCACAGAGGAAACAACGCTGGCGGAGAACAGCCCGAGACCAAAGCGGCCGAGAATCAGATCACTTAAAGAGGCAATCACCGTATGACAACCGGACGAAAGAAGACGACGACCACGCGCAAGACAAAGAAGGCCGCTGCATCAAGCACTGGCCGCGCAAATGGTCGCTCGTCAACGGCCCGGAGAACGAGCGCAGCATCCCGGTCTACTGTGGTTCCCGGCGCTGATGTCGTCATCGTTGAGTCTCCCGCAAAGGCCCGAACACTCTCTCGCATCCTCGGCAACCGCTACAACGTCCTTGCCTCAATCGGCCACGTCCGCGATCTCCCCAAGAGCAAGATGGCCATCGACGTCGAGAATGATTTTGCGCCGGACTATATCGTGCCCCGTGACAAGTCCGCTGTCGTTAAGGAAATAAAGGCCGCAACGAACGCCGCGGGCACCGTCTACCTCGCAACAGACCCCGACCGTGAAGGCGAGGCCATCTCATGGCACCTGATGGAGGCCGCCGGCATCCCGGAAGATCGGATGCGCCGCGTCGTCTTTCATGAGGTAACGGAGAACGCCGTCCGCCGCGCCTTTGACGAGCCACGCGGCATCGACGTCGATCTCGTCAACGCCTATCAGGCCAGACGCGTCCTTGACCGCCTCGTCGGATACCGCCTCAGCCCCGTCCTCTGGAGCAAGGTGCGCAAGGGGCTGTCGGCTGGCCGCGTCCAATCCGCCGCCCTCCGCCTCGTCGTTGAGCGCGAAGCTGAAATCGACGCGTTCGTTCCTCAAGAGTACTGGGAAATCGACGCCGATCTCCTCACGCAGGCCACACAGGCAGAAGAATTCTCGGCGCGATACCGCTCAGAGTTGGGCGCAAGCCGGCAAGCCACCATCCCGAATGAGGAGACGACCAACAGGATTCTGACAGACCTCCGCGCGAGTTCCTATCAGGTCGCGTCCGTCCGCCGCCGTGAGACAACGCGTCGTCCCGGCCCGCCATTCATCACCTCCACGCTCCAGCAGGAGGCATTTCGCAAACTGCGGTTCACCGCCCGCCGGACCATGACCGTCGCCCAGCAGCTCTATGAAGGCCTGCCCATCGGCAATGAAGGCCCCATCGGACTCATCACGTACATGCGGACCGACTCAACCAACATGGCAAATGAGGCCGTGCAAGAAGCGCGAGCCGTCATCGGCAACCGCTACGGCAAGGACCATGTCCCCGCCTCTCCCCGCTCCTTCTCGCGTCGCGTCAAGGGAGCGCAGGAGGCCCATGAGGCCATCCGACCCACATCCTTCATGCGTGACCCTGAGTCGCTGCGAAACTCTCTGAACCGCGAGCAATTCAACCTCTACCAGCTCATCTGGCAGCGCGCCCTCGCGTCCCAGATGGCCGACGCGAAGTTCGACCAGACTACGGTGGACATCACAGCATCCGGCGCGCCTTCCGGCGTCAGCCACACCCTTCGCGTCACTGGCTCAATCATGACCTTTGCGGGCTACCTCGCAGTCTATAGAGAGGGGATCGATGAGCCGGACATCGACTCTGATGAAGGGCGTGTCCTGCCTGATCTGCGTGAGGGACAGCCAGTCGACCTCCGAAACGTCGCGGGAACGCAGCGCTTCACACAACCCCCGCCCCGCTTTACGGAAGCCACGTTGATTAGGGCTCTGGAAGAGCGAGGCATCGGACGCCCCAGCACCTACGCCGCCATCCTCAGCACAATCCAGGACCGCGGCTATGTTGACAAGGCGGACAACCGCTTTCGACCTCTCAAACTCGGTACGGCGGTGTCCGGTCTCCTCTCCGAGTATTTCCCACAGGTGTCCAGCCTGGATTTCACCTCGCGCATTGAGGAGGAGCTGGACGACGTTGCGCGTGGCGAGCGTGAGTGGGTGCCCGTCTTGCGTGATTTCTACGGGCCGTTCAACGAACGCATCGACACCGCGCAGGAAAAGATTGAGCGCGTCAGCAACATTGACGAAGAGACAGACGAAGTCTGCCCGGAGTGCGACGCGAACATGGTCATCAAGCGCGGCCGCTACGGTCCGTTCCTCTCCTGCTCGCGGTTCCCGGAATGTCGCGGCATGAAGCGCATCCAGAAGGGCACCGGCGCCAACTGCCCCGAGTGCGGCGGCGAACTCGTCCAGCGATCATCCCGCAAGTCCCGACGCCCCTTCTACGGCTGCTCCAACTATCCCAACTGCAACTTCCTCACCAACCAGGAGCCGCTCCCACAGCCCTGCCCTGACTGCGGCGGCCTCGTCGTTGCCACCAGCCGAACCGATGCCGCATGCAATGACAAGGAATGCGGCTGGCAAGGCTCCCGCGAGGAACTCACTGCCGAGCAGCCACAACCGGAACCTCAACTCGTCGAAGTCTAGCCCACTCTTGTCATTCCTAGCGCAGCCGAGGAATCTAGAGCCTCACTTGCGCCGCCCAACCCGGTAACGCCACTCCCCGCTCACCCTGAGCCTGCCGAAGGGTGTCTCTTTTTCAAACCTGGTCTAAAATAGTGGTATGGCACTCAAACCAGCCCTCGCTCCCGACCAACCCGCGGACGCCACGACAATCCCACAGGAATGGACGGCCCGCCTGCAAGACTTCGCCGCGTTCCTCGAATACGAACGCGGCGCGTCTCGCTACACCCTCCGTAACTACATGGGCGACATCGGCCTCTTCCTCCAATTCCTGGCGGATGAGGGCGTCAAACAACTGCCGGACGCCACCCGCGACCACGCGCAGCGATGGGTCTATGACCTGACGATGGACGGCTCGGCCCGTTCCTCCATCGCCCGCCGTCTCTCAGCGCTCCGCTCCTTCTGGCGCTTTCTCGCCCGAGAGGGCGTCATTGAAAACCCCGAAGTAATCACAAAGACCCCCTCACCCAAGATCGGCCGTCGCCTGCCGGATCTCCTCTCCGAACGAGATGCCGAGCGACTCGTCCACGCGCCGCTCCGGTTCGCGGAGAGCATTGATGCATCAACCGTAGACAAGCAGCAGGCTCTCCAACGTGCCCTCGCACTGCGAGACTACGCCGTCCTGGAACTCGCATATGGCGCGGGACTGCGTGTGGCGGAAATCGCCTCCCTGAATCTGGCCGGCCTTGATCTCCGCAACCGTGTCGCGCGGGTGTGGGGTAAACGCTCAAAGCAGCGCGAGACGCTCTTTGGAGAACCGTGCCGGGGGGCCCTGTCCATGTATCTCAACGATGCCCGCCCCCTGCTCGCCCGTGGCATCAGGACACGCGCCGCAGTCTTTCTCAACAGCCGCGGCGGACGCCTGACCACGCGCGGCATTGAACTCTCCCTCAAGAAATGGGCTCGCGCCGAAAACCTGCCGGAAGACATCCATCCCCACACCCTTCGTCACTCTTTCGCGACGCATATGCTGGACGGCGGCGCTGATCTAAGGCTCGTGCAGGAAATGCTCGGGCACGCCTCCGTCGCCACCACGGAGATCTACACGCACGTCTCACAAGCGCAGATGGCGCAGGCCTACGCCCGCGCCCACCCCGGCATGAACCGCGACGATGATAGTGAATCTCAACGAAACAACGTTGCTGACTGATAAAATGGCCGCATGAGAGTACTACTCATCAACGGCCCGAACCTGAATCGCCTCGGCCACCGGGATCCCGCTGTCTATGGAACAACTACCCTCGCCGAGATCGAGGTGGCATTCTCCGCGCGCGTGAAAGAGCGCGGTGCAGAATGCGTTTGCTTCCAGTCGAACCACGAGGGGGCCATCGTCGATTTTCTCCAATCGCAGATTCCCAACGGCATCGACGGTATCGTCATCAACCCCGGCGCTCTCACACACTACGGCCTCAGTCTCCGTGACGCCCTGCAGGACGTCGGCGCGCCCACTATCGAAGTCCACCTCTCAAACATCCACGCTCGGGAAGAGTTTCGACGCCACAGCGTCATCGCCCCCATTGCCCGTGGCCAAATGACCGGTTTCGGTTGGCGCGCCTACCTTTGGGCGCTGGATTATCTCATCGACGAGATAGATAAGGACTAGGGACAGAAATGAGCATCACGAACCGTCTAACCAAACTGCGCGAGACAATGGAACCCTCCGGCGTCGATGCCGTGTGGGTTTCCCAGCCGGAGAACCGCCGCTACATGAGTGGCTTCACCGGCTCCGCCGGCTCCCTCTTTATCACTGCGGAAAGCGCAATGCTCGCCACTGACTCCCGATACACGGAGCAGGCGGGCGACCAGTCGCCTGAGTACCAAATCGTCCACATGGCCGGGCCGGGAAGTGACTGGTTCAAGGAGATGCTTGCATCCATGGGCAATGCCAAGCGCGTCGGTTTTGAGGAAACATACGTCACCGTCGCAACCCACCGGCGGCTCGTCGAACTCTGCGGCGAGGCCGGCAAAGAACTCGTCCCCATGAGCGACACCATCGAGATGATCCGTTCCGTCAAGGACGAAGCCGAGCGCGAAGCCCTCATAACCGCCATCCGCATCACTGATGAGGCGTTTGTGGAGGTCCGGGACGGACTTGAGCCCGGCGTGTCCGAGAAGGATGTCGCGTGGCGCATCGAGAAGGCTATGCGCGAGCGCGGCGCGGAGGCGCTGGCTTTTGAGTCCATTGTCGCCTCAGGCCCACACGGAGCGCGCGCGCATCACCGCCCCTCTGACGAACCAATCGCAGTGGGGGCCCCCATCGTCATGGACATCGGCGCCCGCTTTGACGGGTACCACGCGGACATGACACGCACCATCTGCATTGGCGACTATGACGACCAATTCCGCCGCATCTATGACATCGTCCTGACTGCCCAGGAAACCGCCATCGCCACAATCGAAGAGGGTATGACGGGTGATCAGGCGGACGCTCTCGCGCGGGACATCATCGAGAAGGCTGGCCACGGCCCGGAATTCGGCCACTCGCTCGGCCACGGTGTCGGACTAGCCATCCATGAATACCCGCGTGTCGCCAAGCGCGCCCCGGATGTGCTGACGAAGGGTATGATCTTCACTGTAGAACCCGGCATCTACATCACTGGCTGGGGTGGAGTCCGTATTGAGGACATCGTTGAGTTCAGAGACGGTCGCTGCCAGTCGTTGAGCAAGGCCCCGAAGATCAACGTGAAGAATGGGAGTTAGCGCGGAATGATTGAGACGGGCGACCTAAGGCGTGGCGTAACCATTGAGATCGGCGGCACGCTTTACCAACTACTTGACTTTCACCACCTCAAGATTGGACGCGGCTCCGCCCAGGTCCGCATGAAGCTGCGCGACATCAAGGGTGGGCACACCATCGAGCGCACCGTACAGGCGGGTGAACGCTTCACCCGAGCCACGCTTGAGACCCGCTCAGTTCAGTTCCTCTACAGCGAGGACGGCCTCTATCACTTCATGGACACGGAATCCTTTGAGCAGTTCCCCGTAGACCGGGACCAGATCGAAGATTCTCTGCCCTACATGATTGAGAACATGAACCTGGACATGGTCTTCTACCAGGACGCGCCCATCGGCGTTGAACTCCCGACCACCGTCACGCTGAAAATCGTAGAAACGCCCCCTGCGTTCAAGGGCGACACCGCCAACGCCGGCACCAAACCCGCCACGTTGGAAACCGGGCTCGTCATCACCGTCCCCATGTTCGTCGAGAACGGCATCGCCGTCGTCGTCGACACCCGCACCGGCGACTACGTGGAGCGCGCCTAACCTTCTCATGGAGCAATGCGCGCAGACTTCCACATCCACACTCGCGTCTCTCCCGACTCCCAGCTAACCCCGGAAGCCCTCATCCGCGCCTGCCAACGCAAGGGCATCGATATTATCGCCGTCACGGATCACCACGCCATCCGCGGCGCGCTTGAAGTCCGGGAGATAGCCCCGTTCCCTATCATCATCGGCGCAGATCTCAGAACGGCGGACGGTGAGATTGTCGGCCTGTTCCTTGAAAAGGACATCCCCTGCGGTCTCTCCGCCAAAGAGTCCGTCAAGCGCATCAAGGACCAGGGCGGCATCGTGCAGGTGCCCCACCCGTTTGACAGATTCCGTCGCAAACGCATCACCCTGCCCGCCCTGATGGATATTCTCCCGGACGTAGACCTCATCGAGGCGTTCAACGCTCGCACGACCCTCAGAAGGGATACCATGCTCGGCGTGGAGTTCATTCGTGAGCACAGGGAAAAACACAACATCCGGCCCGTTGGCGTTTCGGACGCGCATACCGCCCGCGAGATTGGCAACGCCTACACGGATATCCCCGCGTTCGAGGGCCGCGAGGACTTCATGGACGCTCTACGCCACGCATCCATCCACGGCAAGCGCACAACCCCACTTATCCACCTCACCACCCACTGGACGGTACTCAGCAAGAAAATAGGTTTGGCGCGCTCCTAACGCGCCCCCTACGCCAGGTTCCGCACTGCGGCCGCCAGCTGATCCACTTCCTCCTCCGTGTTGAAGAAGTGAAGCGACGCTCGCACGCCCTCCGGATGTTCGATGTGACGCACAACAATGTGGTTGTGTTCCCAGAGATAATCATCAAGCGCCTCAGGCTCCCAGCCCTCAACGGCGAATGAAACAAGGCCGGACGCCAACGGCCCATCCTCCGGCGACAGTACCGTGACGCGCGGTGATTCCCTCAGTTGGGCCTTGAGTCGAGATGCCAACTGGAGGTTGCGCGTCTCAATCTCCCTGACACCTATGGCCTCAATAAAGCGGGTCGCCTCCAGAAACGCCGCCTGTAGCGGAATGCTGCCTGACCCTCCGTAGAACTTATCCACCGTGGCATGATTCGGAACAAGGTGGCCTGCCGTGACCGGCGATTCCATGTGCCGCCCGCCCGTGTGCGCAGGGTGAACTGCGGGGATCAGTTCTTTCCGTATGTACAGCGCCCCGGTGCCCTCGAACCCCAGCATCCACTTCTGGCCCGGAATCGAGTAGTAGTCATAGTCACCAGCGACCATATCCAGGTCGATATGCCCACCGGTCTGCGCGCCGTCCAGCAGGATCTCCGCGCCATTCTCATGCGCCATCCGTGCCAGCTCGGGAGCGGGCATCCGTAGCCCGGTCGAGTACTGGATATGGCTGATGAAAATGAGGCGTGTCCTGGTTGACATGACCGCTTGAAACTTCTCAAGGATGACGTCGGCGGGATCGTGAGGGTCCAGCATGACAATGTGGACGTTAACCCCGTAGCGCAGGCCAATCATCCATGCAGGCGCAAGCACGGACGGATGCTCCAGGCTGCACGTGACAATCTCATCGCCCGGCTGCCAATCCAGCCCGCTCATCACGATATTCAGCCCTTCGGTCGTATTGCGCGTCAGAACCAACTCCTCTTCCGAGACATTCATCAGCCTGCCGACGGCCTGTAGGGCCTGTCCGCGGATCTCCCGTGCCGTCTCGATCACTCGCATGCTGGCCGGTGGCTCCATCGCCTCCATGTCGATGCGGTCCTTCAAGGCGTCTATCACCGACCGCGGCGAGGGCCCGGACCATCCCGTATTCATCCACACCTGCCGGCCCACCGCCGGTATCTGGGATCGAAGTTGTGCTACATCCATGAGAAACTCCCTCCGGCCACTATCGTACACGTCCCGATGCTACGCTTACCCAATGACGACTGACGACGAAACAGCATCGCGCCCGCCCCTCCGCCTCGGCTGGCTGTCCACTGGACGCGGCCCCGGCTCCCGTGGACTACTCGAAGCGGCGCACAAGGCAATCTCCGGCGGCACACTTAACGCATCCATCAACTACGTCCTCTGCACTCGCGAGCGCGGCGAGGCAGAAGGCAGCGACTTGTTCCTCGACCAAGCGGAGAGCTATGGCCTGACCACCGTCTCGGTTTCGCTCCGTGACTACCGCCAACATCAAGCCGATGACCCTGCGTGGCGAGACCGCTACAACGCCGATCTCTTATCCGCCGTTCAGCGCAGACCCGTCGACGCCCTCGTCTTCGCGGGACTCATGCTCATCGTCAGTGAGGACATCGTCAATGCAGTTCCTGCCCTCAACCTCCACCCCGCTCTCCCCGGAGGCCCTGTCGGCGCGTGGCAAGATGTCATTTGGGAACTCATCGGGCAGGGCGCATTGGAGACGGGCGTCATGGTGCAGCTATCGACGGCGGAGGTTGATAAAGGCCCCGTGATCGCCTGGTGCCGATTCCCTATTCGCGGGCCGGAGTTCGACGCCCTCTGGAATGCAATCGCAGGGCAGTCCATCGACGCCTTGCAGAAAGAACACGGAGAGAATCATCCCCTCTTCGCCAAAATCCGGCAAGAGGGGTTGCGACGGGAGGCGCATACGCTAGTCGAGGCGCTGCGCCAACTCGCTGACGGCAACGTGAAAATTGACGGCGGCGTTCTCCATGACGCCAACGGTCAGCCGCTCGAAAACGGCCTCGATATCACAGGCAAAATCGAGGCGGCAATCAGAGACGCCTAGGCGCTCTCTTCCTCAGGCTGCAAGGTCACCGTCGCGCCCTGCGCGTTGAACAGCAACGGCGGAACCTTGTTGTGAATGGTGTCGGCGGTGATCAGGCAGCGCGTGATGCCCTCCATGCTCGGCAGCTCATACATCACATCCAGCAGGACTTCCTCCACAACCGTCCGAAGACCGCGCGCGCCCGTCTTCTGTGACAGCGCCCGATCGGCCACCGCCTCCAGCGCCTCGTCCGTGAACTCCAGCGTCACGCCATCCTGTCCCAGAAGGCTCGCATACTGCTTCACCAACGCGTTCCTGGGCTTCGTCAGCACCTCAAGCAGATCGGACTTCTGCAGTGGGTCAAGAGCAACTGCCAGCGGCATCCGCCCCACAAACTCCGGAATCATCCCGTACGCGAGAATATCGTCGTGGCTCAACTGCGCCATCACGCGGCTGCGCTCTGCCGGATCATCTTTCATGCGCTCAGAACCGAACCCGATGCTGCGTTTGTCCTTGTTGACGCGGGCGGCAATGATCTCATCCATTCCTTCAAACGCCCCGCCGCAGATGAACAGGATGCCGTGGGTGTCAATCTGGATGAATTCCTGCTGAGGATGCTTGCGCCCACCCTGTGGCGGCACGTTCGCCTTGCATCCCTCAACAATCTTCAACAGCGCCTGCTGCACGCCCTCCCCGGAAACGTCCCGAGTCACGGACGGATTCGCGTTCTTGCGCGCTGTCTTGTCTATCTCGTCGATGTAGATGATGCCCCGCTCCGCCCGCGAAACGTCATAGTCTGCCGCCTGGATCAAACGGAGGAGGATGTTCTCCACGTCCTCACCCACGTACCCCGCCTCCGTCAGCGATGTTGCATCAGCGATGGCGAACGGCACGTTCAGGATGCGCGCCAGCGTCTGTGCAAGGAGTGTCTTGCCGCTCCCTGTGGGTCCGACGAGCAGGATATTCGTCTTGTCCAGCTCGACATCCGGCTCCTCTTCGTTCTTGACGGAACTGCGCTTGTAGTGGTTGTAGACGCCGACGCTGAGCACGCGCTTTGCGCGCTCCTGTCCGATAACGAAATCGCTCAGTTCGTTATAGATCTCTCTCGGAGTGCGGTTCAGTTGAGGCTCTTCCTGCTGCTCCTGTTCCTCATCCGTCGGCTCCTCACGGCCTTTCCCACGCGGCCGTCCCTCAAGGATGCGCAGGCAAACCCGAACGCACTCGTCGCAGATGTAGGCCTTGTGGTCCGGCCCGGCCAACAGCCTGACCGTCCCCTCGGGCTTGCCGCAGAAAGAGCACCGATGCGGCCCCTCACCCTGGCCTCCGTTTCGTCGGCCGTTAGTCTCGTCAACCATGCCCGTGCCCTTACTCCTCCCCAATAGCCGAGTTTCAGGCAATCCCCGGCCCGTCCCGTACGGGCCTCTATCACTGGCCGTTATGCGGCGCTGGCGTCGCTCTCGCCCTCCGGCCCCGCGAGAACCTCATCAACGATGCCGTACTCCTTCGCCTGGTCCGCAGTGAGATAGTAGTCGCGATCCATGTCGCGCGCCACCTTCTCCACGGGCTGTCCGGAATGCCGCGACAGAATACCACGAATGATCTCCTGCAGCCGCAGGATCTCACGCGCGGCGATCTCAATATCCGCCGCCTGCCCTTGCGCGCCGCCCATGGCCTGGTGCATGTGAATCGTCGAGTTCGGCAGGGCGTACCGCTTGCCTGCCGCGCCCGCGCACAGCAGAACTGTCGCCATGCTCGCTGCCATCCCCACGCAAATCGTAGACACGTCCGCGCGAATCAACTGGATGGTGTCATAGATGGCCAGCCCGGATGTAATGACGCCGCCCGGGCTGCTGATATACAGCGAAATGTCCTTGTCAGGGTCCTCTCTGTCCAGGTACAGAAGCTGAGCCACCACAAGATTGGCAATCTGGTCGTTGATCGGCGTGCCGAGAAAGATGATCCGCTCCTTGAGCAGGAGGGAGTAGATGTCGAAAGCCCGCTCGCCTCGCGCCCCGGTCTCAATAACCATCGGCACAATGCCCTGCGGCCCCGCCGGCACGATACCCTGCGGCACTCCTTCGCCGGTTCCGCCTGTCCACGTTGTCATATCGCTAATTCTCCCCTGACCTTTTGTGGGACTTGCGTCCATTCGCGCTACTCGTCCCCGTTATCTGTATCCTCGTCGGCGTCCGCTTCCGTCTCAGTCTCGGCGGCATCCTCAGACCCGTCGCGCTCTCCTCTCGCGATTTCTACCAGCATATCCATTGTCTTGCGCGCGACAATCCTGCGCTCCACGCTCTCTCGCGCCGCCTCGCTCTCAAAGACCTGCCGCGCCTGCTCCTGCGTCGCCTCATCCTGCTGTGCCCCAACGACCTGAGCGATGTCGTCGTCGATTTCCTCGTCTGAGGCCTCAATGTCTTGCGACTCAGCCAGGTTTGTTATCAACAGCCCGCGCAGGATCCGCTGCTCCGCCTGTGGCCGCACGGAGTCGCGCAGTTGCTCGACGTCCTGCCCTGTCGTCTGCACGTACGCGGCTAGGGACATTCCCATTCCCCGCATCTGCTCATCTTGTTCTTGCAGGATACGGTCAATCTCTAGCTCCACGACGATGGGCGGATATGTCACCGTAGCGACCTCTGCGAACCTGTCGAGGACATTCTCCTCGTACTCCGCTCGCGCCTGTGCTTCCGTTCGTTCCGTCAGATCAGACAGAATTCTCTCCCGCAAAGCCTCCACCGTCTCGAACTCATCGTCGCCGAAACCCTCAATGCCCTGCGCCCATTCATCATCCAACTCCGGCAGATCCTGTTCCTTGACCTCCCGCACCGTCACGGTGAAATGCGCATCCTTCCCGTTCAGATCACGAATCGTGAAATCGTCCGGCACGGAAATCGTGAACTCCTTGGTCTCCTCCGCGTTCATGCCAACAAGCTGCTCAGGCACCCCGGGCGCAGGGTACGTCACGCCCTCTTGCACCATGTAGCTGATGCCTGTCTCCTCCACGAAAGTCCGCCGACCCGGCGCCTCCGGCTCGCCTACAGAGTCGTCACTCTCGTTGGATTCAGTCTCAGAATCAGTTTCCTCCGTTGGCGCCGGCTGCTCATCGGACTCCGCCTCGGCACCGTCCTCGGATTCCGCCGCGTCCTCAGGGTCCTCGTCCACATAGCCGTGCATATCGACCGTCAGCAGATCGCCCAACTGCACTGGGCGCTCCACCGGCTCCCACGGCGAGCCTTGCCGACGCAGGTTGTTCAGCACATCCTCAATCTGCTCGTCCGTGACCTCCGGCTCCTCCCAGTCGACGCGAATCGACTCATAATCACCAAGCTCCACCTCAGGGCGCAGCGAGACCGTTGCCCGAAACGTAATGGGATTAAGAGATTCAATGTCCGTCACTTGCGGCTGCGCGATGGGCTCGAGCTCTTGCTGTTGCACCGCGTCCACCACGGACCGCTCCAGCAGACCCTCGATATCGTCTTGCATCAGCGTTTCCGTTCCGATGTGCCGCTCAAGGATCGCGCGCGGCGTCTTGCCCTTACGGAATCCCGGAATCACGTACTGCTGGACAAGCCGCCGGTACGCTCGCTGCTTGTGGTCCTCAATCTCCGCCTCTTCCAACTCAATAAGCAGCCCAATTTGGCGGTCAGGCATATCTTCAGTCGTTATCTTCACGCGCGGAAACTCCGTCTCAAGATTGGCTTGGAGGCAGGAACAACATTATACATCGGGGCGCAGAACGCTCATTCCGGCGCCGTGATCTCCTGCGCCGCCTCCCGCAACCGCAGATTCAAATCAACAAGCTGCTGCTCGTCCACCGTCGACGGCGCGCTCATCATCAGGTCCTGCGCCGACTGCGTCTTCGGGAACGGAATTACCTCGCGGATATTCGGTTCTCCCGCCAGCACCATCACAGTGCGGTCGATCCCCGGCGCAAACCCCCCGTGCGGCGGCACTCCGTACTCAAACGCCTCCAGCATGTGTCCGAACCGCTCCTCTATCTCCTCCGGCGAATGTCCCAGCAGCGCGAAAATCCTGTCCTGCAGCTCGCGGTCATGGATCCTGATCGATCCCGACCCTAGTTCAATCCCGTTCACCACCAGGTCATACGCCCGTGACCGCACAGCCGTCGGCGATTCCTCAAGCAGTCCGGCATCCTCCGGCACAGGCGCTGTGAACGGGTGATGCACTGAGAGCAGACTGCCCTCGTCCCCTGCCTCGAATAGCGGGAACTCCGTCACAAACGCGAACGCCAGCTCATCCGGATCCGCCAACTCCAGCCGTTCTCCTAGCGCCGTCCGCAGCGCGCTGAGCGATGCGCTCACTATTTCCTCATGCGCCGCAACGATCAGCAGCAGGTCGCCTGCCCCGGCCCCCATCGCGTCGGCAATCGCTCGTACCGTCTCGATATCCAGATGCCGCGCCAACGCGGAGCGCACGGTGTCCGGCTGCAGATCGGCCACCGCCGTCCCCGCCTCCGCGTCCAGCCCGATTGTCGCCAGTCCCCGAGCCCCTTGCCCGCGCACAATCTCCGTCAGATTCTCAAGCTCCCGCCGACTGTACCCCGCGCACCCCGGCGCGACGATTCCCCGCACCGTCCCGCCCGCCTCCGCAAGCGCCCCGGTGCACACCCCCCCGCCGCTGTCGGCCACCGTGGGCGATATATACGTAATCTCCATCCCGCAACGCCGGTCGGGGTTGTCGGAGCCGAACCGCCGCATCGCCTCCGCATACGTCATCCGCGGAAACGGCGACGTCACGCGCTTCTCCGGCGCGGTCGCATGCGCCAGCCCCGTATAAAGCTCCTCCATCAGGTCCAGCACGTCCGACTCGTCGACGAAGCTCATCTCCAGGTCGAGCTGCGTGAATTCCGGCTGCCGGTCCGCCCGCTGGTCCTCGTCGCGGAAGCACCGCGCAATCTGGAAATACCGCTCCACGCCCGCCACCATCAGTAGCTGTTTCAACTGCTGCGGCGACTGCGGCAATGCGTAAAAGTGGCCTGGGTGAACCCGTGAAGGCACAAGATAGTCCCGCGCCCCCTCCGGCGTGCTCTTCATCAGCATGGGCGTCTCGACCTCTAGGAAGCCGCGCCCGTCAAGGAAATCACGGATGTACTTCACGACGCGATGCCGCAGCACGAGATTTGCCGCCATCCTCTCACGTCGCAGATCGAGGTAGCGATACTGCAGTCGCAGCGACTCATCGACGTCCGAGTCCTCGTTGATATAGAAAGGCGGCGTCTTTGACGGGTTCAGCACCGTTACTTCGCTTGCGTGAATCTCGATCCCGCCCGTCGCGATGCGTGGATTCTCCGTGCCCGCAGGACGCACCTGCACCTCGCCGGTGATGGCCACAACCCACTCATTCCGCAGCGCGTCCGCGGACTGGTACGCCGACTCCGCCGCCGACGGATCGACCACAACCTGCACCAATCCGGTGCGGTCTCGCACGTCAAGGAAAATCAACCCTCCATGATCGCGCCGACGGTGCACCCACCCCGCCAAACGCACAACCTGCCCCGCCTCCGCAGGCGAAAGTTCCCCACAACTATGTGACTTCAACATTGGATACGTGAATCAGGTGATGCCCATGTGGCGTTTACGGCAGAACAAGCAGGGAAACTCCAGTCTCCCAGACCCATCACCAATCATAGCACCCACCCCTTCGTCATTCCCGTGCGTGACACGGGAATCCAGTGCGGCGCACAGCGCCGCCTCTCCCTTGATGGGGGAGGGTTAGCGCGTCGTGGATCCTGGCCTACTCGGAGACGTCGGACAGGTCGTCGTAGTAGCGCGACGTGAAGAGCAGCCCGTCGTATCGAATCGCCCACACGTGAGCGTAAAGTGTCTCCGAAGACCTGGTGTTGGGGAAGACGAAGTTGACCCAGATACCCTCTTCCGTGGCCGCCGCCATCTCTTCGCCCACGTTCCGAACGCTGCCCGCGCCAACGGTCTTTAGGTCCGTCCCGATGAGGTGTGGTGAGAGTATGGCTACTCGCACGATATCGTTCTCATCGGCCATTGTCAGATTCCACTGGCCGTCAACACTGTCCGCAGTGTTGTAATGAGCAATCGTAGCGTCCAGGCCGTTGGCTACGTAGTAGTCGATGGCCATCTGCACGTATGCCCTGGTCTCGGCCGCAGGGTCGTCTACGCGGACGTAGTAGCCCGAAGCGAAAAGCAGCCCGTCGTGGCGCACCGCGTACCCCACCTTCGGAACTTCCTTGAGCGTCACCGGGTGCGGCCACAGGTACTCCACCCAGACTCCTTCACCGCCGTCGACGGCCTTGGCCAGTTCATTGCCCAATTCGTAGCCGTCCGAACCCACCACATCCTTGATATCCGTGCCTATCAGATCGGGAATCAGCGGATGGACGTGATAGATGTCATTTTCATCTGTGGCGAACAGGTACCATTCACCCTCGAAGCTCGCGACGCTGTTGTAATAGTTGAGCATGGATTGCAGCCCGTCGCGCTCATAACGCGCTATCGCCTGCTCCACATAAGTCACCGTGTATTCCCTCGGATCGACACCCTGCCAGGCCGGAGTGCCGGACTCAACACCACCGGTGTAGTAGCCGGAGGCGAAAATCAGCCCGTCATGGCGGACGGCCCACGTAACCTTTTGCTGTTCCTTGCGGGATGTGGGATGAGGCCACAGGTATTCCACCCAGATGCCGCCTTCGGTGGCCTCCGCTATCTCCCTGCCCAGCTCGTGGCCATCTGAACCCACCACGTCCTTGATGTCCGTGCCGATCAGGTGCGGGAAGATGGGATGGGCCAGATAGTTGTCATCGTCGCCGATGAGGAACAGGTAGAACTGGCCGTTCAGGCTCTCCTGGCTGTTGTAGTAAGCGATAGTGGCGTCCAGGCCGTCCTCTTCATACTTGGCGATGGCCCTGTCAACGTACTCCTTGGTTGAGCTCGCCACGTCTTCCGTTAGGGCCGAGTGAGTGGCGGCGAAAAGCAGGCCGTTGTGAAGGATGGCATAGAGTCTCCGCGGCTCTACCAGCTTGGTGACCGGGTTAAGGCCTCGGGTCGTTACCCAGTAGCCCTCTTCAGTGGCGACGGTTGTAAGCCACTGAAGCCCGGACAACGTTGAGCCGGGGCCGACGTTTTGGCCCTCCAGGGAGGGGAGGGCGCTGTAGACCAGCAATTCGTTCTCTTCGATGTCTATGATCGTCAGCGGTCGACCGTTTTGGAGACCGGCCTCGGATCGGTAGTGCGTCAGGGTGGCCTCCAGCCCGTTCGCGTCGTAATAGGCCACGGCCTCCTCCACGAAGGCCAGGGTGAGCGCATCGTCTTGACTGGCAAGCTCGGGCGTCGAAGGCTCGGGCGTCACAATCGCGACTCGCTCAGGGGTCCGGGTCGCGGTGGGTTCGGGCGCCTCAGTGGGTGCGGGCTCGGGAACAGGGGTTGCCGTCGGCTCGGGCGCGGAGACTGAGGGTGCTTCGGTCGCCGCGGGCACAGGGGTGGCGGTGGGGTCATCCTCGGCGCAGGCAACGGCAAAAATCGCGAAGGAAGAAACAACAAGAAGCAAGAAGAGGACGACTGGGATTCTCTTGAACATCAGGGGGGCTCGGTTCGTCTTGTTCTCTTGCTTGTTTCTCATTAGAATCTGCACCTCTTTCTTCTGTTCATAGTATCATCCGATATTGAGTGCAGGCTGCATGAGTCAAATTCGCTACGAACCTGAAGAAAACTGCCCGCCGTTAACAGCGGTAACCGCAGCTTTACAGATACTCATACCCAACACTATCAGCCTCGTTCTGCTGACGGCGCTGGTAGTGCGCGCAGCCGGCGAATCCGATGCCTACCTCTCTTGGGTCACCTTTACCGCCCTCGTCGTCACCGGCGCCGGCATGATCCTGCAGACGCTGCGATTGCGTCATCTGGGCGCTGGCCGGCTTGTTGTCGCGAACTTCAATGTGCCTTTCCTGGCCGTGTGCGCTCTGGCGCTCTCCGTGGGCGGACCCGGATTGCTGGCCAGTCTGGTGGTGGCGTCAACCCTCATTCAGGCCGTCCTGACTTTTCGTCTCGCCTCTCTCCGCCTCATCTTCACACAGACAGTGAGCGGAATCGTCGTCATGCTCGTGGCGATATCGGCCATGCCATTCATCATCGGCAGAGTGGTCACACCGCCGGAAGGCGAGTCAACCCTGGTGTTCCTTGCGCCGGGCCTGGCCGCCCTGGCTGTCGGCGTTCTCATCGCCCTGCAGGACAGGCCCGTGTGGCGCATGTGGATCCTCACAATCACCGTCGCAGTCGGAATGCTGGTCGCCGTGCCTCTGGGCTTCTATGACACGAACCCCATCGCCGAGGCCCCCTGGGTGAGCCTGCCTCTCTACCCATGGCCTGCCCTGGATATCGCCTTCAACGCCGATTTCTGGACCCTCCTGCCGGTCTTCGTACTCGTGAATCTCACCGGATTTATGAAGGTAGTGGGCGACCTGTCTGTCATCTATCGCGCCTCCTACCGCCGGCAATCCGCCGTTGACTTTCGCGCGGTTCAGGGAGGCCTGAATGTCTACGGCATCGGCACCTTTGTGTCCGGCCTCCTGGGGACCCTGCCTGTCGCCGCTCCATGGTCGTCCACTGCCGTGTATATCGGCTTCATCGGCGTTGCGGCCAGAAATGTTGGACTGTACCTGGGTGTGCTGACCATCATCGCCGCCTTCTTTTCCAAGTTCCTTGCCGTCATTGTCGCCATTCCCAGCCCCGTCGTCAGCGCGGTATACATCATCATCTTTGCCATGCTCTTTGTGGAAGGGGCCAAAACCGTCTTCACCGGACAGATTGACCAGAAAAAGGCCGCCATCACCGGCGTCTCTATGGTGATGGGCTTGTCTGCGGTGGCATTGAGCCGCCTCTTCGAGGGCAACGTCGGCCATCTTGTCAGCAACCCTATTGTCGTCGGCGGCGCGGTTGCCATCGCCATGACACTGATCGCCCAGATGCCGCGTCTACGCGCGAGCACACTGCGGATCGACTTGTCTCCGGCCTCCCCGGCCGCTGTCGATGAATTCCTCGGCAGGTTCGCGGACAAACAGTCGTGGACAGAGGAGGGGGCGAACCGGCTGCGTCTTGTCGGAGAAGAAGCCATCCTCAGCCTGCTCGAATCCGGAAAGGAAGGCGCCTCCCCACAGAAGCGTTCGCTGGTCGCTACAATCAGCCCCGACGGCGCTTCCGCCGAGCTTGAGATTATCGTCGCCTCCAACGACGCCATCCAGGGCAACATTGAGGATCGCATGGCCTATCTCGGGCAGGATCAGGCGCTGGAAGACGAGCAGGAACTGTCCGTCCGCATCCTGCGCCACTACGCCTCATCCGTGCAGCACCGCCAGTACTACGGCATCGACATCGTCAACTGCCGCGTCACAGATAACCAGCGAGAACGCGTCCGCTAATCCTCCCATGTCATTCCGAGCGGAGCGCAGCGGAGTCGAGGAATCCAAAGACTCAATTGCGCCACTCAACCCCGTAACCGCACTCCCCTCATTCCTGCGAAAGCAGGAATCCATCGGGACTCCTCACCGTCATTCCCGTGAACGCGGGAATCCAGTGCTGCGCGCAACGCCTCTCATGTCATTCCGAGCGCAGCCGAGGAATCCAAAGACCCACGTACGCCACTCTACTCCGTAACCACACTCCCCTCATTCCTGCGAAAGCGGGAATCCAGTGCGGCGCGCCAGCGCCGTCTCTCATGTCATTCTGAGCGCAACGAAGAATCCAAAAACTCCAATCCTCCGCCGAAGCCGGAACGCGGCTGCCAAACTGCACTGGCCAGACAATCTGGAACACGAACCGAGAGCCGTAACGCAGTTACCCGCTCGCCCTGAGCCTGTCGAAGGGTGAGCACCCCCCTCCGTCATTCCCGTGAACGCGGGAATCCAGTGCTGCGCGCAACGCCTCTCATGTCATTCTGAGCGCAGCGAAGAATCCAAAGCCTCAATTGCGCCCCCCAACCCCGTAACCGCACTCCCCTCATTCCTGCGAATGCAGGAATCCATCGGGACTACCTCACCTTTGGTGGGGGAGGAGTAAGGTGGGGCAACACAACCCCCGCTCGCCCTGAGCCTGTCGAAGGGTGAACCCCAATCCGTCATTCCCGCGAAAGCATGCCCCGTACCCCGATACGGGGCGGGAACCCAGTGCGGCGCGCAGCGCCGCCTCTCATGTCATTCTGAGCGCAGCCGAGGAATCAGTGCATTCTGCAATCGGCAAGCAGTTTATCTGCTCTACGAGACATAGGGCAAAGCATGTCGATTCTACTCGGCTGTCGGAAAGCGCTTACTTGTCTCCTCTATAACATCCGGTAGGGTACATCCGTGATTACACGACGCTACTCTGGGTGGCTTGATTGGATACCGCTCTCGGATATCTCGCAATGATCCCGGTGTGAGTGGAATTCTGAACTCGACCCATGTTCCGTATCGGCGGACTGTGATTATGTGCCCCTTAAGGTTCCGCCTGTCTTCATTCTGATGGAGACGTGGGGTCTCTACATGTGACCGGTGTCGTTCTCGCAGAAGAATCGATGGTCGACCATGGTGCCAACAGAAGACCTTTGGGTGCTTTCCGCTAATCACAACATTCCGCAAATCATCCGCAGCAATGGGAGCGAGGGTCTGCCCTACTACACTGCAAGATCAAATGGCAGATCACTGATGTCACGCAGTCGGTTCCCTGCAACCATGGCTTCCAACATCTCGGACTGATCTGCGAGGCTTGGTTCGGATGCACAGACTTTCCGTAGCTCACCGAGTGCAAAATGATATACGCAGTCCAAATCCCCTGTTCCAAGCGCTAGAGATGCTATTCGCATCGGCAAGGGTTCTGCAGTGACAGCAACAATGTGGGGCAAATTACCTTTCCGATTGCGAATCAGATTCAGGGCCTCAGTTCGAGTGTTCTGTGATCGGTCGCTCCGGATTGTCCACTTGCATGAAATGCTGGCATGCAATAAAGGGGTTTCAGGGCTCATGTTTCCCTGTATGAAAGGGGTAAGCGTGGCCACCTCGTCTTGGGAAAGGAAATCTCCTCCAGAGTCTACTTCTCCCTTAGCAACAGGTTGCCGCGCTACGACGATATCAGGAGTGACTACGTAGCCATGGCCTAGGGCTGAGGCCAGCGCGTGGTTCTCGTTGACCAAGCTCTCTATCGCCTCAAGGTGGGCGTACTGGACGAAATTGGATATTTTTGTCTGGCCAACCTTATAAGTCCATTGGCCGGGGCGTAAGTGTGCGAGCGAATCAAATGCAGTTCGGATGAATTCGCAGGTCAGGCCTTCAAATCGTGACCCCGCAGTCTGTCCAGAGATCTGCTGTGCGCCACGTTGTTGTCGAAGCCCAAGTTCTTCTACAAGGCCGTTTCCAATACGGATGCTCGACTGACTACTGCCATCAGCGAAGTTGGGGAACCGTCTGTTGTTGCGTACTGAGAACCGCAGAATTTGAGAGCCAACCATGCGGTGGTAATCTCGCCGCATAGACACCAATCTTGTCATTTCGCTACGGCCTATCCACTCCTGACTAAGCGAGCAAGCGTCGAAGTTTCGAGCCGACTCTGTGCCAACTCAACATAGTCGGGATTAATTTCCATCAGGATTGCACTTCGGTCTAGTTCTGCCGCCGCAACACCGGTAGTTCCAGAACCGGCAAATGGGTCGAGTATTATATCCCCAGGTCGACTACCCAGCAGAATGCAACGCTTCGCGAGTTCTCTCGGAAACGCGGCAGGGTGTCCTCCTGACGTAGTGTCGGGACCAAGAATCCAATAGTTTCTAAGGTTGGCTCCACTCTCCTCACGAAATCCACTGTTGTCGTAGTAGTAATGAGCTGACTTCGCAAAGAGGAATACATCCTCAGTGGCATTTGACGGTCGGTTCTTCACGCTCTCTGGCATAGGTGCCCTCTTCACCCACGTAATTCTGGATCGCAGTATCCAGCCATCTTCTTGAAGGGCAAAGGCTACACGCCATGGAATCCCCATCAGGTCTCTGTCTTTCAATCCCCATGTGGAGGGCACTCGCAAGTTTCTTTTCTGGATATCTTTCTTAGTATTGGCCACCTGAGCGTTAGGACCGTGCCGCCCAACGCCTCCGTTACGTGCATATCCGTCACCGATGTTGAGCCAGAGAGTTCCGTCATCAGACAAGGCGCGCCGAACTTTTCGAAAAAGATGAACGAGATCGTCCACGTACTGTTGAGGAGAGCTTTCAGCTCCGAATTGCTCGTCGTGCCCGTAGTCCCTTAGTCCCCAGTAAGGTGGGGACGTAACACAGGATTGAACGGATGCGGGTGCCAAATCGTCAAGCAAGTGTTGGGCGTCGCCAAGGAGAATCTCCACCGTCTTCGGTACAGGGAGGCGACCTGCTTTGAGGTCATCCCTAATCATCTCTTTCCCCACTTTCCCGCGCCGTCACCCAACAATTGAGAATCCTGTAGTGACCCCAATAGATATAGTGGCACAACAGCGCCGCTGATTCGCGGACGGCATAGTCTTCTGGGCTAAAAGGATTCTCGGTCATCAAAGTCTAGCCTAACATCCCCGATGCTCTAAATGTCTTTAGGCCTGCCACTATCATTCCCACGCAGACCGGAATCCATCCTTCTACCCCCAAAACCCTAACGGGGCGACCTCAGAAAGGCCGCCCCGCTCTCTTGCCGGAACGTGGAACGCCAACTCCATTGGCCGAACCACACCGATCGCGAACTTTACAATCAATCCTCGATGTAGCTCTCCAACCGCTCGCGATTCCGCTGCAGCCGCAGGTTCTTCATCGCGCCGGCCTGGATCTGCCGCACACGCTCCCGCGTCAGGCTCAGCATGTCACCGATCTCACGCAGCGTGTACTCCTTGCCGTCCATGATCCCGAACCGCAGCTCCAGCACCAGGCGCTCACGCGGCGACAGCGACGCCAGCACCGCCGCGATGCGCTCCCGCAGCATCGTCTGCGCCACCATGTCGATGGGCGACTCCGCCTCATCCTGAGCCACGAAGTCCGCCAGCGTCGCGCCGTCTTCGCCCACGGGCGCGTCGATGGACGCGGGTTGCTGCGCCAGGGAGATCAGTTGCTCCACCTTCTCCAGCGGAATCTCCGTCTCCTTCGCCAGCTCCTCAGGCGTCGCCTCACGGCCGAACTGCTGGAGCAGCCGATGCCGCGCGCGATCCACCTTCGCGGACAACTCGCCCACGTGTACCGGCAGGCGGATGCTGCTCCCCTGCTCAGACACGCCGCGGGCGATGGCCTGGCGGATCCACCACGTCGCGTACGTCGAGAACCGGAACCCGCGCCGATGGTCGAACCGGTCCACCGCCTTCAGCAGGCCGATGTTGCCCTCCTGGATCAGATCGAACAGGGTCAATCCCCTGCCCTGGTACCGCTTGGCGATGCTGACCACAAGGCGGAGATTCGCCTCCGTCATGGACTTGCGGGCCTCTTCGCCCGCCTTGACCGTCTTCAGCAATTCACGACGCTCGGCGGCGCTCATCGTGTCCGCGCCGGCAAGGCGCATGGACGCGCGGCGTCCCTCATCCATGAGCATGCCGAGCTCAGTCTCCTGCTGCGGCGTCAACAGCTTGCGGCGGCCGATGTCCTGCAGGTAACCCCGTAGAGGATCATTCAGGTTCTCCGTGGAGCCGCTGTCGAACTCGTCAACCTCTGCCGCGCCCGCGGAAGTCGCCGACTCATCCTGCGCATCGTCGAGGCCGAGGACATCCACGGAGGTCTCATCCGCCTCCATAGGGACGTCTGCGGAACCCGACTTGCGCCGGGCCTCGTCCTCCGCGATCACGGCTCTCGCTTCGTCCGTTATCGCCTTCATCTGCGCACCTCCTTGTGTTGGTTCCGACCGATCACGCGCCTGTCAAACCCAACACACCCCTCCCGGTTTCCGCAAAGGGATTGGCTAACAGCATAGACCTGCTGCCACGCTTGTCAATCTCTCGGTATCCGATGGTGTTTGCGTCTCGCATTATTTCTTGCTGCTGTTCGTACACTTGATGCCCTCACTTGCTATAACGCTTTTGTCACTAACCAGGAAAGCACCCGACCGCTCGTTTCGAGGGAGCAGGCTATATGCGACAATTGTTTCTGCGCCTATGGCACGCCGCTAAACCGAATTGGAACACGGAGGATCTCACCAATGCAGGATAACCCCCGTGCGCTGGAAATACTGGAGACGCTCTGCAGACAGCCCGCCACGTCGTACTTCGAGGACAACGTCTCCCGCGAAGTTGAGCGTATGCTCACAGATGCCTCAATCCCCTGGGAGCAGGACGACTACGGCAACATCATCGCCCGCCTAACACGACGGAACGAATCGGACCCAATGCCGTCGCGACCCGTCGCCCTCGTCGCCCATATGGACCACCCGGGATTCGATGTTATCAATGTCGATGGACGTCGGCTGACCCTCAAGATGCTCGGCCGGGTCTCCGATGTCATCTACGAACAGCAGGTGGATCTCGTCGTCCACTGCGCCGACGGCTCATCATGCGCAGCCCGCACAACCGGGCAGGACGGCGACATGGAATCGCGCGTCCTCTATGCAGATTTAACCCAGCAAAACGACCTTGTTTTGCCCGCTTTTGCCGTCTTTGACCTCGTAGATTGTGAATTCCGTGACAATACCGTTTTTGCGCGTGCCCTGGACGATCTCGCCGGTTGCGCCGCCACTTTAAGTGTTATGGAAACTCTCGCCGAGGAAAATGGACCGGTTGACGTAATCGGCGTATTCACTCGTGCAGAGGAGATTGGCCTCATTGGAGCGCGCCTATTGGCCGCCACTGGCTCTCTTCCAAAGGAAACGCTCGTCATCTCCATAGAATCCTCCAGAACGCTCCCCGGCGCAGAACAGGGCAACGGCCCCGTCATCCGCGTCGGCGACGCGCTTTCCACCTTTTCACAATCCGCAGAAGAAATCCTCCAAACCGCCCGAGTGACGCTACAACGCAGAGATCCACCTATTCCGGTTCAAAGGCAGCTCATGTCCGGCGGTGTCTGTGAAGCATCAGTCTTTCTCGCGCACGGCTATGACTCCACCGGCGTCGCATTCCCACTAGCTCACTATCACAATGGATTCGGCGAAGACTCCATTCAAGCTGAAAACATCACGGTCAGTGACTTCCTGGGAGGTGTGGAACTCCTCCTGGAGGCGTCCCGCCCCATACACGTTCCAGATCAAGAGACGCCCGGCGGCGCCCAATCTCTCTATGAGCGACTCCGCCAGGCGCCGGAGGAAGAAGGAAGCCGGCTTCGTTCAATCGCCCAAAGGGCCGGATGATAAGCAGCCAACAAGTGCAATCCTGTCGCAGTCACTATGTCACATTGTGATTTCGTAGACTACGATAAGGGCAGGAACCAAGCATGCTAAGGCAAGTCTGGCTTTATGGGCGAATCCTCATTGGCGTAGCCCTTGGAGTGGGGGTTGCCTTCATTATTGTTCGTGAGGTTCAGTGGACCGAGTTGCTGAATCAACTCGCAGCGTTCAATTGGTTCCTGATGATTCCAGTTATGGGCGTCGTCGTTGCCAGTAACACCGTTCGAGCGCTTAGGTGGAGAATGCTCTTCCATGGCCGAGCGCCCACTGCAACACTCCTCTTCTTTGTAGAGAACACCGGCCAGGGCTTGAACAACCTTTCGCCAATTCGTGTCGTCGCAGAACCCATTCAATTTGGTTACATCGCGCTGAGGGAAGGATATGAAAGGGGAGCCGTGCTCGCGTCAATCGTCCTCGGGCGTGTGTCGGACCTCGCGATCACACTCGGAAGCCTTGCACTCGGTTTCGCGATATTCGCACCGGAGGGGGCAGGGTACCTTAGCGTAATCATTCTTGTGCTGGTCGGAATCCTTGTTAGTGTTGCGGTATTGTCCTTGTTTACACACAGGATCACGTGGTTTGAACGGTTCCCTGTCGTGCGAACGTATTCAGCGGCGTGGCAGGAGCTCATCGCTCAGCCGGGAAAACTGGCCTCAGTCATGGGTGTAACGCTCGCAACGTGGATGACACTAGGACTGGCAGCATATCTGGTGGCGCTGTCAAAGGGGCTAGAGCCGAACAATTCACAGAACCCTGTTGAAATCTACGTCATCATCTATGTAGTGGTGCTTGGCACGATGACGTTGGGGGCAGTCTTGCCGGGCCTGCCATCCGCCATAGGTCCGTTTGAGGCAGCTGCGGTCGCTTTCCTGGGTTTCTACGGTGTAGACAAAGAGGTTGCGTTGGCCTTTGGCCTCATCATCCATGCGGCTTTCTTCATTCCACCGATCATTATCGCCCTTGGCACCCTAATCATGTTTGGTCCTCCGTGGTCGACGACGCATCGGGTGCGGCGTCTCCGCCGCGAGCGGCGCGAAGCTCGAAGATCTTCCGCAGCCAGAAGGGTAGCGCAAGAAGGAGACCTATAAGCACGCCTCCATACAGATACCCGGCATCCTCGATAGCTATCAGGTCGGGCATCTGAATGTCCGTGAAAACTGAAATCGCGGTAATGCCAAATGCAATGGCGATTGTAATCCCGCCTGTCCACCCCATGTTCTTCGTCATGAGCAGCATTGGAAGACCAACGAATCCGGCCACAACAGTCGGCCCAAGCATCATTCCGGCAACCCCGCCGAAAGCAGACGCCAGGCCTGCGCCCCCTCTGAATTTCAGAAACACTGAATACTGATGCCCCCAAAGAGCGCCGGCCGCTGCAATCACCGCTCCGGTTGGGCCAAGATCAAAGAACCTGTCGGCAACCAGAACTGGCAAGAGCCCTTTGAGAATATCTACGATGGCGACGAAGACCCCTACACGGCGATCAACCTCCCGGAACACATTGGCTGCCCCGGCATTTCCTGTTCCCAGATCACGAACATCAACCCCTGCGACAAGCCGTGACATGATAACTGCCGTTGGAAGGGAACCAGCCAAGTAAGCCGCAACAAGGATGCCCGCCAGTCCCATCACTTCACCCATCGTCATTTATTCTCCTCCGGAAATGTCAGTTGCAGAGATTCATGCGCTTGTAGATCCCACCACTAAGCGTAGCGCACAGGCTTATTGGACGAATGGAGTAAGATTGCTACTGAAGTGGCGAAGGCTCAAATACCAACCCACTGCGGCAGCTTTGTCCTGCCGCCGAACCGGAAGCGAGCAGGGTAAGGCTGCGATCACTCGGAATCGGGGCGAAGGATGGGCAACAGCCTCTTGGGATCGGTTGGTCTGCGGCTAGCCATTGCCGTTGTCGCGCTGGCCGCTGGTGTCTACCTCATTCAGGGCATATCCGACCTGTTCAGTGTCCTATTTGATGTCCTGATCCTCATATTTCTCGCATGGATACTGTCTGCCGCGGTGCGTCGTCTGGCAAACTTTGTTGAGATTTACGTTCCGAACCCGGCATGGGCGGCAGTCCCGCTCGCCTACCTCATCATATTGCTTCCTGTTGTCGCACTGATCGGACTCCTGGTTCCGCTTACCATATCCCAGACTGTCACCCTCTCCGAAGACCTGCCTGATTTTGCCGTCAGGCTTTCGGGTTTCATGTCGTCAATCAATGAGTTCTTTGATTCGCTCCGGGCAGCCGGCGGCGGTGAAGAAACCGCCACAACCGATCCACTTCTTGCCTTTAGCTCCACTGCGAGTGCGTGGGTGCAAGACAACGCGCTGGGAATCGTAGGCAGTACAACCAACATCTTTATTCAGACCATCTTCTGCATCTCGTTGTCGTTCTATATGACCATTGAGCGGGAGCAACTCGGAAGGTTGTTTTACAGGCTCTTGCCGGTCGAATACCACGAACGCGCCTCCGTGGTTGTAGCTCATCTCGACAGAACATTTTTCTCGTACCTGAAGGGCATCTCTATCGTTGTTGTGCTTTATTCAGCAGCTATCACGATAACCATGTTGGCTGCGGGACTGCCCTTTGCCTTGCCGATTGGAATCACAGCAGGCCTTATTCAGCTGGTCCCAATCATCGGCGAAGTCGCCGCTATCGGGATACCGACAACTATTGCATTGCTAACGGGGTCGGTTACGACGGCAATTATGGTGGCAGTTGCCCTGATTTCATGGAGCCTCTTCATGAATAACTTTGTTCTTCCACGTGTCTACGGCAGGGCTGTTCGTATGCCCGGCTTCTTTGTGTTGCTTGCCGTGGTTGTCGGTACGCGATTCGGAGGGCCCTGGGGAGCCATGCTCGCCGTACCCGTGGCCGGTTTCATCTACTCCTTAATCTTTGCGTGGGGAGAGTTGAGACAAGACCACGATGCTGAACCAGGCGAGCCTTCAACGGAGGGGGAAACGGCGACCAACGAAAAAACCACTCCCGAAGAAGAGGCACTTGAATCCTCAGATGCGCCCGACGAGACCGGCAACGGCCGCGTCCGTGTAAACGGCGACGGGACAAGTCCGGGAACGACGGAGCGAATCCTGGCCAGTATTCGCAGCATCATTTCTCGCTAGTCCCTCAACATCTCCCGCTACAGCGCCAGAGATGGAGTCTACCCGCTTAGTAGTCGAACCCCAGCCCCTTCTCTTTCATGCTGACAACACGATTTCCCTCGTTGTGGGCAACAACGATATGGTCGAGCACTTTGATATCCAGCGCCTTGCCCGCCTCAACAAGATGACGCGTGGTCCGCTCGTCATCTGCGCTCGGAGTGGGGTCTCCTGACGGGTGGTTATGAACGACAATGATGCTGGGCTGATTTCGCCGCACGGCCTCACGGAACACCTCTGCAGTCCTCACGTGAGATGAATTGACGGTTCCTCGATACAGGCTCTCTACATGGATCACCTGATTCTTCGTGTCCAACACAAGAACGCGCAGTTCTTCATGGTCCAGGAACACCATGTCCGAGCCCACCACGTTATAGACATCCTCCGGCCCAGAGATAACGGGGCGCTGCTCCGGCGACACATCTAGCAGTCGCCGCCCGAGTTCCAGAGCAGCCTTGATTTGCGCGGTCTTGGCGACGGCCATGCCGGGCTGGCGGGCAAGCTCGTCAAATGTTGCCTGGTGTAGCCCTTTGAGCCCACCGAGGTCACGGAGCAACCGCGTTGACATGGTGAGAACGCTCTCATTTCGCCTGCCGACGCGGAGGAGGATTGCGAGAAGCTCGGAGTGGCTCAGAGCCTGTGCGCCCCGATCTCTCAGACGCTCGCGCGGCCTTTCATCCTGTGGCACATCCCGTATTAGTAGGCTCGCGGAGTATTCCAGACGCCCCGCGTATTCCTGCTCGTCCCCAATCATGGTCCGACCCCCGACACGCCGGCCTCGACCGGCCAAGAGACAAGAAAACGGTGGCCTGTCGTCGTAACAGGCCACCGGATCTGTTCGACTTCAGTTTGGCCCGGTCACGTGAACCGGGCTTAGACGATTCCTAGGTGATGTCGACGGCTGCACCGACGCCCTCAAGCTTGGACCTGATCGTGTCAGACTCGTCTTTGGCGACGTTCTCCTTGATGGCCGCAGGGGCGGACTCCACCAGTTCCTTTGCTTCCTTGAGACCAAGGCCGGGAACCAGTTCTCGGACGGCCTTGATGACCTCAATCTTGTTGGGGCCAATGTCCTTCAAGGTCACGGTGAACTCGAACTGCTCTTCCTCAGCGGGGGCCGCGGCGGCATCCCCACCACCACCTGCCGCCGGGGCAGCCGCAACGGCGACAGGCGCGGCGGCCGTCACACCAAGCCGCTCCTCAAGCTCCTTGACCAAGTCGGCAAGATCAAGGACTGACATGCCCTCGATCGCCGCAACAATCTCATCCTTTGTCGCCATCTTGCTAGCTCCTCTCCTCCAACTGTCTACGTCTCTGGTCCAGGACATTCACGATACTGCTCAAATGAGTATGTAATACACTGACAAGCCGCTGGCTGACGCCGTTCATCGCGCCCATCACCTGAGCCAGCAGCACTTCTCGTGAAGGGAGTGTCGCCAGCCGCTCAAGCTGCTGCGGCGCGATAACCCGGTTCTCCAACACCGCGTTCGTTATCCGCAGCTGCATCCGATTTGTTCGGACATATGTGGTGAGAGCCTGGATGACGGGAATCGGATCCTCTCGCGTCACAATCAGGCCCACGGAACCGTCCAGCAGACTGCCAATCTCATCCCCCTGCCCAAGCGACTCGGCCGCCCTTAGGGCTAGGCGATTCTTGACGATGCGATAGCGTGTGTCATTGATACGCAGGGCCCCGCGCAGTCCTTCCATCTCCTGCACGGAGAGCCCGGAATGGCCCGCACCGATAATAAGAGAGGCCCCGTCAAGGAACTCTGTGAGTTCTTGCACCTGCTCGATCTTCTTTGCTGCTGGCATGGCGTCGTCTTTCGCTTACGTGTTAATCAACGGGTTGGAGGGCGCTTGCAGAAATGGGATCAATGCGGACACCAGGCCCCATGGAGCTGGAAACGCTGACACTACGGATAAACTGGCCGCGAACCGCCTCCGGTCGTGCCTGCGTGATGGCGCTCACGAGAGCGGCCATATTACCCATCAGGTTTTCCGGCTCAAAGCTCGCCTTCCCGATGGGGCTGTGGATAATGCCCGTTCGGTCAAGCCGGAACTCAACGCGCCCCTTGCGCGCCTCTTCAATGGCGCGTGGCAAATCCTGCGGCTGCACCACCGTGTTTCCTCGTGGGCTTGGCATGAGCCCCCGCCGTCCGAGGACGCGTCCGAGCCGCCCGATGCGGCCCATGATGACCGGCGTTGCAAGCGCGACATCAAAATCTGTCCAACCGCCCTCAATCCGCTCCATGAGGTCGTCGGACCCAACATAGTCAGCACCGGCTTCAGTGGCTAGTCGCTCACCCTCTCCCTGTGCAAACACGAGCACGCGAACCGCCTTGCCAAGCCCGTGCGGGAGCAGGGCCACACCGCGGACCTGCTGGTCTGCCTGCCGGGGATCAACGTTCAGCCGTATGTGCAGCTCCACCGTCTCGTCGAATTTTGCGGTGGCAGAGTCCTTGACGAGGCTTATCGCGGCATCCGGTTCGTAGAACGTCAGGTGTTCTATGCTGTCGGCGGCCTGATCGTATCGCCTGCTGTGCTTTGGCATCTGTCGATTATCCGTGGCTTAGTCACTAATGTCGATGCCCATGCTACGGGCGGAGCCCATCACCATTTGCATCGCAGCTTCAACATTATCTGTGTTGAGATCCTCCAACTTCAGCTGGGCAATCTCTCGCACCTGGTCTCGGGTGACCGTCGCGACACGCTCCGTCCGCACGTCTGAACTGCCCTTTTCGATACCGGCGGCCTTGCGCAGGAGGTCGGACGCAGGCGGGGTCTTTGTGACAAACGTGAATGATCGATCCTCATAGATGGTGATGTCAACGGGAATGATATTGCCGGTCTGATCCGCAGTCCGCGCGTTGTACTCCTTAACGAATCCCATGATGTTCACGCCATGGGGGCCAAGAGCCGTGCCGACAGGCGGCGCGGGCGTGGCCTTGCCTGCCTGGATTTGCAGGCGCACTACCGACCGTACTTTGCGTGCCATTCTTTCGTATTACTCCGTTGGGTGGTGTCTAAAATCAGGCGACAAATGGTTGAAGCCGTTACAGTTTCTCAATCTGCAGGAAGTCCAGTTCTACGGGCGTTTCACGGCCGAAGAACGAAACCATCACAACAACCTTGCCGCGATCCGGGCTGACTTCCTCAACCGTGCCGATGAAGTCAAGGAACGGGCCATCTGTGATGCGGACGCTCTGACCCTTCTGATACCCCACACGAACGCGCGGTGCTTCCTGCTCCATCTGATCCAGGATGGATCGTACTTCATTCTCATCCAGTGGAACCGGCCGCGGCGGGTCGCCACTGCTCACGAAACCGGTGACGCCGGGGGTTTCCCGAACCACACGCCACGTTTCGTCGTCCATCATCATCTCAACGAGGATGTAGCCGGGGAATACCTTGCGGGTCACGGTGCGCTTCTGCCCCGATCGGATTTCAATCTCATCCTCAGTTGGCACAATGACCCGATAGACTCGGTCCCTGACGTCCAGTGAATCGATTCGGTTCTCCAGGTTGCGTTGGACGCGATCCTCTTGCCCTGAGTACGTATGCACCACGTACCAATGGCTCTGTTCTTCCAGAACTTCACTCTGCTGAGAAGTCATTGCTTACCTGTCTGAATCTGCGTCTAGACGCCCAGGATGAACTCAGTCATCAGGAAATTGAAGACGTAGTCCACACCACCGAGGAATAGTCCAACAACTGTAGACACGACGAGGACCATAATTGTAAGGCGGACGGCCTCCTCCCGAGACGGCCACGTCACTCGTCGGAGCTCGGTGATGACCTCACGAGGCAGTCGCGTCGCAGAACCCGCGCCTGCGCGCCGTGTGCTGGTGGTCGGGGTGCGTGTGCTCATTGAATCGACCAAACCACCAGCCTACCGGACTTCCCGGTGCAGACGGCGGCCGTGACACCGCGGGCAGAACTTATTAAGTTCCATCCGCTGGGTATCATTGCGGCGGTTCTTCATGGAGGAATAATTGCGCTCACGGCATTCCGTGCATGCCATGGTGATAACAATGCGGTTTCCCTGTTTCTTTGCCATGGTTGCCTCGTTGGTCGTGAGCGCCTCTCTCTGGTACTCGGTTTCTACTGGATGATGCCGGTGATCACGCCGGAGCCAACAGTTCGACCGCCTTCACGGATGGCGAACCTGAGCCCCTCCTCCATCGCTACGGGCGTAATCAATTCGATGCGCATTTCGACGTTATCCCCGGGCATCACCATTTCCGTGCCCTCAGGAAGGTGCGCGGAGCCTGTGACGTCCGTGGTGCGGATGTAGAACTGCGGCTTGTAGCCATCAAAGAACGGGGTATGACGCCCGCCCTCATCTCGTGTGAGCACGTACACTTGAGCCGCCGCCTGGGTATGCGGCGTGATGGAACTCGGCAGGGAGACCACCTGGCCTCGCTCAACGTCATCGCGCTCGATGCCCCGCAGCAACAGGCCGACGGCGTCGCCGGGTTCCGTCTCATCAACGGTCTTGTGGAACATCTCAATTCCCGTGACGACGGTCTTGCGCTGCTCGCCGAAGCCGACAATCTCAACCTCTTCGCCGACCTTCATGACGCCGCGCTCAACACGACCGGTCACGACCGTGCCACGGCCCTTGATGCCAAAGACGTCCTCAATCGGCATCAGGAAGGACTGATCACGCGGGCGCTCCGGCTCCGGGATATAGGAGTCAACGGCTTCCATCAGTTCAAGAATGGAGGCGTACTCCGCCGCGCTCGCATCGGTCGATTCGCTCTCCAGCGCCTGAAGGGCGCTTCCGCGAACGAACGGGATGTCATCGCCGGGGAAGTCGTATCGCGAAAGGAGCTCACGCACTTCCATCTCGACCAACTCAAGTAGCTCCTCGTCATCCATCATGTCGACCTTGTTGAGGTAGACGACGATTCGGGGAACTTCCACTTGCCGGGCGAGAAGAATGTGCTCTCGCGTCTGCGGCATAGGGCCGTCAGGAGCGCTCACAACGAGGATCGCGCCATCCATCTGTGCCGCGCCGGTAATCATGTTCTTGATGTAGTCGGCGTGACCGGGACAATCGACGTGCGCGTAATGGCGACCCGCCGTTTCATACTCGACGTGAGCGATGTTGATCGTCACGCCGCGGGCCCGCTCCTCTGGAGCGTTGTCAATGGAGTCAAAGGGCCGAAAGTCGCTTGTGCCGGCGAGATTCAGCACCTTGGTAATCGCTGCGGTGAGCGAGGTCTTGCCATGGTCAACGTGACCAATGGTTCCAACGTTGAGATGCGGCTTGTTCCGCACGAACTTCTGCTTCGCCATTCCCTCCCGTCCTCCTTCGAGCTGGAGCCCACAACCAGATTCGAACTGGTGACCTCGTTCTTACCAAGAACGTGCTCTACCTCCTGAGCTATGTGGGCTTCTATCTCTCCTTTCCGATTTTTCTGCTTCCAATTCGCCATTTCATCGTGCCCACGGGCGGCATACATGTGATGCTGGAGCCCGAGAGGGGATTCGAACCCGCTAACCTGCCGATTACAAATCGGCTGCGCTACCCTTGCGCCACTCGGGCCGGGCCCTTCTCCTTGACGGCACAACAAAAGGAGCTAGCTGTTGCTAGCCCAGTTCAGTATGAATTGCAGGCTATCAATCGTCAAGTAGACGGCATACGTCAGCGAAGCGAATCCTCCGCAGCCCGCCGCACGATGTCATAGACACGACTCAGCGGCACGGATGACTGTTTAGCTAATTGACGACAGTCTTCATATTCAGGAGAAATGCCGATTATCTCCCCTCCTTCAACAAGTCGCTTAATCTTGACGCTCGCCGGACCGAGCGGAGTTTGAACGATGACCGACTCTCTGACCGCCTCATAACGTGTCATGGGGGTGACGCGAACCCCAAGCGTGGTTGTTTCTCGGAGTAGCTCGCGGACGATTGCATCCTTCACAGATTCCGGCGCGATTGCAGACACGATTACGCCGGGGCGGCCCTTCTTCATCTGGACATTCTCAAGCCACACATCTCGCGCTCCCGTGGCCATTAGACGTTCACGAACATAGTCATAGACTTCAGGGTTCATATCGTCGATGGTCGTTTCAATCATGGCCATCGCCCGAGTTTGCGTAGGTTCAGCGGCCGCCTCTCCAACGACCAAAGTGACGATGTTTGCCCTGCCTTTCGGGTCTTTCGTGCCTGCGCCGTAGCCGACGGCGTCAACCGTGTTCATTACAGGGGGAGGGTCAAAGGAGGCAAGCGTTGTAACAATTGCCGCGCCGGTAGGAGTTACCAATTCGCCCGTTTGCTGACCTTCGGCATTCGCGGGCGGCGGCAGTGCGGGTGCTCCAGCCAGTCGCATGATTTCCAGCGCGCCGGGGGCCGGTACAGGCAGCGTTCCGTGCTGAGTCGTCACGCGGCCGGTTGCCAACGGGAGGCCGGTGGAATAAAGAGTTTCAATACCTAATTCACCCAGGCCAACGAGCGTTCCAACAATGTCAACAAGTGTATCGGCTGATCCGAGTTCCGCGAGTTCTACAGACTCAGCGCTGCCGCCGTGGACACGTGCTTCCGCCTCACCAATACGGCGCAGGATGGCAATTGCTCGTTGAATAACACTTGCCGGGAGATTGGCTTTCTCAACCCGATCAATCAGATCTCTCAGCGATGTATGGCCGTGTTCAGCGGTATCGCCACCCTGCACAGCGATGTGTGTTGCGCGGATTCCAGCCCGCGAAGTCTCCACTGGCGTAAGCCGAATCGGCTCGTCCGGAAAGACGCAATCAATCGCTTCATTCATCGCGTCCATGGGAGCGCCGGCATCCACAAGCGCACCCAGAAGCATGTCACCGCTGACGCCGTTCGCGCATTGCAGCCACGCGATTCGCATGTGGCGTCCTACCCGCTCCGTTTGATCAATTCCGCCGAGCCGCTCTGGCTTGAGGAGATTGCAGCCTTTCGTGTGTTTAGGCTGCCGGTCTTGTATCCGGAAAGATCCAGTGTCACAAAGAGGTAGCCCAGATCACGAATGTGGTTGATCAAGTCCTCGCGCAGGTCCTCAGCAATCAGGCGGTGCATATCCTCGGGCGGGACTTCAATCCTGGCAATAGCACCGTGATGACGCACACGAACATGCCTGAAGTCGTGTTCATGAAGATATTTCTCCGCGCGGGCAATCTTGTCCAGAAGCTCGAATGAGACGGGCGTGCCCAATGGAATACGGGAGGCAAGGCACGACTCAGCAGGCTTATCCCAGTTAGGCAGACCTCGCTCACGAGCCAATTGGCGTACCTCGCCCTTGCTGAGGCCGACCTCTACAAATGGGCTGCGAACACCTTGCTCGTCCTTTGCCTTAAGTCCCGGGCGCACATCTCCCAGGTCATCGGTGAGAGTACCGTCAAGCACCCACGGAATCCCGCGCTCCTCGGCAATCGTACGCAACTGCGAGAATAAGTCGACGCGACAGAAATAACAGCGACGACCGTCGTTGGCCGCAAAGCCCTCCATATCCAGTTGGTCGGTGTAGAGAAACTCGTGGCGAGCATTCAGGAATGCGGCAATGTCCCGCGCGTCTTCGGCCTCGGAATCAGCGAACGTTGGCGAGAGAGCGGTTACCGCAAGGGCATCATGCCCCAGAACATCAACCGACTCGGCGAGAAGGAGGCTGGAATCAACCCCTCCCGAAAACGAAACGACAATTGAACCCATCTCTCGCAACAGAGAGCGCAGTCTCTCCCGTTTTTCTGCAATCTCAGGAGTCACAGCGAAATTGGCGTTCATGGTGATCTCCCACCAGGAGAGGAGACTTCAAGGTCGCTGGGCTGTGGGTATTCGGAAAGAGCCAGCTCAACTGCCTCATGAAGGGTTGCGACAGGAACGACCGTGATGACTGTTTCGAGGGCAGGAACGGCATCGGGAGGCGCGATAATGCGTCGGTAGCCGCGGCGAGCAGCCTCATTGATGCGGCGTTGGAGTTGGGGAACCCGCCGGATATCACCCGTAAGGCCAATCTCCCCGACTGCCGCCAGATCAGGCGCGGCAGGAACATCACGAAGGCTTGAAACGATGGCGAGCGCGAGCGCAAGATCCGCAGACGGGCTCGTAACGCGCAGCCCGCCGATGGCATTGACGATAACGTCGTGCTTTCCGAGCGGCAGCCGCAGGCGTCGTGAGAGAACGGCGCATATGAGGAGCAGCCGATTGAAATCAATGCCCGTCGCCATGCGCCGCGGGTCTGCCCCGCCGGACGGAGCAACGAGAGCCTGTATCTCAACCAGCAGGGGGCGCGTTCCCTCCACGATGGGCGTGACGATGGAACCCGGCGCAGTGGACGTTCGTTCCTGCGTAAGGGCAGCGGAGGGATCACCCACCTCGCGCAGGCCACTGTCAGTCATTTCGAGGACGGCAATCTCATCCGTGGAGCCGAAACGATTCTTGACGCACCGGGCAACACGATAAGGTCCAAGACCCTCGCCCTCCAGGTAAAGAACAACGTCAACTGCATGCTCAAGCACGCGCGGACCTGCAATCGCGCCGTCCTTGGTCACGTGGCCCGTCATGATGATGGAAACGCCGCGCCGACGCCCCCATTCGACTAGCCGCGCCCCACACTCCCGCACCTGCGCCACAGTTCCCGCAGATGACCCAGCATCAGTCCTGAGCGTTTGAATGGAATCAATGAGCAGCAGATTCGGCGGGCTGTCACTGAGCGCCTGCAAGAGTGCATCGATATTCGTCTCGGACGACAACGTCACTCCGCCGCCTGCTAGCGAAAGTCGAGCGGCGCGGAGGGCGATCTGCTCAGGAGATTCCTCTCCCGCCACATACACCACACTCGCTCCCGCTTGCCCCAGCACGGAGGCAATCTGGAGCAGCAAGGTTGATTTACCAATGCCGGGTTCGCCTCCGAGCAGGACCACGCTGCCGGGTATGACACCGCCGCCAAGAACGGTCATAAGCTCCGGCATTGTTGATACTGCAATCCGTGACGGTTGCGTGGCAGCCTGTTCCATGACGGACGTCAGCGCGGCAGGCGGAGGAGCAGGCTCCAGGACGCCCGTTGCTAGATCACTGGATTCCGCGGTGACCTCAACAAGCGATCCCCACGTTTCGCACCGGGGGCAACGCCCCTCCCAACGGGACGACCCCGCCCCACAAGCCGTACAGCTATAGGAAACGCGCGGTCGTGGCATCGTGCCAGACCCGGCCGTCAGCTAGCCCGCCACCTCGACGGTCTCAGGAGCTTCGGGGGCTTCAGGAGTCTCAGGACTGTCGACAGACACAGTTGGCTTGGCCGGACGATGCTCGGTAACTGTGACGACAACCTCTTCATCCACGTAGTCAACGCGGACTGTGTCCCCCTCGGCAATGTCGCCGCTCAGGATGTCATCGGAGAGCCTGTCTTCAATCATGTCCTGGATAACACGGCGAAGCGGTCTCGCGCCGTAGGTCTCGTCGTAGCCCTTTTCCCCGACATAGTAGCGTAGTGCGTCGGTAGCCTCAATGCTGATCTTCTTGGCCTCCAATTGCTTCTCCACATCCTTCATCATCAGGTCAACAATCTGGCGAATGTGATCCCGATCAAGGGAGTGGAAGACGACTTGCGCGTCAATGCGGTTGAGGAACTCAGGCCGGAAGAACTGCTTGACCTCGTCCAGCACCTTGTCCTTCATGCGCTCATAACTCAACTGGCGCATGTCGGTTTCGTCGCGTGCATACGAGAAGCCGATATTCGAGTTCTTCTTGATGACCTCCGCGCCGATGTTGGACGTCATGACAATGATGGCGTTCCGGAAATCAACCCGGCGTCCTTTCGCGTCGGTCAGGTGACCGTCGTCAAAAATCTGCAACAGGATGTTGAAGACTTCAGGGTGGGCCTTCTCGATTTCGTCGAGGAGGATGACGCAGTAGGACTTGCGACGCACAGCCTCCGTCAACTGTCCGCCTTCATCAAAGCCGACGTACCCGGGCGGCGCGCCAACGAGTCTCGCAACGGTGTGACGCTCCATGAACTCAGACATGTCGAGCCGAATGAGCGAGTCCTCTGAGCCGAACATGAACTCGGACAGCGCGCGCACAAGCTCGGTCTTGCCAACGCCTGTCGGCCCAAGGAACAGGAACGTTCCGATGGGACGGCGCGGGTCCTTGAGCCCTGCCCTCGCGCGGCGGACGGCCTTGGAGACATTGATGATGGCCTCATGCTGCCCAATGATGCGGTCGTGCATCACCTCTTCCATGTGCAGGAGGCGCTCGCTCTCTTCGGCCGCGAGCCGTGTGACCGGGATATTGGTCCACATGCTCACGACTTGCGCGATGTCGTCCTCGGTCACCTCCGGCGTCGCGCTCTGCTGCTCGTTCTGCCACTCCTGCTCAAGGCGAGCGATGCGCTCGGCGAGGCTGACCTCGCGCTCGCGCATCTCGGCAGCGAAATCAAAATTGGCGGCGGCGACAGCGTTGTCCTTTTCGGCGCGAACACGCTCAAGCGCTCTCATCGCCTCCTTCACCGACAGCGGCATGGACGAGGCCCGAATGCGGACACGGCTGGCGGCCTCATCGATGAGGTCGATGGCCTTGTCCGGCAGGAAACGATCCGCGATGTACCGAGAGGCCAACGCAGCGGCAGCTTCCACTGCCTCATCCGTGATAGTAAGGCTGTGGTGCTCTTCGTACTGTGACCTCACACCGCGCAGGATGGCGGCCGTGTCGTCGGACGACGGCTCCTCCACCCGGACGGGCTGGAAACGCCGCTCAAGCGCGGGGTCGCGCTCAACGTAACGGCGATAATCGTCCAGGGTGGTGGCGCCTATTGTCTGGAGCTCGCCGCGGGCAAGTGACGGCTTCAGGATGTTAGACGCGTCGACGGCGCCTTCTGCCGCGCCCGCTCCAACGAGCGTGTGCATTTCGTCAATGAAAAGAATGATGTTCTTGGCAGAGCGAATCTCGTCGACAACCTTCTTAAGACGTTCCTCAAATTCACCACGGTACTTGGTGCCGGCGACGAGTGCGCCCATATCCAACGTGACGAGCCGTGCGCCGCTGAGCCTGTCGGGGACAGGGATATCGTAGTGCTCTTTATCCTCATCAAAGACACCCGCGATGCGGCGCGCAAGCGCTTCAACGATGGCCGTTTTACCAACACCGGGCTCGCCGATGAGAACGGGATTGTTCTTGGTGCGGCGAGAGAGTATCTGCACTACACGCTCGATTTCCTGCTGCCGCCCGACCACCGGGTCAAGTTGCCCCTCACGCGCGAGATGAGTCAGGTCGACGCCTAACTGATCAAGTGTCGGGGTGCGTGTGCCGGAGCGGCTGCCGGGCTGCCCGCCGGACTGACTCAGAATGCGCTGCGTCTCCTGCCGGACTTTGTCCAGCGTGACACCTAGACTCTCAAGAACTCCGGCGGCAACGCCGTCGCCCTCGCGCAGCAAACCGATAAGCAGATGCTCGGTTCCGATGTAGTGATGTGACATTTCGCGCGCCTCGTCGACGGCGAGTTCAATGACTTTTTTGGCGCGCGGAGTGAGACCAACATCGCTCGTCGGCTGCTTCTGGCCCCGCCCGATGATAAAAGTGACGGCAGATCGAATCTTGGAGAGATCGACACCCAAAGAGACAAGAACGCGTGTGCCGACACCCTCCGGCTCACGGGCAAGGCCAAGAAGGACGTGCTCCGTGCCGATGTAGTTGTGGTTTAGTTCGCCTGCCTCTTCCTGTGCCAGGGAGAGAACCCGCCTGGCCCGTTCCGAGAACTTCTCAAATCTGCTCGCCATTGTTTTCTCCGCTCACCCTATGTCTGGGATTCGCGCCCGCGCATTTCTTTTCTATGCATCCACTTGGCGTAGGCTGAGACCCAGCCTGCGCCGCTCCGGTTCAATCCGCAGCACCTTCACCCGCCGTGTATCTCCTTCCTTGATGACCTCACGCGGATGATTGATATGGTGATCCGCCATTTCCGAGATGTGAATAAGGCCCTCTATATTACTTTGCTCCAAACGTGCAAAAGCGCCAAATACGGCCAGACGGGTCACGGTTGCCTCAACAATCTGACCCTCTTGATATGCCTCCACTTCCGCAAGCCACGGATCCGGCTGCGTGCGGCGCAGACTGAGAGAAATACGGCCCGTCTCGTGGTCAACCTTGAGGACGTGTACCTCAAGTTCCTGCCCTGTCTGGACAATCTCTGAGGGATGTGTAACGGGTTCCCACGCAAGCTCGGACACGTGGATAAGGCCGTCCGCCCCGCCAAGATCAACAAACGCGCCGAAATCGCGCACCCCTGTCACCCGGCCCTTGCGAACTGCCCCTTCCTGCAGTTCAGCAAGCAGGGCCTGGCGCTGCTCGATTCGCATGTCCTGGGACGCGGCGCGCTCTGAGAGGATGGCGCGCTGCCGGCGACGATTAACCTCGATAACCTTGAATTGGAATTCCTCGCCAACGAGCGTATCGAGAGCCTGCAGCTGGTCATCGCCCTCGCCGGACGCAAGTTCGCGATGCTCAGGAGACAACTGCGACAGTGGCACAAACGCCTGTACGCCTCGCGTTTCAACGAGGATGCCGCCACGATTGTGGCCGATGACCTTGCCGGTAATCAGTTCGTCGGAGTCCTTTTCCTTTTCGAGCTGACGCCACCCCCGCTCGGCCTGCGCGCGATCATACGAGAGCATGTATTGCCCGGCCTCATCGGTTCGGACAAGAGTTGCCACGATGGGATCTCCCGCCTTGAGGGCCTTTGCCTCATCCTCAGGAAGACTTCGCATTTCGCGGTACGGAATGACACCTTCGCTCTTCGCGCCGATATTTACCAAGAGTCCCTCGTCGTCAACGTGGACGATGATGCCTTCCACGGCTTCCCCGCGGCGGAGGACGGGCATATTCTGACCTTCGGCCTCCAAAAGGCGAGCCATCTCGCTATCTTCTGGCCGTTGCGATTCCTGTTGACTACCCTCGACGGGCTCCTGGAGCATCAAGTCCCCTGACGTTGCGCTTGAGCGCACAGTGATGGTGCAAGTATACACCGCATCGGTCACGCAACGCATTTGATTTCTTAGGTTTGACGGTATCGTGATGAGCATGAGTGAAGAGTGGCGTTTGCTTTTGGACGCGGGATTAACTGGGCGGGAAACTATGGCTCTGGATGAGGAGCTTGCCGCGGAAGTGGCTCAAGGAAAGTCCATCCCTGTTATACGGATCTATTCGTGGCCCTGCCCCGCGGTGTCGCTGGGGCGACATCAAAAGAGTGAGGAGCTGCTTGACGTTCAGCGCTGCGAGCAGTCGGGCATCGAGATCGTGCGACGCCCAACAGGTGGTAAGGCAATCCTGCACTCTGTTGGCGACATCACTTACAGCGTTATCGCACTCGTTGACGATGAGCCGTTCTCGCGCGATGTGCTGGCCGGCTATGCAGCCGTCAACAGAGCGTTGGTGGCCGGACTGGAGATGCTGGGCATTCGCGCTTCTGTACGGGACCCGGCACCTATCTGGCCGGAAACCGGCGTTGATTTCGGCTGTTTCGAGTCTCCCGGGCGGCATGAGGTGTATTGGGCGGGCCGAAAACTGGTGGCCAGCGCGCAGCGCCGTACGGCAGGCGTCGTTCTCCAACACGGGACGATCCCGTTAGCAGAGGCAGGATCGGGACTGGCTGACTTCCTACATCTCGACCCGGGGCGCCGTGAACGATTCCGCCGGGACCTGAATGACCGTACGGGAGCACTGGCAAATGCACTCGATAGGATTCCCGAATTTAGAGAGGTGGCCCACGCCCTGAGCGAGGGTTTCAGGGGTGCCTGGAAGTTGTCATTCCAAACGGAGTGACGCATCCGGAATCTTCATTGAGTAACCAGTGGAGTCCTTGGATTCTTCGCTGCGCTTAGAGTGACGGACAAGGCGGCGCGCCAGGGTATACGCTTTCTGAATGACGCTCGGCCAAAGACTCCGTTCAGGCCCCCAGTACAAGTGGTTAGTGCTTGTGACGGTCGGGCTTGGCATTCTGACGAGCACCGTTGATGGCTCAATCACGAACATTGCCCTGCCTGAACTAGGCAAGGTCTTTGGCGTCGACCCCAGCGTCATCTTGTGGGTGAGCGTCGCCTACTTGCTGGCGAGCATCGGTCTCATGCTGACCCTGGGTAGCCTGGGCGACGCCATCGGTCGCAAACAGGTCTTCCTGACAGGGTTTCTCGTCTTCGGTATCGGGTTGGTGATTACGCCGCTCAGCACAACACTGCCGATGCTGCTGTTTGGACGAGTCGTGCAGGGCATCGGGCAGGCAATGATTCTCGCCAACGGCAACGCTCTCGTGGTTGACGCGTTTCCTGATTCGGAACGCGGGCGCGCGATTGGAATGGAGAACGCTTTCGTCGGAGTGGGTCTGGCGAGCGGCCCACCCCTTGGAGGATTCCTGCTCGATCTCTGGGGTTGGCAATCGCTGTTCTGGACACGAGCCCCATTCATGGCGGCATTCTTCGTAATGGGGCTGCTGTTCCTGAGAAATGACCGGCAGGAAGGCAACCACGTCCGATTCGACATCCTCGGTGCGGTGGCCCTGTTTGGGTTCATTTCTGCGTTCCTGCTTGCATTGAACCGCGGGCCCAAGCTGGGATGGACGGAGCCGGTCATCATTGGAATGGGAACGCTTGCCATTGTGATGTTCATTGGATTCCTGTTCGTGGAGTCGCGCCAGCGCATGCCAATTATGGAGATTCAGATGCGGGGCATTCGGTTCTTGCGTGATCACCTGCCTGTGCTGGAACTGACCCTCTTTCGCAACCGTATGTTCTCTTTCGCGAACGCCACGAACGCGCTCCAGTTTTTGAGTCAAGGTGCAATAGTTATCCTGCTCCCCTTCTTCCTGCTTGAGGGGCGAGGATTCACCGCGACCGAAGCCGGATTGATCCTTATTACGCTGCCTGTGGTTCGGCTGGTCGTTGCTCCTGTCGCAGGTTGGGCGGCGGACAAGGCGCCGTCACGGATCGTGTCCACGTTCGGATTGCTCGTGATGACAGGCGCGTATTTTGGGTTGCGGAGCGTCGGCATAGACACCCCCGTAGCACTTCTGGTGACACTACTCCTGCTGGAGGGGACCGGCAGCTCGATCTTCGGGCCGGGCAATAACAGCGCGATCATGGGCTCCGTCCCGCCATCGCACCTAGGTACGGCCTCCGGGATGATCGGCACGGTGCGTCAGATCAGCATGGCAACAGGCATCGCGGTGGCAGGCACGTTGTACGCCGTTATCCAAAGCAATGAAGAATCTCGGCTGTTAGAGGCAGGAGTAGCAGCCGAGGAGGCGCTCAGTCGCTCAGTCACCATGGGATTCCAGGACGTACTGACAATCATGGTCGTCACGCTTGTGGCTGCCATCTTCGTGTCCATAGTGCGTGGTAAGGATCCGCCGCATCGCGATCTCCCGCGCGGCGGACGCGGCATGGGAGCGCCCGCGGCCCAGCGGCAGGGATCGGCATAGGCCGTTCAGCTTTTGAGACAACTGACGGATAGGCTGCGTACGGCCGGCTACTACAAATGGCTCGTGCTTCTCACGGTTGGCGTGAGCATCCTCACAAGCGCCTTCGATGTGGGAATAACGAACATAGCGCTACCCGAGCTGGGGCGAGAGTTCGATGTCGAACCGGATGTCATCCTCTGGGTAAGCGTCATCTACCTGCTGGCAAGCCTCGGGTTGAGCTTGACGTTTGGCAGCCTGGGCGACGCGATTGGCCGGAAGCAGGTCTTCTTGAGCGGCTTCCTAGTGTTTGGTCTTGGACTGGTCATTGCCGCCCTGAGCACAACCCTTCCGATGCTGCTGGTTGCCCGCGTGATTCAGGGTATCGGGTTGGCGCTGTTCATCTCCAACAGCGACGCTATCGTCGTCGGGGCCTTTCCTGAAGCCGAACGCGCGCGAGCAATCGGGCTAGAGAACGTCTTCGTAGGAATAGGCCTTTCAATTGGCCCGCTGCTGGGAGGATTCCTACTGGACGTGCTCGGTTGGCAGGCGCTCTTCTACACGCGCATCCCCTTCATCTTGCTGTTCTTTGTAATGGGGCTCGTCATTCTGCGAAACGACCGAACGGAGGGCCGACACGTCCGGTTCGACTTCTTTGGCGCAATCCTGCTGTTCATCTTCATGACAACATTCCTGCTCGCGCTCAACCGCGGACCGATTCTAGGTTGGTCGGAGCCTCTCATCATTGGCTTCACGACAGCTGCGGCTGCCACGTTTGCCGTGTTCATGTACGTGCAGTCGAGACCGGACATGATAGTTCTCCAGATTCGCAGGAACGGCGTTCAATTCCTGCGCGAACGTCTACCTATCCTCGAGTTGAACCTGTTCCTAATCCGCCAGTTCTCCGCGTCAAATGCCACCAACACGCTCCAGTTCATCACGCAGGGTGCACTCATCATTCTGCTTCCGTTCTTCCTTCTGGACGGGCGCGGCCTGACAGCGACGGAAGCGGGCCTGATACTCGTCACCCTGCCAGTCGTACGGCTTTTCGTCGCTCCATCTGCCGGATGGGTAGCAGACAAGATCCCGACGCGAGTGATTGCCACCTTTGGACTCGCTCTGATGACGGTGGCCTACTATGCGCTGACATATATCGGAATCGATACGCACATCGCCATCTTTGTGGTCGTTCTGATGTCTCTGGGAACGGGCATCTCCATCTTTGAGCCGGGCAACAACACCGCCCTCGTCAGTTCCGTACCACCTCATCGACTCGGAACAGCCTCCGCCATGATAGCCACCGTCAGGCAGGTCAGCCAGGCAACAGGCATCGCCATAGCAGGAACACTCTTTGCCGTCATTCAGCGCGATGAAGAAGCGAGGCTCCTAGGCGCTGAAGTGGACGCGGGAACGGCAATGGCTCAGTCAGTAACCACGGGCTACCAGGACGTCATTACGTACCTGACAGTGCTGCTCGTGGTAGCGATATTCGTGTCCGCGCTCCGCGGACGGGACCCGGTGCGTGTGAGCGCTACACCCCAACCATGACCTCCCAATTAGGAGGAGGACAAGTCATGCTGGTACTGGTTAGCCGGAGAGGCCCCTGACAGCTTCCAGTGCTTCATTCGCGTGACGCTCCATGTCACCGGGATCATCGATGATATGACGGAGGATGCCCTCCTTGTCGATGACGTAGGTGACGCGGCGGATCATACTGCGCTCTTCATTCCACGCCCCGAGCGTCTTGGCCGCCTCATGGCTTGGATAACCGCTAACGAGCCTGTAGCTCAGACCACAATGCTCCGCAAACGCTGCCTGGCTCGGAATCAAATCGACGCTTGAACCCCAGACCTGGGTGTTGAGCTTTCGGAATTCCTCGTGCAAACGCTCGAATTCCCTCAGCTCACGCTCTCAACCACCTGTAAATGCGGCGGCGTAAAACGCGATGACAAGGTTCTCCTCACCCTTGAGGTCTGCGGTACTGATCGTCTCTCGAAATCCGGATGTAAAAGTCAGATCCGGCAGTGGCTGTCCGATTTCAGGCATGGTCATGGTCTGTTCAATCCCCCGTTCGTCGCGGCTAATTCACTTGTGCCGCGCCATCATCGTAGCGCGTTGATGTGCTGTCTGTCAGCGCAGGACGCCCCGTCTCTCCTTGGGTGCGTGGCAATACCACACCCGACCCGCAAGAGCATCGCGTGTGACCACGCCAAATGCGCGACTGTCTCTGCTGTCACCGCGATTGTCGCCGAGCAGAACAAAATCATCCTCCCCGGTTGTCCACTCCGCGCCATCGCCGGAATTCGGCCTCGACGGAGCGCGTGAGACATACGACTCCGGCAGCGGCTGACCGTTCACGTAAATCGCTCCGTCTACCATTGCGATTTGCTCATTTGGCAGACCGCAAACCCGTTTAATGGATACCCCTCCGGATTCCGGTTCCCTGAATGCCACAACGTCACCCCTTTGCGGCACTCCACCGGGGAAACGCCGAGACACCAGAACCATGTCGCCCTCCAGCAGATATGGTTCCATGCTATGGCCGACCACGCGGAACCGGAGGGAGCTGAACAGATCCAGCAGGCGTGGAGGATGCAGCCACCAGGGCATCAGAGGCGCCCTGCAATGCCAGCGGCATTCCTTGCCCTTTGAGTGGGGGCTACCGTACAATCTTTCACGTTTGAATCCGCTTAAGCCAACTTGAAAACTGGGGACGATAGGAGGAAGAAATGTCCGCACTCAGTATAGCCCTGCGAGCGATTGAAAGGTTCTCACCCGCCAAGCCGGCGAACGCGCACTGCGATATCCCATGCGGTATCTATGATCCGCACGCGGCCCAAATTGCGGCGCATACGGTCGTGCGAATGGTGAACTTGATTGAGGATCTGGGCGAGGTCTCAGACGCCGAGTCGCGCAACAAACTCATACGCTACATCGCCGTCAAGGAAGAGCACGCTGAGCTCGCCAAGAAGGAACTCCGCATCCTGTGGGGTGACTATTTCCGCCCCGAGCACCTGGAGCAGCATCCGAACCTGCACAACCTGTTCTTCACTGCCATGAAGCAGGGCTCCGCCGCGCGCCAGAGCGTGAGCATGGAGAACGCGCAGGCTTTGGTAGCAACGGTGCAGGAAATCGCCGAGATTTTCTGGGCCACCAAGGGTGCGGAGACATCCCGACAGCCGTCTCGTCAGACCTCCGGCGGGGAGATCGTCTATCCCGCGTAGCTACCACAGGGGCGCGAGGTCACGGATACCCAATATCCCGATCAAAGGACGGCTCTGAATTAACCTGCCCCCCGGCGTTTAGATACCATCCGTAGTTCCCGCTGGGCGCGTTCGTCGCGCCCACGTTGAGCGTGGTTTCGGCGGATGTGATCGCGGCCGTGGATTCCAGCCCGCCGTGCTCCGAGAGTAGCTCGAAGGCGAGCCAGGAGCAGATTTCCCCTCCGTCAGAGCCGTCGCACTGGTAGCCTGCCGCATTCCCCTCCCGTGGCGCGCCAATCTCGCCGGAGAGGGTTGGCCACTCTGGTTGGGGAAAGACTCGGCTCTCCTGATAGATAGGAATGGCGTCCTGAAGCAGAGATCGGTCGGCCTCATGAGCGCGTTCGCCGAGGATGCCGCGGATGGTCGGCGCAAGCAGGATGGCAAGTGCAACCAGAACGATGATGATGACGAGGGCGGATAGTTCCCTGGTGAACCGTCGCACGATGGGGCCTTAGTGGGCCGCCGCCGCTCAGGAGGCTTCGCGCTTGATTTCCAGGCTCTCGCCAGGGGCGAGCGCAACGCGCTTGACGGTGAGATTCATCTTGAGGAGCCAGTACCAGAGAGTCCCCTTGCTGATGCCGAGTTCCTCGGACATGCCCGGCAATCCAAGTTCGTTGTACATTTCAGGCAAAAGCCGCTCAAGGGGGCGCCCATAGCGCTCCTCAACCTGCTTCATCAACTTGGTTTTTCCGCGTGCCATACTGCCTCCGGAGCGTGGCTAGTCTATTCGCGCGGGAGCGGAAATGTCAAGTATTCTAAGACCGGTTTCAAACCTGGTCTAAAGACTTGACAGATAGATCGCAACGTCAGTAGGATTTTTGCGTGATGATTGGCGACGGCTATGGCTATTACTACTTTAGCTACCCCCCGCGGGGTGGGTTACCGACGTCTTTCGTCTGAATTGACACGCATAGTAAAGAAAGAGGCAAAGCCCCCCCGCATCAGTCGGGGGGGCTTTCCATATATTCAGGAGTGGTAGATAGAACAAAGGCCTCATGGCCGGAGGAAAGCGCACGCTATGATTGTCGTAATGCGAAGCGACGCAACTCAGGAAAACGTGGATGGCGTCGTCGAGAAGATTCAGGAACTTGGCTATCGGGCAGACGTGGAGCCCGGCGAGTTCACCAGTGTCGTTGCCGTCATCGGTGACACGACTGCAGGTGGCGATGACGTCCTAAGAATCCTGCCTGGTGTGGATCATGTTGTCCGCATCATGAAACCCTACAAGCATGTGAGCCGCGATTTTCGAAAGCGGGACACCGTAATCGATTTACCCAACGGCGTGAAGATCGGGCCAAGCGCGCCTGTGGCCATGATGGTGGGACCGTGTGCGGTGGAGTCCGAGGAGCAGGTGCGGCAGGTTGCCGAAATGGACAAGAAACTCGGCTTCACTATTCTTCGTGGCGGCGCGTTCAAGCCACGTACCTCGCCCTATACATTCCAGGGGCTGGGTCTTGAGGGACTGCGCATCCTCAGAAATGTCGCAGATGAATACGGTCTGATGGTCATCACCGAGGTGATGTCTGAGATGGACGTGGAAATGTGCGAGGAGTATTCGGATATCCTCCAGATTGGTGCTCGCACCATGCACGCATTCCGGTTGCTCAAAACAGTCGGGCAGACGCGCAAGCCGGTCCTGCTGAAGCGCGGATTCCATGCCACCATCCGTGAGTGGCTCCTGAGCGCCGAGTACATCATCAGTGAGGGCAATTGGAACGTCATCATGTGTGAACGCGGCATCCGCAGCTTCGACGATGAATTCTCTCGCAACGTCCTTGATCTGACGGCCGTGCAGATTCTCAAGAAGGAGAGCCACCTCCCCGTCGTCGTTGATCCTAGTCACGGCACGGGTGAACGTGATCTCGTTATGCCAATGGCAAAGGCTGCCATCGCAGCAGGGGCTGACGGGCTTATTATCGAAGCGCACCCAGACCCCACGACGGCGCTTTCCGATGGGGCGCAGTCACTGCCAGTGGATTGGCTGCCGGAGTTGCAGAAGCAGGTCCACGGTATTGCCAAGGCAATCGGACGGGAGGTCTAGGGCAAAGGAGTCTCAGCATTCTTCGCTGCGCTTGGAATGACATGGCGCGGGGCATGACGTGAGAAGGCGGTGGTCAGTAGAATGCGTAGCAACGGCAGGATGGCGGAGTGGACAAACGCACCAGGCTGTAAACTTGGCGCCCTAGGGCTACGGGGGTTCGAATCCCTCTCCTGCCACCACTCCGCCCGTACCTCGTAACGCCTGTGAGGCCGTGTAATGTTGTTTGAGATTTCAGGCGACCTGCTCCAGCGACACCCAACGTATGTTGTAGGCGTCGTATTCGTGCAGAACGCGACCAAGCCTTCTCCTGAAAACGTCGGCAAACTCCAACGCACGCTGCAAGAGGAAGTACAGACTGTTCCGTGGAAGCTTGGCGGAGCTGGATTGCATGGCCACTCGGCAATTACGCGATGGGAGCAGGCGTTTGAGGCAGAAGGAATCAACCCTCGAACCTATGTGCCGTCGGTCGCCGCCCTTGCACAGCGGTGCCTCCGCGGTGACTACATTCGTTCAATCAACCCTGCGGCCGATATCGCCAACCTCATCTCCATGAGACACCTCGTGCCGGTCGGCGCGCACGATGTAGATCGACTGCCCGGAGATATCACCGTGCGCCTGAGCCGTGAGGGGGACGCGTTCACGGCTTCCACCGCTGACGAGAAGGAACTGCCAATCGGCGAGCCGGTATACGCGACGGGCGACGATATTCGGACCCGTCGCTGGGTGTGGCGACAGGCTGAAACAGCCATGACAATGCCGGAGAGCCGCACGATTGTCTTTCCCGTCGATGGGTTCATGGATGCGACCGCTGACCGCGTAGAGGCGGCGACGCGGGAACTGGCCCTGTTAGCCAAGGCGACACTTGGCGGAGATGTGTCCTACGGCTATGTGAACGCCGACAAGCCTTCCCTTTCTGGGGATGATGTCTCGCTGACCCAAGTGGATGACATTGAGGCGGCCACTGCCCCGCTGCTTTCTCTGGACTCACCGGATGAAAGCGCTGAAACATACCCGTCCCCGCCGGCGGATGAGGCACTCGCCGGATGGTCATTGTCAGACCTACTCCGTCGCGGAATTCTGGACAGCGTAATCGTCGAGGAGGAATTGCAGGAAGCGCTCGACTCTGGACGGCGACTGACCATCTACGAGGGTTTTGACCCCACAAGCACAAGCCTGCATATCGGCCACTATCTTTCCTTGCGTGTGCTTCGGTGGTTCCAGCTGCAGGGGCACCGCGTGATCATGCTGTTCGGTGACTTCACCGCCCGCATCGGAGACCCCACCGGCCAGTCCGCTGAACGCTTGCAGCTAACGCAGGATCAGGTAGTCGCCAACGCGCAGACGTGGCGAAATCAGATCTCTCGCGTGCTTGACCTTGGAGGCGACAACCCCATCGAAATCAAGTGGAACGGAGAGTGGCTGGATAGTCTCACGCTGCGGGACATGATCGAGATTGCCGCAAACGTAACGGTGCAGCAACTCATTGAACGGGACATGTTCCAGGAACGCCTCTCGCAGCAACGCCCGCTCCACCTGCATGAGACCCTTTACCCGCTGCTGCAGGGCTACGACTCTGTTGCAATGAGTGTGGATGCGGAGCTTGGCGGCCGGGACCAGATGTTCAATATGATGGTCGGGCGAGACCTCGTGCGGAATTACAACGGCAAGACCAAACACGTGCTGATGACACCCCTCATCCCGGGCCTTGATGGTCGCAAGATGAGCAAGTCGTATGGGAACACCGTTGATCTCACTGAGAATCCCGTTGATATGTTCTTCAAGCTGACACAGGTCAGTGATGAATTGCTGCCGATGTTCATGAGCGTCCTGACGGACACGCCGGACGACGAGATCGACGGGGTTCGCCTCCGCCTGTCAACGGAGTCCAATCTGCAGAACGCCCGAGAGCGCTTTGCATGGGCCGTCACAGAGCGCCTGCACGGCACCGATGAGGCGCAGCGGGCTCAGAAAGAGTTCACGCGTGTCGTGGATGAAGGCAGCATGCGGCAGGACGTGGAGGAGGTCTTCCTGAAGCCTCGGGCAGAGCCTCTGACGATTCTTGACGTTGCGGTTGCGACGGGTCTGGCAACAAGCCGCAGCGACGCCCGCCGCCTCATCCAGCAGGGTGGCCTTGAAATCAATGACCAGCGCCATACCGAGCCCACGCTGCAGCTCTCGCCGGAGGACGTGGAGGGTGCAATTATCAAGATGGGCAAGCGTGGATTCGTGCGGATGAAGGTGGAGCGAGCATGAACTTCGACAGACCGACTGTGGGATTTCTCCAGCCGGAGGCCACCTTCACGCACCTTGCGGCCATTGCCCACTTCGGCCGGGATGCCACTTTCGAACCGATGGAATCAGAGGCAATCTGCCAAGCCGTTCAGCAGGGTGAGATCGAATACGGTGTGCTGCCGATTGAGAACCTGCTTGAAGGAACCGTGGGAGCGACGCTGGACTTCGTGACAGCGACAGAGGGTATCAACGTCATTGCTGAAGTCTTCTTGCCTATTCACCACCACCTCCTGACCAAGACGACACTGGAGCAGGTGACGCGCATCTACTCTCATCCGCAGGCACTTAGCCAATGCAGACGGAGTATCCAGCGCTTATCTGAGGAGTTGGGGCGTGAAATCGAGGTCATTGAAGAATCCAGCACGGCGCGTGGAGCGCAGATAGCCGCAGCGTCTGAAGACCCCGGGGCCGCGGGATTTGGGAATGTAGTTTGCGGCATTTTATAGAGTGTGTATGGTGTAAGCGTGGAAGAGGGGGGGGGCGCGGGGCATGAGGCACGGAGGTGTGTGCTGAGTAAGGACAGATTCCCCGAGACTACGGGTGGGGACAAAACGACAATCCTGTTCGACCTCGAGAATCAACCCGGCGCGTTGGTCAAGGTCCTTAGCCTGTTCTCATCACGCGGATTGAACGCAACGATGCTGCAGTCGCGGCCATCCCGCCTTGATCCGGGGGCAGGCCTGTGGGAATACACCTTCATCGCGGAGTATTTGGGACACATACGTGACCAAGGCTTGGCGGAGGCTTACGCTGAAGTTGAGGCCGGGCTGGGCACACTCTGTAAGCGAATCCGTTTGTTGGGTTCATACCCACGGAGTTCTATGGGTGAGAACGACTAAACACGTACAATTGAATTGGCCGGTCTACGGCTCCTGAATAGTGCGCGGGGGAGAATCGTGACATCATCAGTCGGCAAAGTTGTCTATGGTGGAAAGGTCTTGGAAGTCCAGGTGCCGCCTCGGTCGCTTGACCTTTTGGCTCCATTCGTCAGTAAGAAGCGCCGGTCTGCAATTGCGGAGGCGGCGCAGACGGTCAGCCAAGCCCTTCATGGCCGGACCGTCATCAACATAAACTCCACGGCCAGGGGTGGCGGCGTAGCAGAACTCGTGCAGGGACTATGCGGTTATGCAAAGGGTGCAGGTGTCGATTCGCGCTGGCTGGTTATCGACGGTGATAGCGAGTTCTTTCGCATAACCAAGCGCATCCACAACAATCTGCATAGAGAGGTAGGCGACGGCGGCCCGCTGGGCAAGGCAGAGCGCGCGCACTATGAGCAAGTGCTGGCTCAAAACGCAGCCGCCATAACAGCGCAGGTGCGAACGGGAGACATCGTCATCCTGCACGATCCCCAAACAGCAGGCATGACCGAGGCAATGCTTCAAGCAGGCGCACGCGTCATCTGGCGGTCCCACATCGGTCACGAACATCATGGGGAACTTGTGACCGGAGCTTGGGAGTTTCTCCGCCCCTATGTGCAACAGGCAGATATGTGCATATTTAGCTTGGCGGAATACGCGCCTGCATGGCTTGATTCGGCTGCTATCCGCATCATCAATCCATCCATCGATCCGGCGAGTTCAAAGAATACGGATATCAGCGATACGGCAGCGGACATTCTTGTAACTGTCGGTCTCCTCGATGCCTCAACTCCCTCCACGCCACCGCGCTTTTGGCGAGACGATGGTACGTCCGGGCCAATTCTCCATCGCGTCGGGATCGTGACAGAGGGCGTCCTTCCACGCCCGGAGGACCCGATCGTCACGCAGGTTGCCCGTTGGGACAAGCTCAAGGATATGGCGGGAGTGATGCGCTCGTTCGCACAGATGACGGACGCCCCACCCAACGCCCACCTTTGGCTCGTTGGACCGGCGGCGAGTGGCGTAGCGGACGACCCTGAGGCACATCGCGTGTTCGAGGACTGCTCTGCCGAGTGGAGGACTCTGCCGGAAGACATTCGACGACGAGTTCACTTGGTAAACGTGCCGATGGACGACCGCGAGGAAAACGCAGCGGTCATCAACGCGATTCAGAGCCACGCCACGGTCGTCGTTCAGAAGAGTCTCGCAGAAGGCTTCGGTCTGACGGTGACCGAGGCGATGTGGAAAGGGAAGCCCGTCGTAGCAAGCGCAGTCGGCGGCATCCGTCAACAGATCGTCGACGGCCAATCGGGCATCCTCTTGCCCGATCCCTCGGATGAGGCAGCGTGCGGTCAGGCGATCAGGAATCTTCTTGCTAATCCGGCGTGGGCAACCGAGTTGGGCGCCACGGCAAGGGAACGGGCCCGGGAACTATTCCTGCCAGATCGGCATCTTCTCCAATACGCAGAACTCATCCTTGACACTATGCCAGAGGCGGCATAGCCAGACGCGTCATTCCTTCAGGTTGACAACACCCGCGCTAACTCGTCGCGGGCAAACCGCGGAACATTAACTCCCTGCGGGCGCGGCACAGCGAGACCGATCTGCGTCGCGCGTATGGACGCGCCCTCAAGGGCCGCGATAACGGCAGTTGCATCGTCGGGAGCAACTGCAAGTAACAGCCCACCCGCAGCAATCAACCCAAGCGGGTCAACACTAAGCGCCCTGCAAATCTCTGTCGCCTCAGGCGAGGTCATGGCCTCCATGGCATCCGCATCGATATCCAGTCCAACATCTGATGCGTCCGCCATCTCGTGTAGCGCCGTTGCAATGCCACCCTCAGTTGGATCATGCATGGCGTGGATGGGAACTGTCTTAAGAGCGATATGGGAATCATGGACAACACTGATACCGGGATCATGCAGAAAATCGGCTCCGTGCCGAATGGTCTCATCGGAAACCCCAGCGGCGCGCAGCCGATCAGCAACTTCAATTGCCAGGATGGCCGTGCCCTCGATGCCGACACCCTTGGAGAGGACAATCGCATCGCCCTCCTGAACACCGGATGTTGGCGTTTGTTTGCCTCTAGCAACTTCGCCGATCATCGTGCCAATGGCGATTGGGCGGTCAATGCCGTACGTCACCTCAGTGTGCCCGCCCACAAGCGTCACCCCGATCTCCGCGCAGGCGTCCAACGTCTGCCGCATGATGTCTTTGGCAAGCTGCGGAGGCGACCCATCCGGCAGGATGACAGTCATTACCATCCATCTCGGCGTCCCGCCAGTGGCGGCGATATCGTTGGCGTTAACGTGCACTGCGTACCATCCCAGCTGTTCCGCGGCGAAAGTGATGGGATCTGAGCTAACGACGAGATAGTTCTCCCCGCCGCTATCGATCAGCGCCGCGTCCTCCCCCATGCGCGGCCCAAGTATGACGCTGGGGTCCCCGATATTGGCCTGCTCAAGCAGTTGGCCAAGGAGATCAGGCGGAAGCTTGCCAACACGAAGAGGGCCGTTCTGTGCGTCTGTCATAAAGCCATTATCCCTGCTTGGGATGCATCGAGGAGCGCTGGATGCCCTAAGTTTCATGGGCAAATGTCAGCGCGTAAACGTTGTTCGCGCCCCCATGCCGTAGCGCCCTGGCTGCTTCAGTGAGTGTCGCGCCTGTCGTCAAAACATCGTCGATGAGGAGGACATTGGCGCGTCGGATTTGTGCTGGATTTGGGACATGGAACGCGCCGCGCACATTGGCAGCACGTTCGGCTGCACTCATGGCTCGCGCTTGAACACCCGTCTCCCGCAGTCGGACAAGGGCTGAGATAGCTACGAGACCCGTCATCTGTGAGAGTTCCCGCGCCAGGAGTCCCGACTGGTCAAATCCCCGTTCCCTAAGCCGCGCGGGATGAACAGGAACGTGAACAATTACGTCAGTGGCCGGACCCCATTCGTGCAGCACATCCCCCATCTCCAGTGCAAGAACCGGAGCGAGCGACCTGAGACCGTTGTACTTATAGTGTCGAACAATCTCACGGACGTTGCCTTCATACGGCCAGACCGCCCGCGCCGCCCGGATACCGTTTAGCTTTGGAATGGCATCTGGATCAAGGCGAGGCGGCAACGAACGACGGCATGACTCGCAGACAAGATCGCCCTCCCGTCCACAAAGTACGCAGCGGGGCGGAAACAGAAGTCGCAGGGCCGAATCGGCAAAGTCGCGTAGTCGCATTCTCACTAATGGCAATGAGCAATCTGAATGGAGGAGATGCTCAATAGGCCTCCAATAGGAATCATGTTGACACTCGTAGGTAGGAATGGCAAAATCGACACTGCTACGAAGGGGAGTAGTAGCGCAAGTCTAGCGGACAGCGAGCCGGGGATGGTGGAAGCCCGGTCGTGATGACCCGTGAACTCGCCCCGGAGCACCCGGAACGCGGTCTCCGTCATCAGGATGGAGACATGTGGGTTTTGGCGGGGTCGCGCCCGAATAAACGCTAATGAGAGACTCGGCCACTGTGCCGGGTAAGGAGGGTGGTACCGCGGGACCGCGAAAGCTCCCGTCCCTTCACGGGACGGGTTTTTTGTTGGGATTGCGCAAGCGGTTTCAAGAAAACACCCACCCTGCCCTGCGCCCGTTAGGGTGAGGACACCACAAGAGAGTGAACAACGAGCTGGTAAGAGAGTAGTGAGGAGAACGATGTCAGGCAGGATGCTGGCAGGTGGAGAGTTTGTATGCGAGTCGCTGCAGGCTGAGGGCGTCGACCTCGTTTTCGGGGTCCCCGGCGGCGCGATTCTGCCGCTCTACGACCACATATTGAAGTACCCGTCCATTCACCACGTCCTGACCCGCCATGAGCAGGGCGCGGCGCACGCCGCAGACGGCTATGCCCGAGCCACGGGCAAGGTTGGCGTCTGCATCGCAACGTCCGGCCCCGGCGCAATCAACCTGGCCGTCGGCCTAGGAACGTCGTTCATGGACTCCACCCCCATCGTGGCAATCACCGGACAGGTCACACGTCCCGCCATCGGTAAAGACGCGTTCCAGGAGACGGACGTTACCGGCGTGACGATTCCCGTCACCAAGCACAACTACCTGGTCCTGAGCGCAACCGACATTCCACGCGTGATGAAGGAAGCGTTCCACATCGCGCGCTCGGCACGGCCCGGCCCTGTGCTCGTGGACCTACCACGAGACGTGCTGCAGGAGATCGATGAGTTCACCGGTTATCCGGAGACTGTCGACGACCTTCCCGGCTTCAGGCCAATCACGCACCCGGATCCGATACAGGTAGAAGCCGCTGCCGAGCTGATCAACTCGGCCAAGAGGCCGGTCATCCTTGCGGGGCGTGGTGTGTTGGTAGCCCAGGCAGAGAAGGAGTTGCAGGAACTGGCCGAGAAGGCGCAGATTCCCGTCATCCCTACCCTGCTGGGCATCGGATCGTTCCCTGGGAATCACTATCTGTACCTGAGCCTGATGGGCATGCACGGGTCTGCATTCGCCAACCTCGTCGTGGACGAGTGTGACCTGCTCGTCAACGTGGGCTCGCGCTTTGACGACCGCATCATCGGGCGAGTGGCGGACTTTGCACCGAACGCCAAAATCGTTCATCTGAACATCGACCGCTCCGCGATTCACCAGAACGTTTTTGCAGACGCGCCCGTAATCGGCGACGCCAAGAATTCGCTCAAGGCGTTGCTGCCACAGGTTGACAAGCAGACAAGAACGGAATGGCTCTCGCGCGTTGACGACCTGCGCCGCGAGCATCCGTTGGTTGTCAGAGACTTCGACGGCAAGCCGTCGACGCAGTACGTCATCAAGCGCATCCACGAACTGACGAACGGCAAGGCATTCATCGTGACCGGCGTTGGCCAGCACCAGATGTGGGCCGCGCAGCATTACGTCACGGACAGGCCGAACAGCTTCATAACATCCGGCGGTCTGGGCACGATGGGTTACGAAGTGCCCGCCGCAATGGGCGCGCAGATGGGCATGCCCGATGAGCAGGTGTGGTCTATCTGCGGCGACGCCGGATTCCAGATGACCCTGCAGGAACTCGCAACAATCCGTGACGAGAAGGCGCCCGTCAAGTTCGCGATTATGAACAACTTCCACCACGGCATGGTGCGCCAGTGGCAGACGCTGTTCTATGACAAGCGCTACAGCCAGATCGATACAACCGGGCCGGACTTCGTGAAGCTGGCCGAGGCATACGGGATGCTTGGCATCCGTGTTGAGGATGTCAAGGACGTGGACTCCGCCATCAAGCGGGCTCAGGATCATGACGGCCCTGTAATCGTCGATTTCCTTGTCGAGATTGATGAGTTGGTGTACCCGATGATTCCGGCCGGCCAGTCCGTGAACGAGATGGTCGAGGATCCGTGGACCCAACAGCAGCCACTGGGAACGGTGGCGCGATGACAATGCGCCGCGTCATCTCCGCGCTGGTGCATGACCGGCCGGGAGTACTCAACCGCGTGGCGAGCATGTTCAGGCGGCGCGGATTCAATATCGCCAGCCTGACTGTGGGGCATTCGGAGAAGCCTGAGTTCTCACGAATGACCATCGTCGTGGACAATGTCCCGGAGTCCGCGCTGTGGCAGGTGACATCGCAGTTGTGGAACGTGGTGGACGTCGTTGAAGTGATGGATATCACAGACGAGGACTACGTGGCGCGAGAGACTGCGCTAATCAAGGTACGGGCAAACCAGGAGAACCGTGGCCACATTGTCGAGATTCTAGATCTCTTCCGCGGCGCGGAGGTTGTGAGCGTCTCACCGAGCACGGTCATCCTCGAAATCACTGGGCCGACCGAGCAGGTTGAAAGCCTCTTGGCATTGCTTGAGCCATACGGGATTCTTGAACTCATGCGCACGGGTCTCGTGGCCCTGACTAAAGACGAAGAAGTTCCGCAAGACGGCGAATTCCGCGGCCCGGCGCTCGTGGGCGCGCCGTCTCAACGGAGGTAAGGCCGACGACGGCTGCCGCATAAGAACAACACCAAGCAGGAAGGGCACGATGGCAGACATCTACTACGACAACGACGCGAATCTTGATCACATCAAGGATGAGGTCATCGGGGTCATCGGCTACGGCAGCCAGGGCCACGCCCACGCACTGAATCTCAAGGACAGCGGCGCGAATGTCATGGTTGGCCTGTACCGCGGCAGCAAGTCGTGGGAACAGGCGGAGTCAGACGGCCTCGAAGTCGGAACCGTCGAAGAAGTCGCGCAGCGAGCAAGCATCATCATGATGCTAATCCCGGACACACGACAGAAGCAGGTCTATGACGAGTCCATCGCCCCACATCTGGACGATGGCAAGACGCTGATGTTCGCGCACGGCTTCAATATTCACTACAGCCAGATCGTGCCGCCCCCCGGCGTGGACGTGACCATGATCGCTCCCAAGGCCCCCGGCCATCGCGTCCGCCAACTCTTCCAGCGTGGTGTCGGCACCCCTGCCCTGATGGCGATTCACCAGGACGTGACTGAAGGCGCGCGTGCACGAGCGCTGGGTTACGCAAAAGGCATTGGCGCAACGAAGGCGGGCGTCATCGAGACAACGTTTTCCGAGGAAACCATCACCGACCTTTTCGGCGAGCAAGCCGTCCTGTGCGGCGGCATCACCAGTCTCGTCAAGGCCGGGTTTGAGACGCTGGTCAAGGCGGGCTACCAGCCTGAAATCGCATACTTCGAATGCCTCCATGAGATGAAGCTCATCGTTGACCTCATCTACCAGGGCGGGCTGGAGTACATGCGGTATTCAGTAAGCGATACCGCCGAGTACGGCGATTACGTGTCCGGACCGCGCCTCATTGACGACGGCGCAAAGGAGCGCATGCAGCAGATCCTTGAAGAGGTCCAGGATGGCACGTTCGCCCGTCAGTGGATTTTGGAAAACCAGGCGGGTCGCCCCAGCTTCAACGCGCTCAAGGCGGCGGACACCACGCACCTCATCGAGGTCGTCGGGCGCGATCTACGCGCAATGATGCCCTGGCTCAAGGACACGGTCTAATCGGACACTACACCAATGACTGTACTGTCACATATCGATTCATCGCGGCGCGCATTGGGCGCCGGATGCGGCGGCAACCTCTACCTTACAGGCGCGCTCATGCTGCGGGGACGCTAGCAGGTGGGCGCGCGCAAACAGGGAAGAGGCGCGGCCTGACGGGCCGCGGAACACCTACAGATAAAGGACATCAGTCATGGTTGAGCAGGAACGAATAACAATCTTTGACACCACGCTCCGTGACGGAGAACAGGCAGCAGGCGCAGGCCTCAATTGGGAGGAGAAGCTGGAAATAGCCCGCCAACTTGAGCGTCTCGGCGTGGATGTTATCGAGGCGGGGTTTCCCGCCTCATCCCCGGGCAACCTGGAAACCGTGCAGCGTATAGCCCGTGAAGTGCGTGAGCCGGTCATCGCGGGACTGGCCCGCTGCGTTCCCGGTGACATCGACGCCGCATGGGAAGCCGTGCAAGTCGCGGACAAGCCGCGCATCCACGTTTTCATCTCCAGTTCAGATATTCACCTGACCCACCAACTCCGCAAGTCCCCCGAAGAAGTGATGGAGCAGGCAATCACATCTGTCGAACGGGCAAAGAGCTACTGCGACAACGTCGAGTTCTCCCCAATGGACGCCACTCGAACGGACTGGGATTTCATCTATCGGCTGGTTACGGAGGCAATCAAGGCGGGCGCAACCACGATCAACATCCCGGACACAGTCGGCTACGCCATTCCGGACGAGTTCGGGCGGCTTATCTCCAGCGTGTTTGAGAACGTCAAGAACATCAGCAATGCGACGGTCAGCGTGCATTGCCACAACGATCTTGGTCTTGCCTCCGCGAACTCCATCGCCGCCGTCCAGAACGGCGCGCGCCAGGTTGAAGTCTGCGTCAATGGCATCGGCGAGCGCGCGGGAAACGCCTCGCTTGAAGAGGTCGTCATGGCCATCCACACGCGCGAGGACTTGCTGGGTTTCACGACAGGTGTGGACACCACCCAGATCTACCGCGCGAGCCGCATGGTCAGCGACTACACGGGCTTCGCAGTGCAACCCAACAAGGCCATCGTTGGCCTCAACGCCTTCCGCCATGAGTCCGGCATCCACCAGGACGCCATGCTCAAGGCGCCAATCACGTTTGAGATCATAACGCCGCAGTCCGTCGGAGTGCCGGGCACTGCGCTTGTGTTAGGCCGGCAGAGCGGCAGCCACGCGCTGGAAGCCCGACTCCATGAACTCGGCTACGACGTGTCCAAGGAAGACTTGGGGCGGGTCTATGTGGCATTCAAGGACCTGGCCGACAAGAAAGAAAGCGTGACGGATCGCGACCTCGAATCCCTGATGGGCGAGGATCGCCGCTCGACTGGCGACGACATCTACATACTGGAGCACGTGCAGGCATTGAGCGGCTCTCCCGCCGTCCCAACAGCCACCGTGCGGATGATTGACCCCGAGGGGGAGGCGCAGACTGCGAGCGCGGTTGGCACAGGCCCCGTGGACGCCGTCTACCAGGCCATCACCCACATCGTCGGTGTGAACAACCACCTCGTCGAATACCGCGTAGAGGCGGTCACTGAGGGGCTGGATTCCATCGCCGACGTGACGCTGAGAATCGAGCATGAAGGAACGAATTACATCGGACGCGGCGCAGACACGGACATCGTCGTGGCAAGCGCCCGCGCCTATGTCGATTCACTCAACCGCCTGCTGGCATCCAAGCAACGCGCCACGAGCGTGATGGCATAACTCACACACGAATGAGTTTGCACCGAACATGACATCGCAAGGGGATAGCGGAATGCAGCCACGGACGATGTTCGAGAAGATCTGGGACGCGCACCTCGTCCGTGAGGAAGCGGGCGAGCCGAGCCTGATCTACGTTGATCTTCATCTCGTGCATGAGGTGACATCTCCGCAGGCATATGAGGGCCTGCGGCTCGCCGGGCGCAAGGTGCGGCGGCCGGATTTGACCATCGCTACTGTTGACCACAACGTCCCAACAACCGACCGTTCCCTGCCCATTGAGGATCCAATCTCCAAGCAGCAGATCGAGACCCTGGCACAGAACACCAAAGACTTTGGCATCACGTACTACGACATGCACGATGAGAATCAGGGCATCGTCCACGTGATCGGGCCTCAGTTGGGCCACACGCAGCCCGGCAAGGTAATCGTCTGCGGCGACAGCCATACGGCGACGCACGGCGCGTTCGGCGCGTTCGCGCTCGGCATCGGCACGTCTGAGGTCGAGCACGTGTTGGCCACGCAGACCTTGCGCCAGTTCAAGCCAAAGACGATGGAAGTCCGTGTAAACGGCGAACTGCCCCCGGGCGTCACTGCCAAGGACATCATTCTCGGCATCATCGGCAAGATTGGCACGTCCGGCGGCGCCGGTTACGTCATCGAATACACCGGCGAGGCCATCCGCGCGCTCCCGATGGAAGGCCGCATGACGGTCTGCAACATGTCCATCGAGGGTGGCGCGCGCGCCGGCATGATTGCTCCCGACGAGACCACGTTCGAATGGCTGCGTGGCCGCAAATTCGTCCCACAGGGCGAGGAATATGACGAGGCTATAGAACGCTGGAAGGAACTCGCCACCGACGAAGGCGCAGAGTACGACGTTGTTGTTGAGCTTGACGCCAGCGAGTTGCGCCCGCACGTGACGTGGGGCACGAATCCTGAGCAGGTGGTCACCATCGACGACTCAGTGCCCAATCCCGCAGAGCTGCCCGCAGACAAGCGCGAGGCGGCAGAGCGCGCGCTGGCATACATGGGCCTCGAAGCAGGAACGAGCATCAAGGACATCGAAATCGACCGCGTGTTCATCGGGTCTTGCACGAACTCGCGGCTTGCCGATCTGCGCGCCGCGGCGGACATGGTGCGCGGACGACAAGTGCATCCGAACGTGAACGCGATGGTGGTTCCCGGCTCCGCGCTGGTCAAGTGGCAGGCGGAGAAGGAGGGGCTGGACGCCGTGTTCACGGAGGCGGGCTTTGAGTGGCGCGCCGCCGGATGCTCCATGTGCCTCGGCATGAACCCGGACATCCTCATGCCGCAGGAACGCTGCGCGTCTACGTCAAACCGCAACTTTGAAGGACGACAAGGCAAGGACGGCCGCACGCACCTGGTCAGCCCGCAGATGGCTGCGGCAGCGGCCATCGCCGGCCGATTCGTAGACATTCGCGAGTGGGAAGCAACGCCGGCGTAGGGCCGTAACACAGGGGACACTATGGAAAAGTTCATCTCACATACCGGCGCTGCCGCGCCGATGGATCGCTCAAACGTGGACACGGACTCGATCATTCCCAAGCAGTTCCTCAAGCGCGTGGAGCGCACCGGCTACGGCCCGTTCTTGTTCTTTGACTGGCGCTACACGCCGGACGGCGGCGAAAACCCGGAGTTCGTACTGAACAAGCCCGGCTACCGCGAGGCCACCATCCTTGTCGCAGGCCCAAACTTCGGCAGCGGCTCAAGTCGTGAGCACGCGCCATGGGCCTTGCAGCAGTTCGGATTCCAGGCCGTCATCTCATCCACGTTCGCAGACATCTTCTACAACAACTGCTTTGAGAACGGCTTGCTTCCCGTGCAGCTGCCTGAAGAAGTCGTGCGGCAGATTCTCGACCGCATCCGCCCCGGCTACGAACTGACCGTCGACCTTGAAAAGCAGCTTGTCTATGACCGTGAAGGATTCGAGGCGTACTTCGAGATCGACCCGTTCCGCAAGCACTGCCTCCTGAACGGCCTGGACAGCATCGGCCTCACCATGCAGCACGAGAACGACATCGCCGCATTCGAGGAGCGGGCGGGTCTTGAACCCGTCGCCTCATAAGCCTGGTGAATTATTCGATCGCGCTGATGCCGGGAGACGGCATCGGCCCCGAAGTCACTGCGGAGGCGGTGCGGATGCTCGCCGCCGTCGGCAAGCGATTCGGCCATTCCTTTGAGTACACAGAGGCGCTTGTTGGGGGCGCGGCAATCGACGCCACAGGCAGTGCTTTGCCGGACGAATCCCTGAACATCGCGAAACAGTCCGACTCAATCCTGTTTGGCGCGGTCGGAGGCCCAAAGTGGGATGATCCGCGCGCTGCCACCCGTCCGGAAGCAGGCCTTCTCGCGCTGCGTCGCGGAATGGGACTGTTTGCCAACCTGCGACCCGTCAAAGTTGTGCCGGAGCTGCTCGGAGCCTCTCCCATCAAGAGCACCGTCATCGATGGCGTTGACCTGATCGTTGTGCGGGAACTGACGGGCGGCCTCTATTTCGCGGAGCCAAAGAAACGCTGGAACGATTCGCAAGGCCGCAAGGCGGTGGACACCCTCAAATACACCGAGAAGGAGATTCGCCGCGTCCTGCAAGTGGGATTTGACCTGGCGCGGGGACGGCGCGGGCGGCTGGCCTCCGTAGACAAGGCCAACGTGCTGGCTTCGTCCCGCCTCTGGCGCGAGGTGGCGCAGGAGATGGCTGAGGAGAATCCGGACGTATCGGTGAGCCACATCCTCGTCGACGCGTGCGCCATGATGCTGATCCAGCGTCCAGCAGAGTTCGACGTTATCGTCACGGAGAACATGTTCGGGGACATCCTGACGGACGAGGCATCCGTGCTGGCAGGATCGATGGGCATGTTGCCCTCGGCCAGCCTTGGCACAAAGAAGATTCGCAAGCGTGGCGGTGGACTCTACGGCATGTACGAACCGATCCACGGCTCCGCGCCGGATATCGCCGGACAGGGAATCGCGAATCCTTTAGCGGCCATCTCAAGCGCCGCGATGATGCTGCGCCTCTCATTCGGGCTGAACGAGGAGGCCGATGCCGTTGAGGCTGCTGTTGATGCAACATTGGCAGCGGGTTACCGCACGGCAGATGTCGCGGGCGTAGGCGTCGCAGATTCAGACACGCAGGTCGTCAAGACTACCCAGATGGCGGATGCAGTCATTGAGAGAATCGAGAATCCTGAGCGGGCGCGAGTGCCTCGGCCGCTATAACCTATAGTTGATATAGAGGAACAAGGCAGAGGACAACGCAGTGACATCGGCAATGCCACAGGTGATCCTGTATGACACCACTCTGCGTGACGGCACGCAGCAGGAAGGCATTTCCCTAACCCTCAAGGACAAGCTGGACATCACTTCAAGGCTGGATGAGCTGGGCGTCCATATCATTGAGGGCGGTTACCCATTCTCCAACCCGAAGGACGAAGAGTATTTCCGGCGGGTCAAGGGCCTGAATCTCAAGACAGCTCGCATCGCCGCATTTGGCTCAACGCGCCGCGCAGGCGTGACGGCGGAGCAGGACGGCAATCTCCAAGCGCTTATCGCGACCGAAGCTCCGATCGTGACCCTTGTGGGCAAAACGTGGGACCTTCACGTGACGGAGGTCCTTGAAACCAGTCTGGAAGAGAATCTGCTGATGATCAGCGATTCGATTTCCTGGCTTAAGACGCAAGGCCGTGAGGCTCATTTCGACGCGGAGCATTTCTTTGACGGCTATAACGCCAACAGCGACTATGCACTGCAGTGTCTCAAGGTGGCCCAGGACGCTGGCGCGGACGTCATTCACCTCTGCGATACCAACGGCGGCGTGCTGCCTCAGCGGCTTGGAGAGGTTGTAGACGCGCTGCGAGAGACCATCACGGTTCCTCTGGGCATACACGTCCACAACGACGGCGAGCTTGCCGTCGCGAACTCCATCACAGCCGTGCAGCACGGCATCGTGCAGGTGCAGGGGACCATCAACGGCTACGGCGAACGCTGCGGCAACGCGAATCTCTGCTCAATCATACCCGGCCTGCAGACCAAGATGGGCATCCGTGTGATCTCGGATGAACAACTCAATCGGCTTACCACCGTTTCGCATGAGATTGCGGAAATCGTGAACATGGGCATGAATCCCTCTCAGCCATATGTGGGCGCGCGCGCATTTACGCACAAGGGCGGGCTGCACGCGGCGGCAGTCGCGAAAGTCGAACGCAGCTACGAGCACATGGATCCGGACACCGTGGGCAATTCACGGCGCGTCGTGGTATCTGAGCTTGCCGGGCGCAGCAACGTGCTGGCAGCGACAAAGGCAATGGGCATCGACGTCGAGCCGGATACCGCCCGCGCCATCCTGGAGCAGGTCAAGACCGCCGAGGCCGCAGGATTCCAATACGAGGATGCGGAGGCATCGTTCGAGATGCTTGTGCGGCGCGGCCTGCCCGACTATCGGCCGGCGTTTTCTCTGCAAGACTTTATGACCGTCGTAGAGACGTGGCGCCGGCGCCCGTCGATGAGCTCTGACGAAGACAATGATGATCCGCTGTCAGAGGCCGTCGTCAAGGTGCGCGTGGGGGATGAGCAGTTCCACACGGTAGCCGAGGGCAATGGCCCCGTCAACGCGCTCGATGAGGCTCTCAGAAAGGCTTTGCGCAGCAAGTTCCCTGAGATCGGCGTTGTGCGGCTGACCGACTACAAGGTCCGCATTCTGAACCAGGAGAGCGCCACGGCGGCCACCGTGCGCGTGCTTATTGAATCGACAGATGGCGATCACGTCTGGCGCACCGTCGGCAGTCACACGAACATCATCCACGCGTCATGGATGGCGCTTGCGGACTCGCTGGAGTACTGGCTGCTCAACTGGGGATCAATGGCAAAGGCGGCCAAAGGGGCATAGCATGGCCCCGCCGAGTAGGTATCTTCAGCGCGGCGACGACGGCATTTCCCGCTTCGTGACCGACGGCGGCGAGGCCGTCATGGCCGGCATTACCCGTATGCACTTCTATCGCCTCACGGGCGCGACGCCCGAAGAGGCGACAGACGAGCAGGTCGAAAAGTTCTTCGAACTGCGGTCTCAAGAGGACGAAACCGGCGAGCGCGTGACGGATAAACTCCCCACTGAGTCCGCGACGGACATGGTCACTCGTGAACTCAAGATTCTAAACCTCCCGCAGGTCATCAACCCCAGCGATCCTCTCGAAGACGAGCTCAACCAACCACAAATGGCCACTCCACCAAATACTCAGGGGCTGGAAGCGCAACCACGGCAAGCTACGCGCCCCCTTGATCGTCCAGTCCCTCCGCCAAGCACAAGTCCCCTCGGCGCGCCTCCGCGTTACCAGCCGGGCGGCGGACTGCCACCCGCGCCTCGCTACTCGCCAACCGGAGGCAATACACCCTCCATCCAGACGCCGCCCCCTGCTCCGCCGCAGACTCAGTCAAGCCCTGTCGGTACTCCCCAAAGCCGCTATGTCCGGGCCGACGGCAGCGTGCTGTGGATCCAGACGCCGGAGGGCGAAGAGGAGCGCGTCACCCAGTACATGCGCACGCACTTTCTGCGCCTTATAGAAAAAGACATCGAACACGCCGACGACGCTGATATCGAACTCTGGTGGAAGTCCCAAGGCAGCCTCGACGCGGGCACAACGATGCAAGAAGCCCAGTCCCAGAACATGCTCGCCGAAGCCCTCAAAGCCGCCGGCAAACTCAAGCTCCAGGAACTGGAACTCCTCCGGCAAATCGTAGACTCATGGCTCACATCCCGCCGCAACGAGGGGGACGCTTAGGTTTTTCGTCCGCTTCCGTAGCGGGTCGGTTCTACTGACTCTGTTGCCGCTCCCACGGCCTGTCCGCAGGCAGCGCCGCCGCCAGCGTAGAAATCAAGAACCCCGGGATAATCAGCACTCCCACCCTCGTCAGGTCGCTGAAGATAATTACAACCAGCGCGAACGAGGCGATGATCATGACCGCCAGCCCGTCCGCCCTGTCCTGCGTCCGCCGCATCGCCCCCACAAGGACGCCCAGAAATGACAGCGCTCCCACCGACACGATGGCTCCGAACGGCACCACGCTATCACCTATAAACAGCTCTGGGACTATGACAAACCGATACCAGACGACGGTGGCGGCCAACGTAATCCAGCCAACGGCCGCGGCGATGGCGGCGACAATCAGGCTCATCAGGCTGAGTTGGGAACCGGACTTTCTATGACGCGAAGCTCGTGTTCCTCAACAAGGAAATCATCGTCCGTATCCGCATCCGGCGGCGAGATGGTATACGCCCGCACGACAGGCTCATCCTTATTCTCAAGCGAGACAAGCAGGTAGTAGGAGTCCGGCCAGATAGGGTCCTTTGTCCCCGGCCAAAACGCCAGGTTCTGATCCGTCTTGGACGGATACGCCTGCGACCGCGTGTGAGAGTGGTAGAACCCCCACAATGTCCACCCGTTCGCGGAGCACTCCTCGTCGATAGATGCATACTCCAGCGGCGCCATCTGGTATCGGAACGGCTTATTCTTCTCGTCCACGATGTTCGTCACACGCCGCGTCTCAATAACCGCTCCGTTCTCACCAATCAAAATGCCGCAGCACTCGTTCGGATCATCCTGCTGAGCATGCGCAATCATCTCATCGACAAATTGTCGAGCTATCTCAAGCGAGGCCACGGCTTAAATCTCCTCAGGGATGGACATGGAGTTCTTGTTGCTCGGTGATATGCCCAATTACGGCGCCAGTTGTGTTTCGGGATTGGAGGGCGTTCACCAGTTCATCGCGTTTATCGGGGGACACGGCGATGAGCAGCCCGCCGGAGGTCTGCGCGTCCATCAGCATAATCCGGCCCGCCTCCGAAACCTCCGGATGCCATGTGACAGTGTCCTCGATCCACATGCGGTTGCGCCCTGTGCCGCCCGGCACAAACCCGCGATCGATCATCTCCCAAGCAGCAGGGATCGTCGGTATGTCTGATAAGGACAAGGTCGCCCCAACCCCGCTCCCATCCAGCATCCCCTTCAGGTGTCCTAGCAGGCCGAAACCTGTGACGTCCGTGCAGGCGTTCACGCCCACGTCAATCATTGCCTCCGACGCGTCACGGTTCAGCTGCGCCATCACGCCAACCACCTCGGCAAGTGCCGCTGCGTCAAGCGCCCCATTTTTGTGCGCCGTCGTCAACACGCCGGAGCCGAGCGGCTTTGTCAGCACAAGAGCGTCGCCGGGCTGCGCGCCCACATTCGCCACCTGGTGGCCGGGCTGCACGATGCCGGTGACAGATAGACCATACTTGGGTTCAGGATCCTCAATGGTGTGGCCGCCGGCGATGAGCGTTCCCGCCTCTGCGGCTTTATCTCCCCCACCCTTCAGAATGCGGCCAAGGATGTCTTTGTCGAGCGCGTCAGGGAACGCGGCGACGTTCAGTGCAATGACGGGATGTCCTCCCATCGCATACACATCACTTAGCGCGTTGGCCGCCGCAATCGCCCCATAGTCATACGGGTCATCCACAACGGGCGGAAAGAAATCAATGGTCTGGATGAGCGCTATGTCATCCGTGAGCCGATAAACGGCAGCATCATCACCGGTCGAGATTCCGACCAGCAGGTTGGGGTCGGTGACGGGCGGCAAATTGCGCAGCACCTGCGCAAGCTCGGCCGGGCCGAGTTTGGCCGCTCAACCGGCGCAGTGGGACAGGCTTGTGAGCCTTACCTGTTCCGATGTTGACATGTGAATCCCTACCCTCCCTTGCACCGCGTCACAGCGGCGGTCTTTCAAGTATAGCGGGCGCTTCTGTCATGTAGAGTAGAAAGGTCATGCCACACGTGAACCTTGGCGGAGAGTCGGTCTATTACGATTCCTCTCATGAGCTTGGCGGAGCCTCACCGGGCGCGCGCATCCTCTTCATTCATGGACCGGGGGCGGATCATCGCCTGTTCGCAGACCAGATGCGGTTCTTCGGGCCGTCCCAGACACCCGTCGCCCTGGATCTGCTGGGGCACGGGCAGTCGAGCGGTGAGGCGCTGGAGGATGTGCCGGACTGGGCATCATTCCTGGAGGAGTTCATTGACAGGCTTCGTCTCGCTCCCGTCGTGCTTGTCGGACATTCTTTGGGCGGGGCAATTGCCATCGAGTATGCGATTCGGCATCCACGGCTGGTTGAGGGCCTGGTGCTGATCGGAACGGGAATCACGTTCCCGTGGGCTGCGGACACGGCGGCGGACTTATTGGAAGACCCCGAAGGTTTCCTGGAAAACCATGCGCTGCGCGGCCTGCGAGAGCCCCATATGCCCTTGTCAGCCGATGCTCTGAGGTCCGCGCGCGCAGAGCAGCGACCCATGTCTACGATTCGAGATTTCGTGGCAGCGGCAAAGTGGGACGCGACCTCACGGCTTGGATCAATTCAGACGCCGACCCTCATCATTTACGGCGAGGATGATCCGCTTGTTTCGCAGGCGAGGCAAATGCTGGGGGCGATCCAGCATGCTTCATTCGACACCATCCCGCTCTCACGACATTTCCCGCACCTTGAGATGCCGGACATTCTCAACGACTCACTGAATCGCTTCGTGACGATCGTGCCAGACCTCACCTACATGGCGGGCGGCGAAGTAGGCTGACTCCGGAGGACTTGTCGGCGCCTATCGGCTGCGGTTTGCCCGTCGGGCAATCGTAGCCGCCATCACGCCCGCGGCAATCCCATTGTCGATATTGACGACCGCAAGTCCAAGCGAGCACGACTGGAGCATTGTCGAAAGCGCGCCGATGCCCTCGCCGCCATAACCCGTTCCGGTCGAAGTCGGAACCGCGATGATTGGCAATTCAAGGAGTCCCGCAGCGACCGGTGCAAGGCCGCCCTCCTGCCCCGCGATCACGACAACCACTTCCGGATCGAACTCAACAACCTCCTGCAGCACCGGGAAAAGCCGATGCAGGCCGGAGACGCCGACATCTGGATGCAGCGTCGTTTCCACGCCCAGCATCTCCGCAATCAACCGCGTCTGCAGAGCGATGGGCATGTCTGACGTCCCGGCAGTGATGATGGCAGCTCTGCCGATTCGCTCCGGTTCCGGCTTGTCCGGGTTGCGCGCAATGAGGATGCCGGCGGATGGTTCAAAGCGAATCACGGCATCGGGGCGAGCGGCGCGAATAGCTGCCTCATGTTCCACAGTCGCGCTTGAGAGAGCAACAACGCCCGACTCTTCAAGGAACGGGAGGACAAGCTCGACGGCCTGATCCACACTCTTTCCGGCGCAGCGAACAATTTCCGGTTTTCCGGTGCGCGCCATGCGCCCAAGATCAAGATTGGCGGAGTCGCCTACCTCCTGGATCGCATGGAGGTTGAGGCGGCGCTGGGCCTCTTCTGTCGTAATCTCGCCGTCGGCGAGGGCCTGAAGGATGTCACGCACGTCGGTATTCGAGTCTCAGTGGGCAGCTGCCGATTGCCCACAGGTCTACGTCGCTGGGACTGGAACAGGATCAGGGTCCGGGTCGGAAGACTTAGGGTCGATGGGCTCGTCATTCAGGAGCTTCTGGAGATCGTCTCCCTCCACCGTCTCTTCCACCATGAGATATTCGGCGAGCCGGTCAAGAATGTGTCGGTTCTCATTGATGATGCGTTTCGCCTCATCGTAGGACCCAAAGACGATGTCGTTGACTTCCTGGTCAATCACGTCAGCCACACGCTCGCCATAGTTGCGCTGCTCTGAGATTTCACGCCCAAGGAAAATCATCTCCTCACGCTTGCCGAGTGTAAGCGGCCCAAGTTTGTCGCTCATACCATAGGTTGTAATCATGCTGCGGGCAATACGTGTGACCTGCTCAATGTCGTTCGATGCGCCAGTGGAAATGTCGCCAAACACAATTTCCTCCGCAGCTCGTCCGCCAAGTGCAGCCTTGATGGCGTCCAGTAACTGGGACTTCGTGCGTAGCATCGACTCTTCCCGTGGAAGGAACCGCGTGTAGCCGCCCATCATCCCACGAGCCACGATTGTGACTTTTTGGACAGGATCGGCATTGGGAACGAGGTGTCCCACGACGGCATGCCCGGCCTCATGGTAGGCAGTGGTGCGCTTCTCACGTTCCGTCACGAGACGGCTCTTGCGCTCCGGCCCGGCAAAGACCCTATCAACAGCCTCGGCAAGCTCGTCGTACATCACGAGTTTCTTGTTGCGTCGGGCGGCAAGAATCGCCGCCTCGTTGATGAGGTTGGCAAGATCCGCGCCGCTGAAGCCGGGCGTCTGCTTGGCCACCACCTCCATATCAATCTCGGGATCGAGAGGCTTGCCACGCGCATGCACGTCAAGTATCGCGATACGTCCGCGAACGTCCGGCAGGTCGATGGTCACGCGCCGATCAAAGCGACCGGGACGCAGGAGCGCCGGATCGAGAATATCGGGGCGGTTGGTGGCGGCGATAACGATGACATTCGTCGAACTGTCAAAGCCGTCCATCTCGACGAGGATCTGGTTGAGCGTCTGTTCTCGCTCATCATGCCCACCGCCGAGTCCCGCGCCGCGATGACGTCCCACCGCATCAATCTCATCAACAAAGACAATGGCCGGGGCGTTGCGCTTGGCCTGGTCAAAGAGGTCCCGGACACGGCTCGCGCCGACACCAACGAACATCTCAACAAATTCAGAACCGCTGATGGAGAAGAACGGCACGCCGGCCTCGCCGGCCACCGCGCGAGCAAGAAGAGTCTTTCCGCCGCCGGGCGGGCCTACGAGAAGGACGCCGCGCGGGATGCGCGCGCCGAGGCTGGCGAATTTCTCCGGGTACTTGAGGAACTCGACAACCTCTTCAAGCTCAATCTTGGCCTCTTCAACACCGGCCACGTCCGAGAACGAGACGGCGGGACGATTGCCCATGAACATACGGGCACGACTGCGCCCAAAGTTGAGGGCCTGGCTATTGCCGCCCTGCGCCTGCCGCATGAAGAAGATCAGGATCGCGCCGAAGAAGATGAGCGGCAGGAAGTTGATGAACAGGCCAAACAGGCTGCCCAGGCCGCTGCTGCCACGAGGCCGCAGATCCACCTGACCCGCGCCTTCCCCAACCTCAACACCGCTCGCCGTCAACATCTCGAAGACGGAAATGTCCGGTTCCTTGTTGACGGTAACCTCGCGATTGTCCACCGTCATCACCTTCAACGAGTCGTTTGAGACCTCAATTGAGGTGACGTTGCCGCCTCGGGCCTGCTCAATAAGCCAGCCCAACGACTGGTTGCCCTGGCCGCCGGAGCTCTGGAGGAGAGTGAAGAGGATGGCAACGAGGGCAACGGCGACCAGCACCCAAATAAAACTGTTCCGAAAGATCCGGGGATTCATTCGACACTCGCGCCTAGTTTCACCACTTCGTATTGCATTTCCACTTATTGTCTGTGTCAGGGTTTTGGCGCTCTCTCCCCGGCTTCTCACAACGGTCTCACCGGACAAAGTGTGCAGTGTCCCCAACCTTGAGCCTAGTATACTCCGATAGGGCGCGCGCTGTGATAACTGGGAGCGCCCTAGAAGGGAATCGCTGACACCGGCGCCGTGTCATTTACATCTGAACGCAACCGATTATTCATCATTGCCGCCATCGTCGGCACGTTCCCTGCTATCGTTCTCTTCGCTCTGGGCCGCACCCAGGACGTGCATTTCCCCCCGCTCCTCAACTCCGTCATCTATGGACTCGGCATCCTCAGCGCCGCATTCCTCCTTTCATGGGCCGCGGAAGCATTCGAGCACGATATTTCCCACGGGCTGGCGCTCGCGCTTGTGGCAATCATCACCGTGCTGCCGGAGTACGCTGTCGACTTCAGCCTTGTCTGGAAGGCGGGTACTGACCCTGAATACGCTGGCTATGCAGTCGCGAACATGACGGGCGCGAACCGCCTTCTGATCGGCCTTGCTTGGCCGCTGGTCATCGCAATCGTCTGGTTCAAAGGACTGCGAAGGATACGAGGTCAGCAAAGCGGCAGCACGTTTCGCCCGCCGGGGATCGTCGCTCGCCTGGCAAGCCGGGTTCCCGGCGTCGGAACAATTGAAGATCGTCATGGCCGCGTCCATTTGTACAAGAGCCAGACGATTGAACTGTCATTCCTTGCTGCTGCCACAATCTACGCATTCACAATCCCGTTCAAGGGGCAGATCGACCTGCTGGACGCGGTGGTGCTTATCGGTCTGTTCGGTCTGTACATGTGGTTCAGTTCACGAGCTGCGGTGGTACCACCGCAGCTCGTGGGCCCGGCAGCCCTGATTGGCAACTTGGAGCCGTCGCGCAGGCGCATGGTCGTGCTGGTATCGTTCGTTTTCTCAGCAGCTGTGATTTTCCTGTCGGCTGAGCCGTTTGCCGAAGGCATGATTGAGACAGGAAAGAGCATCGGCATTGACGAGTTCCTGCTAATCCAATGGGTTGCTCCATTGGCTTCAGAAGCGCCTGAGATTGTTGTGGCCTGCATCTTTGCAATACGAGGCGACGCATCTTCGGCGCTTGGTCTCCTGGTCTCCGCAAAGGTGAACCAATGGTCACTGCTGGTGGGCAGCCTCCCCATCGTCTATTCCGCTTCGGTGGGAAGCCCTGCGGCCCTGCCTCTCGATGACCGTCAGGCGCAGGAGGTGCTCCTCACCGCCGCGCAATCACTCTTTGCGCTTGTTCTTCTTGCGACCTTGCATCTCAGTCCGCGTGGCGCAATCGTCCTCTTCGTGCTCTTCACAACACAGTTGGTGCTGCCCGCGATGGAAGCCCCCGTCAATGCCATATCGGGCACTGATGCATCGCTGCAGGAAGGGCGCTTATGGTTCTCCTACATATACTTTGTCGCCGTTGTGCTTATCCTGGCGCTCAGCGGCCGGCAAAGGCGGGCGCTTATCGCCCTGCCCCGCCGCGCTTATCGTGAGGCGTACAAGATCACGCACTACGATGGGGGCGGGGAGCGGCCATCAGCAGGAAGACGTGGCCGAGATTTCCGAGCCACGGACTCGTATCATGTCGCGAGTGTTGGAGCGGGCGATCGCACGGAGAACGGCGGCATACATATGCGCGGGACGGCTGCCGCCGACCCGAGGCGCCTCAATAACCGCATGAGGCTTTGGGGTTGGAGCGAGTAAGCCCCACAACGGCGGAAGTTGATTCCGACGCACAGCCTTGCTGGGCACCATTAGGTAGTTGTAATCCGCCACCCTCATGAACCGCGGATCGTGGAACTTCGTGCTCAGCCGACCTGCACGTTCCTTAAGCCTCGTTGACCGCTGAGAGAGCATCTCGACGTCAAGCGTTGCTTGCGCCGCCGTGTCCTCATCCCCCGCCCCCTCAACAATCTCCTGCGTCAGCGAAGCCATGCGGTCGTTGGCCTCCTCCTCCTTGCGTAATCGCTCCTGGTCCCGTGAATCATTGTCATCGCGTCGGAAATCAGCCAGCGACGACTTCACCTCAACAACGAAGAGTTCCTTGTCCTTGTTGACGCCTGCCACGTCCACAATCCGCCCGCCCGGCCCTTCAAACGACACTTCAAAACCAATCACCCGACACCGCGCAACACTGTACAGCCAATCCCACGCCGCCCACTTGAGCGTGTAGGTTAGATCAGTCTCGTTGTTGCGCTTGAAAGTCATGGTAAGACATGCGTTCGCGTAAGTGCCGGCATCGTACTCCAGCGGGACGGAGATGACAAGGGCAAGCGGATTGACAGGGGCGAGCGTGGCGAGCACTATACGCATAAGCGAATACGTTGAGAAATGCCGCGCTTGGCGCATAGCGCGGCGAGGAGTAGCAGATGAGTATTCGAGGCAAGGCCGCCATCGTAGGCTTTAGTGAACTTCCGCATCGCCGTTCCTACCCCGGTCGCCATTTCATGGGGATGTATGCCGAAGCCACCGCAAATGCCATCGCTGACGCCGGCATCCGCAAGGAAGACATCAACGGCATCGTCGCCGAGCCTCCCTTTGGCCTGCCAAGCCTCGGATTCGCTTACGACTTTGCGGAGTACATCGGCCTCCAGCCCAACTTTGCAACAGCGTTGAACGAGAACGCCGCCACCTTCATCGCCGTGGCCGCAGCGGCAATCAACGCCGGATACGCCGATACGGTGCTTTGCATCAACGGCGCAGGGCCAGTCTCATCAACCCCCGGCATGTACGCCCCCGCCCCGGACCACGTTGATCCCCAATTCGTTGAGCCATTTGGCCCGGTCGTCGCAGCCAATGGATGGTACGCCCAGATAGCCCGCCGCCACACTTGGGAGTACGGAACCACCGACTTCCAACGGGCGCGCGTCGCAGCAGACCAGCGTTTCAACGCCCAGGGCAATGAGAACGCATTCTTCAGCGGCCAGCCCGCCAATGAGGAAGACATCCTGAACTCCCGCCTCGTCGCGGATCCGCTCCATCTGTTGGAGTGTGTGATGCCCGCGCAGGGCGCGGCGGCCACCATCGTTACAACCCCTGAGCGCGCGAAGACGCTCCGCAACCCGCCGGTTTACTTGCTCGGCGCGGCGCAACACAACTTCCGCGCGGAGCACGGCGTGGACTGGGTTGACCGCATTACCACCTCTCCCGCCGTCGTTTCCGCCAAGAACGCGTTTGCGATGGCCGGACTCGGGCCTCGAGACATGGATATGGCCCAGATCTATGACTGCTACACCATCACAGTCATGATTACGCTGGAGGATTCCGGGTTCTTTCCCAAGGGCGAATCCGGTCCCTTCTACGCGCAGCACGATACGAAGTGGAGTGGAGATTTCCCCGTCAATACCGGCGGCGGACAGCTCTCCAACGGTCAGTCGACGGCGGGTACCACGCAGGTTGTGGAGGCGGTGCGCCAGCTCATGGGCCGCGCGGAGAATCACCAGGTTCCCAACCACGACCTCTGCTTCGTGAACACTTGACGGGGATTCATAAGCGACATGTCGTCGCTTGTGCTTGCGACGGAAATTCCGTCGTAGACCCGGGTTGGGTCAATCAATCCTTCGCACCCTGAACGGGGTGCGAAGGATTTCCTTTTTGGTGTGGAATGTGACGATTTTGAAGCGTATTTCAACCTGAATGTAGCAATGTTGTAGTCGGATGAACACGTACGTCAGGGCGACTCTGGCTGTGGGTTCGGCAACGGCCGGGCCTGAAGCAGCAGACGCAGGAGGCGCTCGTCATGCGTACACAAAACAGCAGACTCACAGCAAAGTCCGGGGGCACTGCCCTCAGGGAATTCTTGGGGGGCGTTGGATGGACAACTGCACTGGCGCTCATCGCCATCGTCGCCATGATTGCCGTGGCAGCCGGGTGTGCAGCAGGCACTTCAGAGGAAGAAGATGACTACGAGCCTTCAAGGTCGTATCAGGCCGAACCCACCGCCACAGCTCTTACCATCATGGGTTCCAGCCCCACCGCAGCGCCGAGATATGACGCGATGGAAGATGCGATGGATGATTCCGATGATGACTACTGGTACTCGTCGAATCGATCGCGACTGGCTACACCGGTTCCGGCGCGGCCAGCCCCATCCCGTGAGAGAACACCGATCGTTCCAGGCGGCCCAATAACGTTCAACGACTACCTGCAATCAGGATGGGTCTGGGCGGATCAGGACAACATGTCCACATTCAGCCTGGACACGGACCGCACATCGTTCGCCCTCGCGCTGAATTGGGCGCAGTCGGGCTATGAGATCGACCCGGATTCCGTTCGCGCGGAGGAGTGGATCAACGCGTTCAATTACGACTATCCGCAGCCGTCCCACGACGACTCCTTCGGCATCACAACCGATGTGTTCGAGCATCCGTTGGACAGTGCGTTCCAGATGGTGCGCCTCGGATTCCAGGCGCCCCGGGTTGAGGACAATATTCCGGTCAACGTCACGCTCGTGCTGGACGCGTCCGGCTCCATGGCGGATGGAAACCGCATAGAGATTGCGCAGGAGGCCGCAGAGACGATTCGCAATAGCCTGAGCAGCCGCGACCGTATCGCAGTCGTGCAATTCTCGACGGATGTCATCAACAACCTCACCGTCGAGCACACGGACCCGGATGACCGCGATGTGCGCCGCTCCATTGACCGGTTGACTCCGAACGCGAGTACCAACGTGCAGGCGGGCCTGAACGAGGGTGTGTGGCTTGCGGATCGAGCGCGGCGTGACAGGCCGAACGCCTACAACTACATCATCCTGATGTCGGACGGTGTGGCCAACGTGGACGCGACGGACCCGTTCGCCATTCTCGAAAGCGCCTATGACCGGAACGCCGGCAACCCGCTCCGCCTGATCACCATCGGCGTGGGAATTAGCAACTACAACGATGTGCTTCTGGAGCAGCTCGCGCAGCATGGCAACGGATGGTATCGCTACTTGAACGACACCGATCACGCGCGGCAGACCTTCACACATAATAACTGGCTCGCCATCTCAAAGCCGTTCGCGGACCAGACACGAGCGCAGGTGATGTGGAACCCGGACGTCGTGAACTCATGGCGCATGGTCGGCTACGAGAACCGTGTCACCTCTGACCAGTCGTTTACCGAGAACCGCAAGGAGTTCGCGGAGATTCCGGCGGGCGCGGCGACAACAGTCTTCTTTGAGGTGCGCCTGAGGGATGACATGCGCGGTCGGCTAAACAGCGTGGCTGACCTTGGCACTGTGGACCTCCGTTGGGTCGATCCCGTCACTGGCCAGTCTCTTCAGCAGTCGCAGTGGATGGACGTCCAAGTGGATCGGCGACTTGGCAGGGGTGGCGACGCCTACATCGAATTCGGCTCGATCGTAGCGTTGTCCGCAGACCGTTACGCAAGCCTGCCGAATACAGATTCTTACGGGGCTGAAATCGTACATCACGAATTGTCCGTGCTCTCAGATCGTCTTGAGTCCTTGGATGGAGAGCTTGGTCGGCTGGAGTCATTCAGGGACTTCCGCTATGTGCTGAGCCACATGATGCGCGACTTGCCCGAAGCCCCGGCAAGGCCGTCATCCGGGTACAGCAACTAGATAGCTTTTCACCCCAAAACGCGGGGGAGGGGGAGGCCCGCCCCCGGGGGGCGGGCCGGCGGGGCCGGGTTGTTTGGCGGGCCCCAGCCGCGGGCGGAGGGGGGGGGGGGAAGAGGGGGGGGAGACAGGCCCCCC
>VXMO01000063.1 GCA_009841045.1 Dehalococcoidia bacterium
CCTCCCCTGCCCTGGCGAGGCGGGGGTGGGGTGCGGCGGCTCCCCCGCGCGCCCGCGAGACTACCGACCGCCGGCGCTGAGATCTCGTACGTGGGGCCCCCGTGGGCGGCCCCTCGGGGGCACACGGGAGCGGAGACGGTTTAGCATTGGGGCATGACGCCCCTGACCGTTATCAACTGGAACGTGCAGTGGGCGACGCCGCGATCTGCGCGAACTCCGGAGATACTTCGCCGTATTGATTCGCTCGCACCCGAGATTGTTTGCCTGACTGAGGCGGACGAGCACCTACTGTCACGGGACGGTTACACGATTACCGCGCAGGCCGACTATGGCTATGGAGATAAAGGAAACCGTCGCAAAGTGATGCTGTGGTCGCAGCAGCCATGGCGGGATGTCGACGATCTTGGGCATGAATCACTGACGCCCGGGCGGTTCGTTTCGAGTGTTTCTGCAACGTCCATTGGCGATGTCATGGTGATGGGCATCTGCATTCCGTGGTTCGGGTCGCGGACTGAGGCGAGGCGGGGCGCGGAGCGCAGGGAGCGTTGGGGCGACCATGGAGAGTACCTGGCCGGTTTGACCGAGATTCTTGGCAAGCAGACGGATGTGCCGCTCATCATCTTGGGAGATTTCAACCAGGTGATTGGGCAGGGAGCGCGGGCACCCGTGCATCTCAGGGAGGCGCTCAAACGTGCATTCTCACCGAACCTAGAGATTGTGACGGCTGATGTCACGTTCGAGGGGCGCAGAAATATCGACCATATTGCGCTGAGTGCTGGCCTGGCCTGTGAGGCCGTGGAGCCGGTCAGCAACCTTCATGACGACATGAAATTGTCAGATCACTATGGGATTGTTGCCACGGTGTCTGCTGTACCATCAGACGCATGATTCGCGTTGTCAGTTGGAATATTGCCAAGCGCCATGATTCTTGGCGGGAGCTCGTCAAGATGGACGCCGACGTTGCTCTTGTCCAAGAAGGAGGGTGGCTTCCGGACGATGTAAGCGGCATAGATGTCGGTCCTAAGGAATCCTACGACTCCCATCATTGGAACTCGGATTGGTGGAAAGATCGCTGGTCGCACCTTATTGAGCGTTGGCCAATGGTCGTCAAGCTTTCAGACCGTGTCGATGTTGCATGGTTTCGGCAGGTGAGCCCAATTTGGGGTGGCGAAGACGATGAGATTGGAGTCAGCGGGATTGGCACCATCGCGGCGGCACGTGTCACTCCCAAAGATGGTTTAACGGAGTCGTTCATCGCAGTATCTATGTACGCACGATGGCTTGGCCCGCATCCGTCCACCGGATCGTCGTGGATTTATGGAGATGCCTCCGCGCACCGCATCATCTCGGACTTGTCTGCATTCATCGGAAATGAGAATCCCGCCACACATCGGATTGTGGCAGCGGGTGATCTGAATATGTTTTATGGCTACGGGGACGGCGGGGCCCCGTATTGGGAAGCGCGCTATCGATCTGTCTTTGAGCGCATAAATGCCATTGGTCTGGAGTTCATCGGGCCGCAGGCTCCGAATGGTCGACAGGCAGAGGCGCGGCTGCCGGGCGAGCCGTCAGATTCCCGAAACGTCGTCACGTATTCTACCCGTAGCAACCCGGCGGAGGCCGACAACAGACAACTTGATTTTGCATTTGCCTCTCGCGGGTTTCATGAGTCGATTAAAGTTCGTGCCCTGAATGAGGTCGATGAGTGGGGGCCAAGCGATCATTGTCGGATATTGATTCAGGTTGATGGCTGAGTAACGACAGACAATGCCGATGCGGAGAGGATATGACTAATTCCGATAACGACCGCTACAGCCTGCTCGGCTATGTCGCCCGTCAGCACATACAGGGCATGGAGGACGCGATGACGAGCGCCCTCGGCTTTGTTCTCAACCGCTTTGAATCAGCTAGAACGGCGCTGGCCGGGTTCCTGCGGGATGCAGACGGCACCCCGCTTTCCATCCATTCCGTCGACACGCAGTATTACCTCCCAGCGACTTATTCGTACCCTGACATGGCGCTGCAGGACGCCGATGACAACGTGTCAGCGTTTATTGAGGCCAAGTTCTGGGCATCCCTCACCCACCACCAACCGGTAACCTATTGGGAGGCGTTGCCCGCAGACAAGAGTACGGCGTTGCTTTTTGTTGCCCCGAAATCTCGCGTTGACGAGAACTGGCTGTGGGACGAACTCGTTCAGCGGTTGAGCGACGCCGGCCACAAACTCAATGAACGCACGGGGCACGGTGGGCTCATTACCGCCACTGCCAAAGACACATCACGACGTCTTATGCTCACGAGCTGGGAGCGCCTGCTTAATGTGCTGCTGGAGAGCGCGAGCGATGCTCAAGAAACTTTCGAAATCCTCCAACTGGAAGGCCTCGCCAAGGCGGCACATGATGGCGGTGATCCCCGCCGCGATGAGAATTTGATAATGCTCATAGAGGAAGCAGGAAAGCGGTTGCAACAGTCGGGGTGGGCAGAACCAGGTTCGCAGAACGTGGGGTCAAACCGTGGGGTCTTCTACGGACGTTTCATGGTACTAGCTGGTGTTCTGGTGTGGCTTGGCATAGTAGACATAGCTGCTAAGCACATGGCCAATCCTCCACTCTGGCTGACCATTCAACCAACTAATGCAGACCAACCTGTTAGTCGCGATACGGTAGTGGACAAATTGGGAAATCTGGTCAAATCAAAAACACAATGGCATAACTGGATGACTCATTGTGTGGCGATTCCTTTGCCATCTGGCGCAGACCGAGAGGCTACCTTGAGTGCCACCGTGACGGAACTAGAACGCATCGCCGAGATTATTGATCCTGATGGGCCGACGTACCGGTGAGGACATTTGAGGTGATGCCCGTATGACCATCCCGGCGGCGGAGGAGTGGCTTAGTGCGTTTGAGGGGGCGCCGTCGTTGGCGGGGGATGCCGAGTTGCTTGAGCATGTGCGGCAGCGGTTTCATGGGAAGTACCTGGAGACGATTATGCGGGCGCGGAACGATATGGCCGCGGATCGCGCGTGGGAGGGGTTCTATTTCTGGATGGTCTTTCCGGAGACGAATCGCAAGCCGTTTGAGATTCCACCGGACGAGGCGAGCGCGCTGTTGGAGTCGCTAAAGCCGCTGGTTGCGCGGCTGCGTGAGGGTCTGCGGGAGCAGCGGTCTAGCCAAGCTTGAATGGTAGGCCGCGGATCTTCTTGCCGGACGATAGCTGCCGCATCATCTTGCGCATTTCCCCGAACTGATTGAGCAGGCGGTTTACGTCCGCGGGCTGTGTGCCGCTGCCTCGCGCGATGCGTTTGCGGCGGCTGCCGCCGATGATGTCCGGCCGCTGTCGCTCCTCCGGCGTCATGGACAGGACGATGGCCTCCACGCGCTTGATCTGTTTCTCATCGAACGCGTCCGTTGGCAGCTTGCCCTTCATCTGGGAGAAGCCGGGGATCATGTCGACCAGATTTGCCATGCCGCCCATGTTGCGGAGCTGATCCATCTGCTCCAGGAAATCGTTGAGGTCGAAGCTGGCGGTGCGGAGCTTGCGCTCCATCTCCTGGGCCTTTTCCTCGTCGATGGTCTGCTGAGCTTTTTCGACGAGCGTGACGACATCACCCATGCCGAGGATGCGTCCCGCGAGCCTGTCCGGATAGAACGGCTCCAGGGCGTCCATGCGCTCGCCGACGCCGATGAACATGACGGGCAAGCCGGTGACGGACGTGATGGAGAGGGCCGCGCCACCACGCGCATCACCATCCATTTTGGTCAGTACAAGGCCGGTGAGCGGCACCTGCCGATGAAACTCCTCGGCAGCGTTGACGGCGTCCTGGCCGGTCATAGCATCAACGACAAGCAGTACTTCGGCAGGGTTCAGCGCCTTGCGCACGTCGGCCAGTTCTTTCATCAGTTCATCGTCAACCTGCAGTCGTCCGCCGGTGTCAAAGATGTGCCAATGCGCGTTGGCATCGCGGGCGGCGGCCAAAGATGATTTGGCGACGGCAACTGCGTTTCCGTTGCCGGGCTCGGCGTGGACGGGGACGTTGATCTGGTTGCCAAGCGCGGTCAGCTGCTCGATGGCGGCGGGGCGGCGCACGTCGCCTGCCCCCATAGACACGGCCTGTCCTTGCTGCACGAGGTTAGATGCGAGCTTGGCGGCGGTTGTCGTTTTGCCGGAGCCTTGCAGGCCTACGAGGAGGACGGTGGCGGGGCGATTACCGCCCGCATCGAGTGAGCGATTCTCTTTGCCGAGAACGTCCGTTAGCTCCTCCTGCACGATCTTGATGATCTGCTGGACAGGCGTGACGGATTGTAGGACCTCTTCACCGACGGCGCGGTCGCGGATGCTCTGCTGGAGTTCACGCACGACGCGGAGGTTGACGTCGGCTTCAAGGAGGGCGCGTCGGACCTCACGCAGCGCCTCTTCAACATCCGCCTCGGTGATGCGGCCACGGCCGGAGAGTCTGTTGAAGACGCCGGTAAGTCGTTCGGTGAGTGCCTCAAACATGGTCTATCCAGTGTATTTCAAACTTCGCGGTCAGGCTTGGATGTGATTGAGTGTTAGTTTGCCGCGTTCCTGCGCTGGCAGCGAAGAATTTCTGGAGCGGGCGATGGGGATCGAACCCACGACATTCTGCTTGGGAAGCAGACACTCTACCACTGAGTTACGCCCGCTCGCCGGATATGGCGTAGGACTATGTATGCGCTCGACGGGGTGAGTTGTCAAGGTTGCTCGCTTTGGGGAGTGGGCACATGATGGAATAGGTATTGGATTGGCTCGTTGTCTGGGGGTTCAGAGCGTGGATCAGGAAACGTTCAACAGTTTGCTGTCGCGACGGGGCGGACTGCAGCACCCGTGGAGCAGTGTCGCGCCCGCGCCGGAGGGAACGATTAGCTTTGGCGCGGGTGTGCCAGATCCCGAGACGCTGCCGCTGGAGCAGCTTGATGAGGCGGCGCGGGCAGTAATTGCGGAAGAGGGGATTGCGTCGCTGCAATACGGTTCGTCAATGGGCGATATTGCTCTGCGGGAGCAGATTGCAGAACGGGTCACGCGGCTGCACGGGGTCGAGACGCCGCCGGAGCACGTTGTCATTACGACGGGGGCATCGCAGGCGTTGGACATCGTCTGCGCCACGTTCATCGATCCCGGCGATGTTGTGATTACGGAGAATCCGGCGTTCACCGGCTCGCTGTGGACGTTTCGGGCGCATGGCGCGCGGCTCATGCCTGTGTCGTCCGGCGCGAACGGACTGGACATCGATGAGCTTGAGCAGACTCTCGCCGAGCTGCGCGCGGCGGGCGACCGCCCCAAGTTAATCTATCTCACGCCGGACTATCAAAACCCCACCGGTGTGCAGATGCCGACCATGCTGCGCAGGCGGCTCGTTGAACTTGCCGCGAATGCCGGGTGCCTCGTTGTTGAGGACGCGGCATATGCGGAGGTGGGTATCGACGGGATCGATACGCCGTCGCTGCTGTCGCTCGCGCCGGAGCAGACGGTGCAGGTGGGCACATTCAGCAAGGTGATTGGCCCGGGTCTGAGAATCGGCTGGCTCACGGGTTCGCCCCCCGCCGTTGAGCACGCGGCGGCCAATCGCACGGATATGGGAACGAGCGTGACGCTGTCCCGGATGCTGGCGCGGTTCCTTGCCAACGACGAGCTTGATTCGCATATCAATCGGGTGCGGGAAGTGTATCGGCGCAAGCGCGTCGCATTCAGTCTTGCGGCGCGGGAGAATCTTGGGCCATTGGCGCGGTGGACCAATCCCGCCGGCGGGTTCTTCTTCTGGCTTGAGGCGGCAGAAGGTGTGGACGTGTCGCGACTATGGGAACTGGCGCGTGAAGAGCGGGTGTCATTCGCGCCCGGGCACCGCTTTTTCGTCGAGGATGAGCCGCCCATGCGTTACATGCGGTTCGCGTTCAGCGAGGCGTCCATCGATAACATCAACGAAGGGCTAAGACGGCTTGGTCGCGCGGTGGAGCGCCTGCAGGATGAGAGCCAAAGGCGACTGTTTTAGGCGGGGTCTGCCAGGCGGCGGGCGGTGGTGATGAAGCCGGTGTGGGCGACCATGCGGTGCGCGGGGCGGAGTGTGTTGGGCCCGGCATCCCACGAGCGGTGGGCAATTTCAAACTGTTCGATCAGGTCGAATACGGGGTCGGCGTCCAGATCCTGCCAGAGTCGATGAAGCTGTAGGGTCGTTGGCACAAAGGCCAAGAAGATTCCGCCGGGGCGCATCGCATTTCGCGCATGTGGGATGACACGCGAGGGCTCCGGCAGATCCAGCACAACCCGGTCCACATCTTTTTCCTTGATGCCGTCCATGTAGATGTCAGATACGTGGACTGTCAGTCGGCCGGCTGAATCATCGGGCAGAAAGGCGGAGACGTTGCTCTGTGCCAGTTTGGCGAAATCCTCGCGGGTCTCGTAGGAATAGACGTGGCCGGAGTCGCCGACGGCTTGTAGCAGGGCGATGGTCAGCGCGCCTGAGCCGATGCCGGCCTCAACGACGCGCGCGCCGGGGCGGATGTCCGCATAGGTGAGAATCGCGCCGATGTCCTTGGGGTAGATGGGTGTCGCGCCGCGCTTCATCGTCAGGATGTAGTCGGCAAACGTCGGCCGCAGCGCCAAGTAGACGCCTCCGCGCTGGGAGGTTCTGAACTCGGTTCCCTCCGGGCGGCCGATCATGTCGTTGTGGAGGATGATGCCTGCGTGGGAATGGAACTCGCCGCCCTCTCTGAGCGTGACGAGGTACTTGCGGCGCTTGCGGTCGGTGAGCAGGACGAGGTCGCCGGGGCGGAATGCGCCCACAGATGTTTGTGTGTTATCGGGTTGGTTCGTCATTAGAGAATTATGGACAAAGAAAAAGCCCCGGCAACGACCTATTTTCCACAGAGGGCTGCCCCTCCAGTATCGTCGGCGCTGAAACGTTTCACTTCCGTGTTCGGGATGGGAACGGGTGGGTCCGCTTCGCCAGAGTCACCGGGACAGAGACGATTGTAGCGCATTTGCGGGCGAGTGGGGTAGACGGGCAGATGGGGTGGCATCCATGTATCATGTGCTAAACGTTGACACGTGGGTGGTAGGGGAGCGGTAGCGTGCTGCCACAACTCGATTCCTCTGAGGGTGACTCCGATGCCGATTTTTCGATACGGCCGATGGGATAACACGCAGGAGCCTTTTGGCGCCGCGCCGGAAGACCTGATGGAGGCCATCTCGGACGACCTCGCTACCCACGGAGACATTCGCCGCGCCCTGCGCCGCATGATGATGCGCGGCTACGACATGCAGGACCGTCGGAACATCGACGGCATTCGGCAGATGACCGAGCGTCTCCGCCAACAGCGACAGAACTATCTCGACCGCTACGATTTGAACTCCGTGCTGGACGGAATCCGCGAGAAGCTGCAAGAGATTCGCGACCTCGAACGAGACACCCTCGAACAGCGGATGCAGGAAGCGCGGGGGGCGATGCGGGACACGCCTGACGTAGAGCAGGACGGCGGGAACGCGCCATCGCAATCACAGGATGGCCAATCCGGTCAGCAAGACTCGGACAACATGCAGCCCGGCTCAGGTCGGCAGGCGGCGGAAGAAGAGCTTCAACGATTCCTCGAACAGCTAGAGCGTGAACTGAACAGCGGCAACCGGCAGGGGCAGGACAGCGAGGAGGGATCGCGGTCCGGCCAGCAAGACGGCGGCCAGCAGGGCGATCAGCAACAGCAGGGCGCGGGGCAGCGCTCACAGCGCGGGCAGGGCATGGACCGCATGACGGCGCAGGCGCTGGAGAATATGGCGCAGCGCAAGATGGACTTCATGGACTCGCTGCCCAATGATCCCGGCGGGGCCATCAAGGAACTCAGCGACTACGACTTCATGGACGAAGAGGCGCGGGAGAAATTCCAGGAGTTGCTGGACTCGCTCCGACAGCAGGCCGCGCAATCCTATATGCAGAACATGATGCAGCAGATGCAGAACATCACGCCTGAGCAGATGGAAGCGAGCAGGCAGATGATGCGCGATCTGAACGAGATGCTGCGCGACTATGCCCAGGGAAACGATCCCAAATTCGATGAGTTCATGGACAAGTGGGGCCAGATGTTCGGCGACGACCCGCCCCGCGACATCGACGAATTGCTGGATCGCCTGATGGAGCAGATGTCGCAGTTCCAGTCGTTGATGGACAGCCTGCCGGACGACATGCGTCAGCAACTGCAGGAGACGATGGAGGCGGCGCTCAACGATCCTGAACTGATGCAGGAGATGGCCGAACTGTCATCCCTCATGGACTCACTGATGCCCATGCAGGAGATGCGGCAGAACTACCCGTTTGCCGGTGATGAGTCGCTGTCGCTCCAGGAAGCGATGCGGCTGATGGACCAGCTTCAGCAGATTGACGATCTTGAGGCACAGCTGCGGGCCGCCGAGCGGCGGGGCGACATCGACGAGATCGATCGGGAGCAGGTGGAGAATCTCATCGGTGAGGATGCCGCGCGTGATCTTGATTGGCTGCGGCAGCTGCAGGAGCAACTCGAAAAGGCAGGGTACATTCGCAAGAACGGCGACAAGCTCGAGCTGACGCCACGGGGCATCCGCAAAATCGGCGAAAAGGCCCTGAAAGATATCTTCAACAGACTGCGGAGCGCAGGTATCGGCGCGCATGAGATGCGCAAGAACGGCCTCTTTGGTGAGAAGGACGAGGAATCCACGAAGATCTACGAGTTCGGGGACCACTTCGACGTCCACATGTCGCGGACGGTGAAGAATGCCGTCATGCGGAGCGGCCCCGGCACGCCGCTTACCATCGCCCCTGACGATTTCGAGGTTTATCGCGATGAGGCGCTGACGCAGGCGAGCACTGTGATTCTGCTGGACCAGAGCCGTTCCATGGCCATCAGCGGGAGCTTTGACGCCGCCAAGCGTATGGCGCTGGCCCTCCACACGCTCATCAAGATGCAGTTCCCACGCGACAATCTGTATGTGGTCGGGTTTGCCGACTACGCATGGGAGCTCAAGGGCGATGAGTTGATCAAGGCGACGTGGGGTGGTTATTCACCCGGCACGAACATGCAGCACGCACTGATGATTTCTCGCCAACTGCTAAACAAGCACCGCTCCAGCACGCGGCAGGTGATCATGGTCACGGACGGCGAGCCGACGGCCCACCTTGAGGGCGGCACGCCCTATTTCACATACCCGCCCAGCCAGCGCACCATCGACATGACGCTGCGCGAGGTCAAGCGCTGCACGCAGGAGGGCATCACGATCAACGTGTTCATGCTGGAGATGGCGTACTACCTGGTGAATTTCGTGCGGCAGATGACGCGGCTCAATAGAGGACGTGCCTTCTTCACGCAGCCAGACAAGCTGGGGCAGTACGTGCTTGTCGACTATCTCAACAACAAGCGCAGCGCTATCGCCTCCTGATGCCTGCTTCCATTTCGCGAACTACGGCATGACCAGAGACGGAGACAGTGATCTAGGTCGGATTGCCGCCGCGCTGGAGGAGTCTGCCGAACTAGCGAGCACATTCTCGCCGTCATCCGTCTATGTACAGCACAAGGGGTGGGACGGCCCCGTGACGGAGGCCGATCACGCGCTCGATGAACTGCTGCACAAGGCACTCGTTCGCCCCGGGGAGGGGTGGCTGTCTGAGGAGACGCATGATGACGGGCATCGCATCGGCATGGAGCGCGTGTGGGTGGTCGATCCCATCGACGGCACGCGGGGCTTCCTGGCTGGGCAAGCTGAGTGGTGCGTGTCCGTCGGGTTATCCGTGGATGGGGAGATTGCTGCCGCGGGAATCCTGAATCCATGGGCGAATGAGACGTTTCTGGCAGAACGCGGCGGCGCGGCCACGCTCAACAGTGACGGTACGCGTGTGACCGACCATGAAGAATTGTCCTCAGACGTGACGGTTCTTGCGTCGCGGAGCGAGGTCCGATGGGGTTCGTGGCACCGCTTTCGTGGCGCGTCATTCAAGGTTCGAACGATCGGCTCCATCGCGTATAAGATGGCACTTGTCGCAGCGGGCAAGGCGGACGCCGTCATCAGCCTGGAGCCGAAGAATGAGTGGGACGTTGCCGCCGGGGCGCTGCTTGTGGAGGCGGCGGGCGGCGTGGTGACCGATCTGGGTGGACGTCCCATGCAGTTCAATCAAAGGGACACGCTAATTGACGGTGTTATCGCGGCGGGGCCGACGACTCATTCTGCCATTCGTGAAATGATGACGCGCCGACCGGCAACATCCACGAATCTCTGGAGGCCGGGGGATTACTGAGTTACGCCCGCACGGGGCGTTAAGCACTTAGCCGCTTCAAGTGGTTCAACCGGGGCCGTGGACGTGGCCGGCAGGATTGCCTCCGCCACCACCGGCCATGCCGGGGAATCCGAAGCCCAGATCCGAGCTGCTGCTGGTGACGCCGAACTGCGAGATGACCTTGTAGGTGTCAGTGGAGCCGCAGCCGGGGCATTCGACCTCGCCGGGCTGTGCGCTGATGCTGCGGATCAGCTTCTCGAAACGACCGTCACAGGCGCGGCATTCGTATTCAAAGAGGGGCATTGCTCAAGCCCGCTAAGGTTTTTTGTTAGGCGATGCAGCGGAACGGGTCGTCGGGCCGCACGCGCTGGGGCTTGGGCATATCGAATTGGGGAGCGTTGCTCTGCCAGACGCCGGTGACGCCGACGGCGGACATCTTGCGCTCAACCTCCTCGCTCTCGCAGGCGGGGCAGGTTACGCCGACAGGCGTGTTGTACCCGCGCACGAACTTGTCGAAGCTGTGTCCGCAGGTCTTGCAACCGTATTCAAAGATGGGCATTTTCCTTGTGCCTCCGTGTAGCGGATTATAGTAGCCGCTTTTGTGTGAGGCAAGTTGAGCCGCGATGTATGCACCCTTCGACAAGCTCAGGGTGAACGGATATCTCCTTTGGTGGTTCAGGGCGAGCTGGGAACGAGCTGTAGTCAGGGCGAAAGGGTGGGTTCGCGCGGAAAGACGGGCAGGGGATGCCCGGCGGTGATGCGGAGACTGACGCGCGCGCCAATATCAATAGTGTTCGCGTGAGAGGCCATGGCGCGGCACACGACGCCTGAATCCAGTTCCACGCTGTAGTCGTAAAATGCTCCGCTGAAGATGCGCCCTACAACGCGACCGTTTCCAATATCGTCTGCGCTGATGGTGAGATCTTCCGGCCTCACCATCAAGTCCATGTCAGCCTTGTCATCGACCATCAACGCGCCGCTCACCTCTGCTTCTCCCAGTTCCGTCAATACGCGCGATTCAACTGCCGTGGGCTCCGCCGGAATGAAGTCGGCCTCTCCGAGGAACGCGGCGACGAAGCGGTTGACGGGGCGGTGGAATGCCATGTCCGGCACGCCGACCTGCTGGATGCGCCCGCGATCCATCACGGCAATAACATCGCCCATCGACAATGCCGCCTCCTGGTCGTGCGTGACGAACACGACCGTGATGCCCGCCTCATGGAGGATTTCACGCACCTCCAGTTGCAAGCGGGCGCTCAGGTTGGGGTCGAGGTTCGAGAACGGTTCATCCATCAGGAGAATCTTGGGTGAGGGCGCGAGCGCACGGGCAAGAGCCACCCTCTGACGCTCGCCGCCGGAGAGCTCGTGGGGCCGCCTGTTTCGACGGTCTGAAAGATTGACGAGATCGAGCAGCTCATCAATGCGCTGCTCGCGGTTCGGAGCGTTGCGCGGCAGGCCGTAGGCGATGTTGGATTCCACCGTCATGTGCGGGAAGAGGGCGTAGTCCTGGAACACGAAACCGACGCTACGGAATTCCGGCTGTACAAAGACACCTCTCCCTGTCACTGTCTTGCCATCCACCTCGATCGTCCCCTCGTCCGGGCTTTCCAGCCCTGCTATTGCGCGCAGCAGAGTGGTCTTGCCGCAGCCGCTTGGGCCGACGAGCGCGAGAATCTGCCCCTCCATGACTTCGAGGGACACGTCGTGCGCTCCCGCGCCGGAGGGGTAGTACTGTTTGGTCACGCCAACGCAGCGGAGCATGCGGCGGGGTGGGTGTTCGATGCTTGTCATGCTTGTGCGGTCCTTCGTCGACCAATAAGGAACATCATTGGAATAGCAGAAATGACGACAAGCAGTAAGGCGGGGAGGGCGGCCTGAGCAAAGAACGCCTCTGAACTTGCAGCCCAAACCCGGGTTGCGAGATTACCGAAATCAAGTGGACTGAGAAGCAAAGTGGCTGGAAGCTCCTTCATCGCCGTGAGGAATACAAGCGCGCCTCCGGCGAGAATGCCGGGGCGCAACAAGGGTATTGTTATTGTACTAAACACTTGTAAAGGGCGCTTACCAAGTGTTCTGCCGGCTTCCTCGACGCGCGGGTTGACCTGGAGGAGAGATGAACGCAGAGGCCCCATCGCCACCGGCAAGAAGAGGACGAGATACGCGAATACCAACATTGCGTGAGTCTGATAGAGAGCAGGAACCAGCCGAGAACCAAAGAAGACAAGGGCCAGGGCAATCACGAGACCAGGCAAGGCGAAACCCATGTGGCTTACGCGGTCGATCGCGCTGCTAAAGAATCCGGGATAGCGGACGGCGAGGACAACGACCGGCAGGGCTGCTACAACTGCGACTGTGGCTGCCGAACCAGAGACTACCGCGGAGTTGATGGCGGCTCCCCAAACGATCCCCAGCTCCTCGCCTGCGCTCACGCCGCGAATCAGCCAGAAGAGCAGCACGGCCATTGGGATGACCAGGGCGACGAAGGTTGTCAGTGAGCAGAGCGCAAGGGCAGGGTATTTCCACCTGCCCAACGGAGTCGACGATTGATCCGCGCCGCCAAGTTCCGCCTGGTGCGTTTCTTCAAATGCCTGTTCACCATGAACCCTTGTTGTGGCGAGAAATATCACGATGGCGAAGCCGACGAGGACGATCGAGAGCGCGGCGGCGGCAGTTCGATCCACATAGCTGGTGTATTGGACGTAAATGGCCCATGTGAATGTCTCAAATCGAAGCAATGAGACGGCGCCGAAATCGCTGATGGTGTATAGGGCGACGAGCAGGCTGCCTGACGCAATGGCGGGTCTCAGTTGCGGCAGGGTGACACGGAAGAAGGTCTCCCATGGGCCCTTGCCCAGTGTTCGGGAGGCCTCTTCCAGGGCGCGCCCCGAACCCCGCAACGCCGCCCTGACTGTTAGCAGAGTGTATGGGTACGACACGAGGATCAGCACGATGGCTGCGCCGGGCAGGCCGTAGAACGACGGTATCTCCTGGATGCCGAACGGTTCCGCGAATATTCGCTGCACCATACCGCGCGGGGCAAAAACGGAAATGAACAGGAAGGCCATGATGTAGCTGGGGATGACGAGCGGCAGGACTGTCACAATGCTCCACAACCGCCTGAATGGCAGGTCCGTGCGCTCAATAAGCCAGCCTAGGGCAAGGGCCAGAACAGCGGATGCGGCCGAGACAATCGCCACGAGCACAAAGCTGCGGAGGATAATGGCCGCGACACGAGGGCGAAACAGGATGTCCGCCAGCGTTTCAGATCCCGCCTCAAATGTGCGAATAGCGAGGTAGATAACGGGCAATACCACTGCCGCCCCGAGTAGCGAGGCGGCCAGTGTGAGTGAGAAGGGCGGCCGACGCCGGACGCGCGCGACGACGCGTTTATTCCCGAAGTCGACCGCCGTTGTGCTCATCTAGGGGAGGACTCCTGTGTCACGGAGCAGATCAAGCGTACCCTCGAGGTCTCCGAGGTCTGCCATGTCCACCTCAGGCGCATTGATGTCTGCCAGTGGTGTCAGCAGTCGGTTGACGTTGACGCCCTCAATGAGAGGGTATTCATACGTTGAGCCGGCGAAGTACTGCTGGGCGACAGTTGACAGCATGAACTCGATGAATTTGATCGCGTTTTCACTGTTGTCTGCGCCGTCAAGGACTCCTGCCCCGGCAACGAGGATCATCGCGCCGGGTCCACCGCCGGTGAGGTGCGCGTTGCGCGCGGCAAAGCCCTCACCCTCTTCTGCCAGGAATCGATACAGGTAGTAGTGATTGACGAATCCGACATCGATTTCACCCGCGCCCGCTGCTGCGACTGTGGGCGTGTTCTTGGGGTAGGTCTGGGGATTGTTCGCCTGGATTCCCTCAAGCCACGCCCGTGTTTCAGTCTCACCCCAGATAACGCGCATGGCGGTCACCATCGCCTGGAATGAGCCGTTGGTGGGTGGCCAGCCGATTCGGCCCTCCCACTCCGGATCAGTGAATCCCCGCAGATCACTCGGCAGGTCGCCCGGCGAAACGCGATCTGTGTTGTAGACGATGACGCGGGCGCGCCCGGACAGGCCGATCCACTTGCCGTCGGGAGAACGGAAGTTAGCGGGAACGTGACTGAGAACGTCGTTGGGCAGTGTCGCGAACATGGACTCCACAGCCGCGAGTCCACCGGGATCCTGCGCAAAGAAGATGTCCGCGGGCGAGTTTGCGCCCTCCTCAAGGATGGTGGCGGCTATCTCCGACGTGCTGCCGTACTTGACGCTGACATCGATGCCTGTCGCATCTGCGAACTGCTCGATGATTGGGCCTACAAGGCTCTCACTGCGGCCGGAGTAGACGACAAGTTCGCCGGGGCCCTGGGCGCTCGCCACTCGTGGAGCTGTGGTGGGTTCAGGAACGGATGTGGGCGCCGACGTGGCCGTGGGATCGGGACGTCCCTGGCATCCGACTGCCGCAATCAAAAGCAGGACTCCAATGAGTCCAATCAGTAACCGAAACATGGTTAACCTCCAATTGAACGAAGAAAGTATTTTCGACGTCAATTGGAGCGTCGGGCAATCGGGGCAGCCGGTAAACCGACCGCCGTCTTAGTCGGCTGCGTCTATGGGAATGTCGGATGACGGTTGGTCCATGCACCGCTGTCTTGTGGGATGCCGTACGTTGTGCCGGAGTTGATGTGTCATGGTCTGAGCACCCCTTCTCCGGGTTGTATTGCCAACTTCCGATTTGTGACGGGACACAGGACTCGGGTGTGGGCGGGACTACATTGCCGTTCCTGCGCCTGCGCGCAAGCGAGGCGAGGGCAGCTATGGTTCTGATACAGGCAGGGGTGACGGCGGGTTGAGAGCTTGCCGGGGTCTGTTTGTCGACCTCAAAGCTAAGGACGAACGGGGCTGGGCGGCGTGCGTCTTCGGATTGTTCTGTAGAATGCGTTGCGAGCAAAGAGGACGCGCGCAACCGTAACAGTGTTCGTGTGCAACTGAGAGGAGCCACAGGCTCATGCTCAGGCGTGGCCTGAGCAAGTATGGCCTCCGGGGTGGCGGCGAGATGCAGCCGATTCACAGCCCGCCGCTCCTTCTAGCGCAAATCATGAGCCCTTTTCGCGCTCACGCTCTTCGCGCGCCTTGGCGGAACGCGGCCCGAACGGCTCCGGCTGGAACGGCTCATCACGCTTGCGGATGAATGCGCGGAGACCGCCTTCCTTGCGCGCCTCCTCGAGCGGGGCAGTGAAATCCTCGCGCTTGGAGACGATGACGGCTGCGGCAAGCTCGGAGTTGTAGCGCATGACGTTGTGGATGCCCTGCATCTCAATGCCGCGCATGGCGACGGCAAGGTTAATCTTGACCGTCTCCGGGCTAACGAGAGCTAGCCGCTCCGTTAGTTGGAATGCCTCTTCAAGGGCGTCGTCCTTTGTCGGGACGACTTTGTTGACGATACCGATGCGGAGCGCTTCCTGTGCATCGATGTGGTCGCCGGTGAGGGCGTAGCGTAGTCCGTTTTTGTAGCCGGCGTGGTGAATCCAGATGTAGTTGTCGTCCGAGATCATGCGGACCTCGACCTGCCCAAAGACGGCGTCCTCCGCCGCGATGGTGATGTGGGAGGTCAGGGCGTACCATGAGCCGCCGCCCATGCACCAGCCGCTGACGACGGCGATGATCGGCGTGTCGATTTCATCGATGACGCGGGCGATGCGGCCGTGCTCCTTCTTCCAGAAGCGCGTGCGCCAGCGGTCGATCTCAGCGGCGACGTTGCCCCCCTTTGGGAGGCCGTATGGCCATTCGTAGTCGGCTCCGCCGCCGGCGATGTCGAATCCTGCGGAGAAGGCCTGACCGGCGCCGGTGAGGACGATGGCGCGCACCTCGGGATCGGCGTCGGCGGCGTCAAGGGCGTGGTGAAGCTCGATGTCCAGCTCGTCCGAGATGGCGTTCATCACCTCCGGGCGGTTGAGCGTGATGAGCACGCCGTTGCGCTGCTTCTCATAGAGCAGATTCTGGTAGTCCATGAGCCCCCCAACCCTGCCAGCGTATCCGTCTAGCCATGTTCCATATTAATGCAGCTTAATATCAATGGCAATACGGCATGTCAGCAGTGGCCTTCGTATTGATGCAGTCAGTACGCATCGAGGCAGACGGCAATGGGTGAGAGGTGGTTCAGGATAGTTCGGCGACGGCTTGCGATGGACTGATGGCTCGGATTGGTGAGTTCCGATAGTCATCCAGGTCCCTGGTGACGATGAGGCGCGCTCCAGCCGCGATGGCGGCAGCCACTTGCATTGCGTCTTCAAAGTCGCTCATGTTCAGCCTCAACGCTTGCAGCACGTCCGTGTTGGATGTAGGAACCACCGTGACAAGCCTGACAAGGTTCTCAATGAATGACCGGATATCAGGGTACTGTGGTCTCGGCTTGGCCACATAATGCAGATTGGAGATTGTATGCCACGCTACGCACGCGGGCTCGGCGCCCGTGCTGATGAGGTCAAGGAACCGCGTGGATGCCTCGCTGAACGGTCTTCGGTCTTCGACCACATCGACAAGGACGTCAGTGTCGATGTGAATCATAGGTGGTATTTCTTGTGAAGAGCGTCGTATAGGGGATCGCCCGTTCGGTTGGCGGGCTGGAACTTTCCACGCCACTTCGTCCCGAAGGGCAGTTCATCGCCGGCGGTTGCCTCCCTCAACGATTGCTCAATGAGAGCGGACAGCGAGACGCCCTTTGACCTCGCGTGCCGCTTCGCGAGAGGGATAAGCTCCTCGTCTATGGTGATGGTTAGCTTGTGCTTCATCGGTGTTTCCTCTGGAAAGATACGTACACGTACAACAATTAGTAGTATACGTATAACTCCTTAGAGCGACAAGCGCCCGATCCCTGCTGTTAGCGCCTGCTCCTCACTCCTCGCCGCCTACATTGCCCCAGCGGGCGACGCCGAGGCGCCAGAGGACGACGAGGTTGGTCAGGACGGCGATGACGGCGAGTGTCGCCACGCCCTGGCCGGTGATTGCGCCGATCATGATCACAAACAGGCGTAGATCACGTGATGCCAACGCACCGGGCAGGCCCTCGAATGGTTGGCCGAAGGTGGCCTCGGCGCGGGCGCGGCTGTAGCTGATCATCAGAGAGCCAACGATTGCTGCAAGAGCAGCCGTCGAGACCACGGGGATGGACACGCCCGGTTCGAATGCATGGGACCAGTAGCCTAATCCGGCCAGGATTAGAACGTCCGCGTAGCGGTCAAGCAGGGCATCGAAGAACCCGCCGAAGCGGCTTGCCATGTTCTTGGCGCGCGCAAGATCACCGTCCACGCCGTCCACGATGGACGACGCCTGGACGAGAACGCCCGCCCAGATGTTGAGATCGTAGTAGAAAAGCGCGGCCGCTGCCACGGCCATCAGGAACGCGATGAATGAGACCTGGTTGGGCGTGACAGGCGTATGGGCGAGCGCACGCGCGGCAGGGCGCGAGAAGCGTCGGTTCAGGTAGCGGGAGACGAAGCCTTCGTGCATGCGTGGGCGCTACGTGACGTACCCGAGCGCCTCACGGGCCAGCTTCAGGTCTTCCCACGTGTCAACGTCAAACCAGAACGCGCCGTCAACGTCGTGGGCGTGGAGATCGTTGCCGGACAGGATCATACGCGACACAGCCTGGCTGAGCTCATCGTGGGAGCTGTCCTCCACGAGCTTGGCCTCGATGGCCTCAAAGATGGCGGGGGTGAACAGGAACACACCGCAATCGATGCCGTTCCAGTCCGGCAAGTTCTTGCCGATTGCCACGATGTGGCCGTGATTATCCACGCTGACGCGTGTTCCCTCCTCGATATCCCGGTCATCGGGGTCGAAGTCTACGGCGAGCGCATTCAGGTTCCATCCATTCTCACTTGCGCCGTCCACCAGACCCTGGATGATTTCCGGCGAAGGCATGTGATCGGCCATGGAGAGGATAAACGGTTCCGTGCCAACCTCATCTTTCGCGGTTAGGACGGAAACGGCGTTTCCCCGATGGTGCTCCGTGTTCATGACATACGTGATGTTGGCACCGCGTGTTGAGCCGTCTCCAAGAGCGTCCTGCAGCGCCTGGCCCTCATGGCCGATGACGATGCAGATGTCTGATATGCCGGCCTGTTGAATCCCGTCCAATGTGTAGTCGATCACGGTCTGCCCGTTGACAGGCAGGAGCGCCTTATGGCGGACACCGTATTGGCTAAAACGGGACCCATGTCCCGCTGCCAAAATGACAGCCTTCATGCGAATCTCCTTTGTGAGGCGGCGAGGCTCTATCCCCCCTCGAGCGCATCGCGGCCAAGAATCATCGGCTAAACGCCGGATGGGGTAGTCTATCACGTAATCAAAAAAGATGTGCAAACCCCTGAATTTGCCTTGGGCACCAGCAAAAAGGACTCTGCGGGGCGAGCCGGTGTGACGGCTGCTACCCCCTAGCGCGCGGTTACGAGCGCGGCTCCCTCAACCTTCTTGAGGACTTCGGCGAGCGAGAGATTCTTGTCACGCAGCTGGGCCGGCAGCGCCTTCCAGAACATCACGCGGTATTTCGGCCAATCGGCGAGGATTTCGGCGGAGCGCTTACTGCCCGTCGTCTCTGCATGGCGCTCAATGAGCTCCAGCACGTGACGCTCATCGTCATCGTCCTCAAGCCTGTCAAGAACCAGCAGTTCCTGGTTGTAGAGCGACGGGAAATCTCCGTTCTCGTCCAGCACGAACGCCGCGCCGCCGGACATGCCGGCGCCAAAATTGCGCCCCACGGTTCCGAGCACCACGACGATGCCGCTGGTCATGTACTCGCAGCCGTGATCCCCGACTCCTTCCACGACGGCCTGCGTGCCACTGTTGCGCACGGCGAACCGCTCTCCGGCCCGTCCGGCAACATAGAAGTACCCGCCCGTGCCGCCGTAGATACAAGTGTTGCCGATGATGGAGTTCTTGTGCGTTTCGAAGGTTGCGTCGGCGGGTGGCCGGATGACGAGTTCACCGCCTGCCATGCCCTTGCCGACGTAATCATTGGCTTCGCCCGTGAGCGTCATCCGCACGCCTTCATTCAGGAATGCGCCAAAGCTCTGGCCGGCGGAACCGGTGAATGAGAGGTCTATGGTGCCGGGGGGCAGTCCCTTGACGCCGTAGCGGTGCGCGATGGCTCCAGAGATGCGCGCGCCAACCGTGCGCTGGGCGTTCCTGATGTCATAGGACAGGGAAACTGGAGTCCTGCTTTCGATAGCGCCGGTGATCTCCGACAGGATGCGATCGTCGAGCTTCTCGTCATTCGGCCTGTCGTTGCGTTCCTGCTCATTGCTGACGGGGCGCTGGAATGTGGGGTCGGCGGGAGCAATCAGTTTGAGGGCGTCCACGAACCTAGCGCGTTCAAACTCCTCAATGTCCGGGCGCAGCTTCAGGAACTCGGGGTGGCCGATGATGTCATTCAAGGACCGGACGCCGAGGCTGGCCAGGATCTCGCGGACCTCTGTTGCGACAAAGGTGAAGTAGTTCACGACGGTCTCGACGGAGCCGTTGAACTTGGCGATCAAGTCGTCCCGCTGCGTGGCCACCCCGACGGGGCAGCTGTTCAGGTGACACTGGCGCGCCATTTCACAGCCCAGCGCGAGCAGGGCAACGGTGCCAAAGCCGACTTCATCCGCGCCGAGCATTGTGGCGATGACGACATCACGCCCTGTGCGGATGCCGCCGTCAGTGCGCAACTTGACGCGACCGCGCAGGTCATTCATCACCAGGACTTGCTGCGCCTCCGTCAGGCCAAGTTCCCACGGGGTGCCGGCGTTCTTGATGGATGACAGTGGACTCGCGCCCGTGCCGCCCTCATGGCCGGAGATCTGCACCTTGTCCGCGTAACCCTTGGCGACGCCCGCGGCGATTGTACCGACGCCCGCCTCCGCCACCAGCTTGACGCTGACCTTGGCACGAGGGTTGACCGTCTTGAGGTCATAGATGAGTTGTGCCAGGTCCTCGATGGAATAGATGTCATGGTGCGGCGGCGGCGAGATCAACGTGATGCCGGGCTGCGTATGCCGGAGGTAGGCGATGTACTCAATCACCTTGTGGCCGGGCAGCTGTCCGCCCTCGCCGGGTTTGGAGCCCTGCGCCATCTTGATTTCAAGCTCTTCGGCCATGGCGAGGTATTCCGGCGTGACGCCGAAGCGGCCAGACGCGACCTGCTTGATCTTGGAGTTGGCGTTGTAGCCGCGTGTCAGGCCACGGAACCGCCGTGGGTCCTCGCCGCCTTCGCCCGTGTCAGCCGCGCCGCCGATGTGGTTCATGGCCATCGCCAGCGTCTCGTGGGCGGGGGCGCTCAACGCGCCAAGCGACATCGCGCCCGTGGTGAAGTGCTTCCAGATGTCTTCGATTGGCTCGACCTCGTCGATGGGGATCGGCGCACGTGTCTTGTTGAAGGTCAGCACGTCCCGCAGCGAGGAGACCGGTCGGTTGTTCAGCGCGTCGCGGTAAGGAACATAGTCCTCGTAGTCGCCGGATCGGACGGCCTTGTGGAGCGTGCGAACGACGACGGGGTTGTTGGCGTGGAACTCGCCGCTCCTGCGATAGCGGATGAAGCCGTGGTCTTCGAGCTTGGACTTCGGCGTTAGTTCGGAATTGAAGGCGCGGTCATGGCGCGCAAGGATGTCTGTCGCAAGCTCGCGGAATCCCAGTCCACCCACCTGCGACGGCGTGCCCGCAAAGCACTTGTCAACGATGGCGTCGCTCAGGCCGATTGCCTCGAATATCTGCGCGCCGTGGTAGGAGGTGACGGTAGAGATGCCGATCTTGGACATGATCTTGAGCACGCCCTTGTTGGCGGACGCCTGGTATTTGGCGATCGTGTAGTCCTCGTCCTGCTCCTCGCTGAACTCTCCGCGTTCGAAGAGGTCGCGCAGGCTCTCCCAGATGAGGTATGGGTTGACGGCGCTCGCGCCGTAGCCGATGAGAGCTGCGAAGTGGTGCACTTCTCGCGCCGCGCCCGTATCGCACACAAGGCTCGCCTTCATGCGCTTGCCGCGGCGGATGAGGTCGTGGTGGACTGCGCCAAGCGCCAGCATCATCGGGATGGGGGCGTGGCGGTCATCGACGGGCCTATCTGACAGGACGATGATCGAGTGTCCCGCGTCTACGGCGGAGACCGCCTGCTCACAGAGATCATCAATCGCACGCTCCAACGCGTCCGGGCCGTCTTCAGCGGCGAAGACTGCCGGCAGCGTGACGGAGGAAAGACTTGGCGAGTCGACACTGCGTATGGCGTCCAACTCCTGGTCACGGATGACGGGGCCGGGGATGGCGAGCAGGCGCGCCGCCTCCTCGCGCTCGCGCAGCATGCTGTCGCGTGGTCCGAGGTATGTCTCGGCGGACATGACGATAGCCTCGCGGATGGGGTCGATTGCCGGGTTTGTGACCTGCGCGAATCGTTGCTTGAAGTAGTTGAACAGGGAGGGCTGCATTCGGGAGAAAACCGCCAACGGCGTGTCGTCGCCCATCGAATACGTGGCGTCCTTGCCCTCCTGCACCATGGGCTTGATGACGATGAGAAGTTCTTCCGCCGTCATGCCGAAGGCCTTTTGACGGCGCATCAACTCCATCTCCGACTCGATGTGATGCCCAGCGCCGTTCTGCATGGCGTGGATGGGCACGTTCAGCTGGATGTACTGCCGCTCCGCCCATTCGCGGTAGGGCTGCTGCACAGCGATTTCGCTCTTGATGTCGCCGTTCTTCATGATGCGCCCGCTGCGCGTGTCGACGGCGATCATATGCCCGGGGCCGAGCCGGCCTTTTTCGATGATGCGGTCGGTCGAGATATGCGGCAGCACTCCAACCTCTGATCCCATGACCACGAGGCCGTCATCCGTGACGATGTAGCGGGCCGGGCGCAGGCCGTTTCGGTCGAGCGACGCGCCGACAGTTTCGCCGTCCGACCACGTCAACGCGGCGGGGCCGTCCCACGGCTCGGTGAGGGACGCGTGGTACCTATAGAATCCGCGCAAGTCCTCATCCATGTTCGGCATGTTCTCCCACGCCTCCGGCGTGAGCATCATCATCGAGTGCAGGATGCTCCGACCAGACACCTGCAGGAGTTCAAATGCGTGATCCAAAGAGGCGGAGTCTGAGACCGACTGGATTGTCACGGGTGTGATCGTTCGGAGATCGTCCTTCGACCACACGTCGGAGCTTAGGTCTGCCTCGCGTGCTCGCAGCCAATTGCGGTTGCCCTGCAGCGTGTTGATTTCACCGTTGTGGGCCAGGAAGCGGAACGGCTGAGAGAGCTGCCAGTTAGGGAAGGTGTTGGTGGAATAGCGCTGATGGAAGACGGCCAAGGCCGACTCGAAATCGGGGTCATCCAGATCCTTGTAGAAGCCCGACAACTGCGTTGCTACGAGCAGGCCCTTGTATACGATTGTCCGTGACGAAAAGGACGGGATGTAGAACTCGTCATCACCCCGTCCAGCCATCTCTGCCTCGACGGCTCGCCGCACCAGATACAGCGCTCGCTCAAAGGCATCTTTGTTCATGTCAGGTGGACAAGCGATGATTGCCTGCCGGATATCCGGCAGTGTCGCCAGCGCTTGCTCGCCAAGCACGGACGGGTCGTTTGGCACGTCGCGCCACATCAGGAAGCGGAGACCACGCTTGGCCGTTTGTTCTTCGATGGTCTTGGCGGCGTGTTTCCCGCCCTCCGGGTCGGCCGGTGTGAAGAACACCATGCCGACGGCAAGTTCATCGCCGGATACGTCGGAAATGCCCTGCGCGGCCAACTCGCGGAGGAGCAGCTTGCGGGGGAGCTGCGTTAGGATGCCCGCGCCATCACCCGTGCGGGCGTCCGCAGATACCGCGCCGCGGTGCGTGAGATTGGTTACGGCAGTGATTGCCTGCCTGACGATGTCATGCGAGGGGACGCCGGAAACCTGTGCGATAAAGCCGGTTCCGCAAGCATCCTTTTCATGGATGGGATCGTATAGGGGCGGCGCGTCCGGACGCCGCCACCGACGTGCTTCTATATTGGCCATAGCCAATTGTACACAAAACCCCCTTGAAACTCACGGGGCGGGCGATGGTGATTACAGGGTTTGCAGGTAGCGGTCAATCTCAAAGTCCGTCACGTGCGCACGGAAGGAATTCCACTCAATCCGCTTATTGCGGATGAAGCTGTCAAAGATATGGTCGCCCAGCGCGCCCCGCACAAGGTCGCTCTGCTCCGTCAGCAGGATGGCCTCATGGAGGCTCCGCGGCAGCTCGCCGATGCCCAACTCAGCCCGCTGCTCCTCAGACATGCCAAAAGCGTTCTCGTTCAACGGCTCCGGCGGCTGCAGGTTGCGCTCGATGCCGTCAAGGCCGGCGGCGAGCATGACGGAGAAGGCGAGGTACGGGTTGCAGGCAGGGTCGGGCGCTCTGTATTCAAGGCGCGCAGCCTCCGGGTTGCCGGGGGGCACTCGCGGGATGCGGATGAGGTCCGAACGGTTGCGGTGCGCCCACGTCAGATACACCGGGGCTTCATAGCCCGGCACAAGCCGCTTGTAGGAGTTGATCCATTGGTTTGTGATGGCTGTGAATGCGGGGGCGTGCTCAAGCAGCCCCGCGATGAAGTTCAGGGCAATCGGAGACAGGTTGTTTGGGTCGTCCGGGGAGTAGAAGGCGTTGGCCTCACCTCTGAAGAGCGACTGGTGCGTGTGCATGCCGCTGCCGTTCTCAGTGGTGATGGGTTTCGGCATGAAGGTGGCGTGGACACCATGCTGCCGAGCAATCTCGCGCACCACAAGGCGATAGGTCATGCAGTTATCGGCCATCGTCAGCGCGTCCGTGTACCGGAGGACGATCTCATCTTGTCCGGGCGCGACCTCATGGTGGCTGTATTCCGCCTCGATGCCCATCTCTTCAAGAGTCAGGATTGTTTCCCGGCGCAAGTCTGAGGCCACGTCCAGCGGCATCTGGTCGAAGTAGCCGCCGTTGTCCAAGGGTGTTGGGTCGTCAGGGGCGCGGAAATAGTAGTACTCAAGCTCCGGCCCGACGTAGAAGGTGTAGCCGAGTTCCTGGGCGCGCTGGAGGTTGCGGCGGAGGACGTAGCGGGGGTCGCCATCAAAGGGCTCGCCCTCGGGCGTGTAGATGTCCGCGAAGATGCGGGCGACACCGGGATGTTCCGGACGCCAGGGCAGGATGGCAAAGGTGGAGGGGTCCGGCACAGCGACCATGTCCGATTCATCCACGCGGGCGAATCCCTCAATGGATGCGCCATCAAACCCGATGCCGTGCTCAAGCGCGACTTCAAGCTGCGCAGGACTAAGTGAAAATCCCTTGAGGTTCCCGAGGATGTCCGAGAACCACAGCCGGATGAACTTGACGTTGCGCTCCTTGACGGTTCGGAGCACGAATTCTCTTGCCGATTCGTCAGCCTGTATTGCCACTGTTCCCACCGTTTTCCGTGGCTACCTGAGTTGGCCGCTCTTTATCGCTACCGGTTAATGCCCTGAGGGGCGGCGAGCGCCTGCGAGTCCCGGCCACTCATTGGCCCAAGAATCCCACAGGCGCGCCGCTGTGCCTGGGATGTCGCCGTTTAGCCGTCGTAGTACAGGAAGTACTCGTAGGGATGCGGGCGGAGGCGCATGGGATCCACCTCGTTCTCCCGCTTGTACGAGATCCAGCCCTCGATGAGGTCAGGCGTGAAGACGCCGCCCTTGAGCAGGTACTCGTTGTCGGCCTCAAGGGCATCCAACGCTTCAGCCAGGCTACCGGGGACGTTGGGCAGCGCCGCGGCCTCTTCGCCCTCCATCTCGTAGATGTCGTGATCCACGGACGGGCCGGGATCGATGCGGTTCTGGATGCCGTCGAGTCCCGCCATCAGCATTGCGGCGAAGGCAAGGTAGGAGTTCGCCAATGGGTCCGGGCAGCGGAACTCAATGCGCTTGGCGGCCGGGGTGTCCATCTCATACATCGGAATCCGCACCGCGGCGCTCCGATTCCGCTGCGAGTAGACAAGGTTCACAGGCGCCTCATAGCCCGGCACGAGCCGGCGGTAGGAGTTCGTGGTCGGCGCGGCGAAGGCCAGAATGGAGGCAGCGTGCTTGAGCAGCCCACCAATGTAGAAGCGCATCTCCTCACTGGTCTGGGCGTAGCCGTTCGCATCGTAGAAGATGGTGGCTCCGTCCTTCCAGAGAGACTGGTGCGTGTGCATTCCGGTGCCGTTGTCGCCAAAGATGGGCTTCGGCATGAACGTGGCGGTCTTGCCCTCCTGCCGCGACTTCTCCTTGACGATGTACTTGTAGATCTGGATGGCGTCGCATTCCGCCACGAGCGGGCCGTAGTGGAGGCCGATCTCGCCCTGTCCTGCGGTGGCGACTTCATGGTGGTGCTTGTCGATGTTCAGGCCCGCGTCCATCATCGCGAGGATAATCCTGGAGCGCAGGTCCTGCTGGGTATCGACAGGCGGGAGTGGGAAGTACCCCCCCTTGTTGCGGGGGCGGTGGGCCAGGTTGGGGCCGCTGTTACCTGAGTTCCAGATGCCTTCGTTGGAGTCGATGAAGAAGTAGCCCTCATTCTGCTGGTAGTCATAGCTGGCGCTGTCGAAGATGAAGAACTCCGCCTCGGGGCCCCAGAAGCTGGTGTCCGCGATGCCGGTGCTCTTGAGGTATTCCTCTGCTTTGCGCGCCACGTAGCGGGGGTCACGGGAATAGGGCTGACCTGTCACGGGGTCGCGGATGTCACAGATCACGGCGAGAGTCGAAACCTCCAGCAAGGGATCAACATATGCGCCGGCAGGGTCCGGCACCACGAGCATGTCGGACTCGTCGATTGTCTGGAATCCGCGAATGCTTGAGCCGTCGAAGCCCGTGCCATTCCTGAACATGGTTTCGTCCAGGAGGGCTGCGGGAATTGAGAAGTGCTGAGTCGTCCCAAGCAAGTCCGTAAACCGCAGGTCGACCATCTTGATGTCGTTGGCGGCGATGAAGTCGATTACCTCGCCCGGCGAGGAAAACGTTCCCAGCACCCCGTTGCTCGTCGAGTCTGCCATCAAAAGCTCCTTCCAGTGTTGTTCTGCTAAATGATTGGAGGGAGCCTGACCGCGTGGTCAGTCCCCACCCCCATATCCAGAATGCTGACGCGGGCAGGGTGTTGGGTTACGAACGTGTTACAGTCCGCGAAATGAGGGTAGATGTCTAGCGAGAATTAGGGTTGGCGCGGAGACGGTACCCCACGTTGCGCACCGTCTCAACGAACGTGTGGGTAGGGTCCTCAATCTTGCTGCGCAAGCGCCGCACATGGACATCCACCGTTCGCGTGCCACCGAAGTAGTCGTAGCCCCACACGACATCTAACAAGGTGTTGCGTGTGAAAACATGGCCGGGGCGCGAGGCGAGGATGCGGAGGAGCTCATACTCCTTGAACGTGAGCGTAACCTGCCGGGAGCCGACCCATACTTCATAGCGGGCGAGATTGATGCGGAGATCGCCAAGGGTTATCTCATCCTCGTTCGCGGAGCGGGCGCGGTGGCGAGCGTAGAGGAGTGCAAGGCGGGCGATGACCTCTCCGGTGTCGGCAGGAACGAGGACAAAGTCGTCCAAGCCCAGCGATGCCTCAATCTCGCGGAGCTGCCCCGGGCGGACCAGGCCGAGGACGGGGACGTAGACATCCTTGTGGCAGGCGGTGGCAATCTCACGAACGTAGGCGGATCTTGCCAGCGGGCCTGCCATGTCAATGATCAGGATGTCATGGGGGCCCTGCGCAAGTTCTTCCGTGTCATCGGCCTCAGTGAGCGGCGTCCACGTTATGACCTCACGGTCGAATGCGGCCGTCAGGTCGGCAAAGGCCGACGCTTCCTGGGTGGTCAACAATGCAACATGCATGTGGGCGTTCTCATTTAGGAATGATTGAGTATAGCCTGTGCCGCCGATGGTATTCTGGTGAGCACAATGACCTTGACAGTTGAACAGCCCATTCCGCGCCCGCGCCGCCTGCCGGAATGGTTCAAGGTTCCCGCGCCCGGCAGTGAGCGATACCGCAAGCTAAAGGCGCTGGTTGAGGGCAACGCGCTGCATACGGTCTGTGAAGAGGCTCGCTGTCCCAATATCGGGGACTGCTGGGATCGCGGCACGGCGACGTTCATGATCCTGGGCGATATCTGCACACGCGCCTGCCGTTACTGCGCCGTCAAGACCGGCGATCCGGGTGGGGTCGTCGACGCGCTTGAGCCGTTGCGTGTTGCACAAGCCGTCCACCGTATGGGTATCACGTATGCCGTTATCACGTCCGTTGACCGCGATGATCTTCCGGACGGTGGCGCGTCCATCTTTGCTCAAACGATCAGCGCGGTGAGGCGGGTTGCGGCAGGCGTTGGTGTCGAGGTTCTCATTCCTGATTTCGGAGGGAATTGGGACGCGCTGCGCAGAGTCATGGATGCTGCGCCGGATGTGTTGAACCACAACATTGAGAGTGTGCCATCCGTGTTTCGCATGGTGAGGCCCCGCGGAAACTACTGGCTGTCGTTGGAGCTGTTGGAGCGGGCCAAGCGGGCAGGCATGCGTACGAAGTCCGGGATCATGGTCGGCCTGGGGGAGACGCGAGAGGAACTACTGTCCACGATGGACGATTTGGTCAGCGTTGGATGTGACATTCTCACCATCGGTCAGTATCTGCGGCCGACACCGTCACACGCGCCGCTGGACAGGTTCTATACGCCGCAGGAGTTTGTTGAGTTGCGGGACGAGGGGCTGGCGCGGGGTTTCAAGCACGTGGAGTCCGGCCCACTCGTTCGGAGTTCCTACCATGCGGAGGAGCAGGCAGGGCGTTAGCCGCCATCCTCCGGGGCTTTCGATGGCTCCAATCCTCGCAGGGATACCGTCGCTCCGGCCCATGCAACGCCCATCTCAACGATTGCGGCGAACCCGATGAGCAGCGTGCCCTGTAAGAAGAACATCTGCGGGAATAGCTGAATCATCCTGTCGTCTGCCGTGCCCTGCCAGAGATCATTGGAGAAGCTGAGCAAGTGGAATTGCAGGAAAAGGAAGTCGAACCCGCCCAGTGCAGCAAACAGGCCGATGCCGATGATTGCCACCACTGTCCATACGGCGGTCTGACGGATACGACGAAAGACTATGGCGGCCAGGTCCGGCCGGCCACGGGCTGCGGCAACCGCGGCCGCGGCCAATATGCCAAGCATGATGACTATGGCCACCGTCTGAACGAAATAGGTGCGCTGTAGAAGGTCGCGCACGTCCCGGAAGTGTATGGCCTCTCGTTCGGTGAAGAGCGGCTCGCTGATGCCGTTCACGATGATTTCTGTGGTGATCAGGTCATCATCCGACTCAAAGTAGTCGATGAGCCCCGCCATTCCCTTGACCAGTTCAGCGCGTTCGACGCCGGTGCGTTCAGGCGCGTCAAAGGCGTCAATGGCGTAGTTGTAGATGGTCTGACTCTGGAAAGCGACGCGGACATTAGTGGTGATGAACAGGGCGGGCAGGGCAAGGATGACGGCTATGCCGAGCGCCTGGAAGAGTCGTAGGGAGAACACGCCCGCAAGAATACGGAATGGATGATGAAGGTGTCAAAAGTGAAGAGGGGGGGGGGGGGGCGCAGCCCCCCCCCCCCCACCACCAAAAAAATGTTTTTTGATGGGAGAATATAAAAAAAGGAAGGATCACACAACAAAAAAAAAAAAAAAAAAAACTA
>VXMO01000005.1 GCA_009841045.1 Dehalococcoidia bacterium
GACAATCAGGTCCGTGGCATTCGTCCTACCAATTTCAAGTGGAGTGTTGCCATGAGTCTGGGGCGGGATGTCATTCTCACGGCCGCGCCTTGCACGGTACTTTAGAACCGCGATGGTCAGGAAGCCTTGAACGCCGATAAAGATGACGACGGCGATCCAGAAGATAAAGACGAACAGGTTCTGTTGAGTCTGGGCTACATCACCCGCCGGGTTTAGCGTGCTTTGCGGCAACGCCAACTGGCAACCTGAGAGGAGAACGACGGCCATGAAAACCGTCAGCACTCCGATAAGTTGAGTCCCTTTCCCCATTCGGTTGAGCCTGTTCAGAGCAATACCTCAACAGTTAGCTTTAGGTCGCATCTGCGACATTGCGAGTCTATCTGTCAGCGCGAATTTGTGTCAAGCATCACAAACGGTGAGAATGGACGCCTATAATGGCCACATGGACGTTCGTGTAAGGCTGTTTGCGGCACTGCGAGAGGCGGTGGGAGCTTCCGAAATCAGCGTTGAGATTCCGGAGGGCGAGCCAGTCTCGCGCCTGCTGGGCGAGGCACAACGGCAGCATCCGGCTTTGGAGAACCGCTGTGATGGTGTTGTTGTCGCTATCAACCAGGAGTATGTCGATCAATCGGCCACCATCTCCGCAGGTGATGAAGTTGCTTTGATTCCGCCTGTGAGTGGAGGAGCCGTCTCCGAGGCGGAAGCCGTTCAGGTAGGTGTAACGCCTGACCGTCTTGACACAATGAGGATCGCGGAATCGCTCAAGGCTTCATCCGATGGGGCGGTACTGACGTTTGAGGGCATCGTGCGGGACAACAATCTTGGGCGTCACGTGCTGTTCCTTGAATACGAGGCATACCCGGAGATGGCTGAGAGCGTGCTACGGAAGATTGGGCGCGAGACGCTTGAGGACTATGACATCGGCAGCATTGCGCTCTGGCATCGGACAGGACGGCTTGAGATTGGGGAGACATCACTTGTTGTGGCGGTGGCCTCGCCGCACCGCCGGGCGGCTTTTGACGCGTGCCGGGAGGCCGTGGAGAAGGTCAAGGCGCTTGCGCCGGTGTGGAAGCGGGAGGTTTGGGACGGCGGTTCCGAGTGGCTACGGGGAGCGGGATAGACTCTTCGTCATGGCCACGTGCTCAATGCCGGCTTCCATGAATTTTTCGCCCTGTTCTGTATAACCGGCCTGAGCATAGAAGTCCTTGACGTAGGTCTGGGCGTGGAGTAAGGCCTGCCCAAAGCCACGTTCCTGAGCAGCGGCCTCCAGCACCGCCAGAATCCTGTCACCGATTCCATGCCGCCTGAGATCTTGTCGGACTGCCATGCGGCCAATGCGGCACGTTTTCTCTCCCTCGTCCATTAGCAGACGACCCGTGCCAACGACCTCACCCTCCACTAAAGCCACTGCGTGGACGGCGTCTTCATCACGCCCGTCCCACTCCTCGTCGGGGTCTACGTTCTGCTCATCGATGAACACAACGCGGCGGAGGGCAAAGATAGCCTCCATGTCGTCCGGTTCGGCGATGCGGACCACCATCTCCGCCTCATCATTCACAACAGTTCCCTGCCCTATATGATCCGCGTTGATAATCTCACGGGCGGCCTGCATGAGGACCGCACGACGCTCGGTGGCAACAGGTGATTTGTCCATATAAAGGCTGAGGGCTTGTTCCGGCTCAAGCGACTCAATAGCCATGCCGCGATCAAGGCGGGTTCGGGTTCTATCTGGCGAGTCGACCTGCACCGAGGCTCCTGAAACGACGTGCGCTCCGGCCTGCCGCAATGAATTGCGAACGCGGAAGCGATCTACGTCACCGGCTTGTTCGGCGGGAACCTGAATCTCCACGCGGGCGACGGCATCGCGCACATCCTGAGCAGCAAGGCGAGCGGCAATTGTTTCCATGACATCATGCTCACCGGAGCGGACGGTAACCTTGATTGTCTTGAACGGGCGGGACCAGACGGAGTGGAATGCCCATGCTGCGGCGCGGCGGCCGGGGGGCAGAGTGGGGTCGATCTCCACGACACAGAATCCCTTGTCGTCATTCTCTTCGGAGAAATCGACGCGATGGAGGCTTCCGGGATAGACGACGGGCGGGGCGTCTGCAACCAATTGGTGGCGATGGATGTGGCCGAGCGCGGCGTAGTCTATGGGGTGCGTTTGGAAGGCGCTGGGCAGCAGCAGGTAGTCATTACCCATCATCATGCTGCGCTCATGGCCGACAGTGGCAGTGGTGGCAGTGGCGTGGGCAGACAGGATGGACGGCACGTTTGAATCAAGTTCGCTTGCCATGCGGATGATCTCATTAGAGAGGAAGCTCTGCATCCATTCGTTGACCTCAGCGGCGCTCTTGCCGCGCAGTTCCGGGCGCGCGGCGACGGAACTGCGCCGCAACCACGGGACGGCCACGATCTGGACAGGGCCAGATGCAGTCTCAATACGATGAACTGCCGGGCGAGAGGCAACCGTGACATTGTCGACTGCAAGCGCGTCAAAGATGTCCAGCGCAGTCGCCCTACCCTCCGTGTTGGGCACATCATGGTTTCCGGTGAGGAGAAAGACGGGGATTCCGGCAAGGGCGAGGCGGCTGATGCGGCGAGCGAATTCCCGCTGATGGGTCTGGGAGGGGTCTCGGGAGCGATAGGCGTCACCGGAGAAAACGACGAGATCGGCGCGGGGTTCGGTCAGGGCAAAATCAATGAGTTCATCAAGGGCACGGAGCGAATCAACGAGGCGGGAGGGCACCCCTGTATAGGTGGCGGCGCGGTTGACGCCCGGGGCGAACGATTGGGGCAGCGCGTTGAGTTCTTCTGATGAAACGGGGCGGCTGTGGGTCTCAACGCCGATGTGGGCATCGGCAAAATGGATAATTCGCATGGGCAACGTGGAAACGCCTTTCGTGGCGCAGTATCCCCTACCCCGTCAGATGGTCCTCTAACAGCGCACCAAGCTCTGCGATGGGGACGCGCACCTGCTCCATCGTGTCACGGTCGCGCACGGTGACGGCGTCATCCTCCTCAACGGTCTGGAAGTCGATGGTGACGCAGTACGGCGTGCCGATCTCATCCTGCCTGCGATAACGGCGGCCGATGGACTGGGAATCGTCATAGTCGGTCATCCAACGCTTGCGAACGATGTCATAGACCTCCCGCGCCTTTGGGACGAGTTTCTGGTTTCGAGAGAGGGGGAGGATGGCGACCTTGTATGGAGCGAGATCACGGTGGAGTTTGAGCACGGTGCGGCTCTCCCCGTTCACCTCTTCTTCCGTGTAGCCATCCACGAGGAACGCGAGCAGGCAGCGGTCGACGCCGCTGGCAGGTTCGACAACGTGAGGTATGAACCGCTCCTGGCGTTCGTCATCAAAGTACTCCAGTTTGCGGCCGGAACTGTCCTGGTGTTGGCGGAGGTCAAAATCGCCGCGGTAAGCGATGCCTTCCAATTCCGACCAGCCAATTGGGAAAAGGTATTCAATGTCATAGACGGCGGCGGCGTAGTGGGCGAGCTCGTCTTGGTCATGTTGACGAAAGCGCAACCGGTCCGGGTTGATGCCGAGGTCCGTGTACCATCGCATGCGCTCGGTACGCCAGTATTCAAGCGAGGCAAATCCTTCCTCGGGCCGAACAAAGTATTCCATTTCCATCTGTTCAAATTCACGGGTACGAAATATGAAGTTTCCAGTTGTAATTTCATTGCGGAAGGATTTTCCTGTTTGGGCAATTCCAAACGGGATTTTCTTGCGCGTGGCCGTTCGCACGTTCTCGAAATTCGTGAAGATTCCTTGCGCGGTCTCCGGACGAAGGAACGCGACTGCCGCGTCTTCCTCCACCGGCCCAAGGAATGTCTTGAACATGAGGTTGAACTGTCGTGCCTCCGTGAATTGGCCTACCTCTCCGCAGTCCGGACACAAGTCTTTTTCAATGTGGTCGGCGCGGTAACGGCGATGGCAACTGCGGCACTCTATGAGGGGGTCCGTGAAGCCGGCGACATGGCCGCTGGCCTCCCACACGAGGGGGCTCTGAATGATGGCGCTGTCAAGGCCGACGATGTCATCGCGCTCTTGAACCATGGCGCGCCACCACGCGTCCCGCACGTTTCGCTTGAGTTCCACTCCGAGGGGGCCGTAGTCCCACGAGGAGCCGATGCCGCCGTATATCTCGCTGGCGGGGAACACGAACCCGCGCCGCTTGGCGAGCGACACAATCGTGTTCATATCGGTCAGCGTCGGCTCAATGGTCACGTGGCGAGGCCTCCATCGGAATCAACGTGGATACTGCTCGGCGGGCGGCGTTGGGGTGCCAACGACGCTTAGCTATAAGGATACAGGAGGGTCTCGCGGGTTGGGTGCGTTAGGACGGGTTAGATTCCCGTCTACGCGGGAATGACAGATGGGGAAGGCTGCGTGATTCCGTACCGTTCCGCGGCCAGCTTGACGGTCTCCTGAATCAAGTCGACGGGAATAACCGTGGCGAGCCCGGAGTTCTCCTGGACGATTAGCCGTGGCTTTCCCGTCTGCTCACTCAGAGCGACATCGACGTACGGCTGATAGGCAGCTACAACGCCAATCAGCTTGGGATCCGGGCGCGTTTGACCGTAGGAGAACATGGTTGGCTTGAGGATGACCGGGCCTCCGCTGTTGCCGGGAAAGACAAACGAATCTATGAGGAATTCCTTTGAGCGGCGCTCATAGCAGTCCTGGATCCGGGCGATAACTCCCTGCCGTACGATCACATAATTCTGTTCAGCGCCAGCCAGTCCAAGTGGAAAACCGAGCACATATACCTCGTCTCCCTCAGAGACGGAACCCTCCCTCATGGAGTCCAAGCGTTCGGTCTGACCATTTCCCGTGAAGAATGCAACTTTCACGTCCTGCAGAGTTTGGCCGAGGGAGTCTATGAGCAGAACGGCAACATCTACATCCGGGTCAGGGTGGAAGATCCAGTGGTCGTTTGGTCCACCATCATTCGGAGGCAATGGCAGAATACTGGGAGCAGCCCCGGCGAGGGCGTTGAAGCGTATCTGGGGGCTGCGCATCCCCTTCACGACGTGACGATTCGTTACCAGGTAAACGTAGTATCGGCCCTCATTGGCCGATGGCTGCCCGTACAAGAAACCGGAGGCGGCGTACCGTATGTTTCCCTCGTTGTCCTGCGTGCCGAGCGCGACGACCTTGTCCATGAATGCGGGCGGGATCAAGGACATTTTGGTTAGTCCAGGCCGCGCTTGTCGAGGATTTTGTCGACTTCGCCTTCTCGGGCCTGCCCGATCATCTCTTTGACACGGTCAGGCATCTCGATGCCCGCCTCGCCCATGCGCTTCTCCGCCCATCGGCCGATGTTTGACGGGTCGCGCCAGTAGTCGTAGCCGGGCGCGTCGGGATCACCGGAGGCCTCATGGCGGGAGGCGGTGGAGCGGACGTATGCGGCGCGGGACATGACTTTTTCAGTCTCGGTGGAGCCGCAGTGGGCGCATTCCTGGTTGGCGGGAAGCTCTTTCGGCATGACCTTGTAGAAGGTGCTGGAGCGCTTGCCGCACTCGTTACAGGTGTATTCATATATGGGCATCGTGTCACCGCCTTCTCTGCCGAGCCCTCATCACACCTTTAATCGTACCCGTCATCGAAGTAGTCGTCATCCATTCCATCGTAATCATCATCGCTAGGGGCGTCATCAAACGCGGAGAGGCGGTCATAGTCGCGGTAGAGGTCCTGGCGCGAGCGAACGACGGCAACGCGTGAGATCTTGCGTCGGAGGGAAACACTACCGCAGTGACGGCAGGTGGGATCGCCAATGGGCGCGGAGACGGAGCGCGTGAAAACGCTCGTGTCTCGATCGCAGTCGTCGCACTCGAATTCATAGATTGGCATAGCTTGGTCAGTCTACCAGAGGCGATGATGGTCAGTTGGTGTCCTGGATGGCGTTTTTATGCCAGGTGAGCCTCGTTACCCTGCCCCGCCGATCAAAGACGACAGCGACGACATCGATGCGTGTGTGCTCAGGGAGATTCCCGGCTTCATGATGCTGACGGTATATCTCGATGAGGCGGGCGAGGCGGGCGGCCTTGGCGGGGGTGACGGACTCTTCCGGGGTACCAACATTGGGCGTGGAGCGACTGCGCACTTCAACGGCGACAAGCGTTTCATCGATGACGCCAACGATATCAAGCTCTCCGGCACGGTAGCGGATGTTCTCCGCCAAGGTGCGAAAACCCTCTGACTCAAGGCGTCGGCGGGCAAGATTTTGGGCGTGCAGCCCGCGCCTTGATCGGATTGTTGGGCCTGTCTGTCGATCATCGTTCTGCACGGTTCAGTCCTATACGCATCCCTTATACTAATGTGGCCATTGAATCGTATTCGGCCCGGAGGAAATGTTGGGCGAAGACTTTACCCACTCGGCCGTGATTCTCGCTTTTCAGCTGGGCATCATCCTGGTGGTTGCCAAGCTTGCGGGCGAGTTTACTGAGCGTATTCTGCGACAGCCGGCCGTTATTGGGGAGTTGGTAGCCGGCATCATCATCGGCCCGTTCGCGTTAGGCGGCATTGAGCTAGCAGGTATCGGCCCAATCGAACAAATCGGACCGCTGTTCGAGCATCCTGAGGAAGACGCTGTCATCCCGGTCCCGAAGACGTTGTTCGTCGTCGGGCAGGTGGCTGCCATTATCCTTCTGCTGGAAACGGGCCTGAATACAGACCTGAAGGCGTTTCTGCGGTTCGTGCCGCAGGCGAGCGTGGTGGCAATCGGGGGCGTTGTCGTTCCCTTCGCACTGGGCGCATTTTCTACGGTCCTATTCGGATTCGCCGATTCGATCACGTCAGCCCCTGCCTTGTTTGTGGGGACAATCATGACGGCGACGTCCGTGGGTATCACGGCGCGCGTGCTGGATGACTTACGACGTTTGGACTCTGCTGAGGGCGTGACGATCCTGGGCGCGGCCGTTGTGGACGACGTGCTGGGAATCCTGATTCTGACGGTCGTGGTGGGTGTGACGGCAGGCGGGGCCATTGAGGCGGCTACGGAAGCGGCTTCATTCGAGTGGACCGAGGTGGCCATCGTCGGCGCGAAGGCGATTGGCTTCTGGCTCGTACTGACCGGCGGCGGGATTCTCGGGGCGAAGTACATCGTTCGAGCGATCAACAGCGTCCGCGTGGAGGGAGCGGCGATCGCCATTGTGTTCGGCATCGGACTATTCGCGGCGGCGCTGGCGGAGATGTTCGGGCTAGCGATGATTATCGGCGCGTACTCAGTGGGGCTAGCGCTGTCCCAGACAGAACTCCGCCAACAACTGCATCAGCCTTTGAATGGTTTGTATCATGCGATGGTTCCGATTTTCTTCGTGGTGATGGGCACGATGGTAAATATTGAGGCGATGCGAGAGGCCCTCCTGTTCGGAGTCGTCGTCGTTGTGCTGGCCATTATTGGCAAGGTGGCGGGGTCAGGGCTGCCGGCACTCGCGGCGGGGTTCAGCCGGATCGGGGCGTGGCGCGTGGGAGTGGGGATGGCGCCGCGCGGCGAGGTGGGGCTGATCGTGGCGGGCATCGGCGTATCTGAAGGACTGATTGGTCAAGACCTGTTCGGTGTGGCAATCCTGATGACGATTGCGACGACCCTTATTGCACCTGCTGTGTTGGTGCCGGCGTTCCGCAACAACGCTCCGGGACTGCGCAGGGATCAGGCGACACGAAGAGCACCGCTGCCTGACTAGACCGTGCCCAATTCGCTGCAGCAGGCGGGTGGGCGGCGGAAGGTATGATGGTGGGGCGTTGACAAGCCGGATCATGCCCCTGTAGCTCAGCGGATAGAGCACCAGCCTCCGGAGCTGGTGGCCCGGGTTCGAGTCCCGGCAGGGGTATTCCCTTTTGTTGACCTATTCTTTGCTTTTCGTTGCCAGAATCATCGCTTTTGTTGGCATTGTCTGCGCTTTCGTTGAGGTTTTCTCTTGCCTCCTTGCAGATGTTTGGCTTTACGATCCCTCAGTTCACCAGAATGGTCTCCTCGCAATAGATCGCCTGGAGGATTTCAGGTGTCCGGGTCGGAGCCTTACATTTGGACGCTCCTAAAGATTGCGATCCACCGCTCCTTTACCTTGCGATTGGACGGTCTCTAGAGTTACAATCGGACGATGCAGGAGACTCCGCTATACTCCCGATACGCCGAAGGGCCGCTGCTCGAAGCCCTGAGCGACTCCCCCGCCGTCCTTATTCATGGCCCCCGGCAATCGGGGAAGACAACGCTGGCCCGGCTGGTGGGAGACAATCTCGGGTACTCCTATGTCAGCTTTGATGATGATGTCGCCCGGCTCGCAGCTGAATCCGACCCAATCGGCTTCGTAAGAAGGCTTGGGGAACACGCAGTCCTCGACGAGGTTCAACGTGTACCAAGCCTCTTCACCGCCCTAAAGCAGGAGATCGACAGTCGACGAGTTCCAGGGCGGTTCCTCCTTACGGGCTCATCGCAAGTCTTGCTTGTGCCCACGCTTTCCGATTCCCTAGCCGGCAGGCTGGAGATCATAAGGCTGCACCCTCTTTCACAGGGCGAAATCTATAGTGGCGTCCCCACATTTCTCGATGACCTCTTTAGCGGCATGTTCTCCACCTCGAACAGCAGGAGGCTCGGAGAAGACCTGGCAAAGCGAATCACCTCCGGGGGCTACCCTGCCGCGCTCGCCCGTTCAACTCCGCGTCGCCAGGCCAACTGGTATCGCAATTTCATTGACACGCAGCTACAGCGAGACGCGAGAGACATCGCCAGGATCAGCTCTCTCGACGCCCTACCTCGCCTTCTAACTGCGACTGCCTCACAAACCGCGCGGCTCTATAATCTCTCTGACCTAGCAGCTCCGCTCCAGCTCAGTCGGCCCACCATCGGTGACTATGTATCTCTATTGGAACGACTCTTTCTCATCGACCGACTTGCTCCTTGGCACGCCAATCACTTGCGACGCCTGGTCAAGACCCCGAAACTCCATATCGGAGACACGGGGCTGGGATGCGCCTTGTTGGGCATCTCACCACCCGACCTTGATGAGAATCGCAGTCTGCTCGGCCAGTACATGGAGACCTTTGTGTTCCAGGAGTTGAGACGGCAGGCCGTGCGTCAGGAGCGACCAATCGAGTTCTTCCACTATCGTGACAAGGACCGGGTGGAAGTGGACATCGTTATCGAACGCGGGAATAACGAGGTCGCCGGCGTGGAGATCAAGGCGGCGGAGACTGTGAGACCGTCAGATTTCAGTGGGCTGCGAAAGTTACAGAAGGCTGTCGGGCCCCGTTTCACAGCCGGAGTCGTGGTCTACGACGGTGAAGTTAGCGCCGGCTTCGGAGACAATTTGTTCGCTGTGCCCATTCGGCAAGTGTTGTAGGGCTGTCACACTGGCTAGGGCCCGATGACTGAGCTTCGAGATTGTCTACTCCGAGCTTTCTACGTGGCCTAGCTCGGTGCCGATTCAGACGATCCTCAGCCTCCCTAGGCTTGCCTCAACCCACTGAGGGTGGTTCTCAGCTCCACCACCAATCGGAAGGTTGGCGTACAGTACTGTCAGGTTGTATTTGGTTATGTCCACAAGATGGATGCGGCTGGAGTCACCTACCCTGCTCTGATGATTACGTCCGGAGTGTCATTGGCCGGGGAGTTGACGAGGGTCGAGACGGGGTAGGCCTCCATGGTTTCCGGCGGATAGGGGTTCAGAAGTTCGCCGAGAGCGGCGGAGTTTTCATTCGTCGGTTCCAGCCACGAGCTCTCGTGTTCCGGGGCGAGGATTACGGGCATTCGGTCGTAGATAGGGCGCATGACATCGTTGGGCGTCGTGGTGACGATCGTGCAGGAGTGGATTGTATCGCCTTCGGGGTTTGTCCAGCTTTCCCAGAGACCTGCGAAGGCGAAGGGTTCTCCGGTCGTCATCAGGATGCGCATGGGCTGTCGGGCCTTGCCTTTGCCCGTCCACTCATAGAAGCCGTCCGCGAGGATGAGGCAGCGGCGGCGGCGCAGCGCCGTCCTAAACATCGGTCTTTCCGCCAGGGTCTCGGCCCGTGCGTTGATGGCCCTGTTGCCGATCGACATGTCCTTCGCCCACGACGGAATCAGACCCCATCGCATGTATTCCCCAAGGTTATGCCCGTCCTCCCATCGAACGGTTAGCACATCCTGTGTGGGCGAGATGTTGAAGCGGGGCGCATAGTCGGCGAGGGGATTCTCGAAGTCAAACCGCAGTTGCAGCTCGCTCAGGTCGCTGATCAGGCTGAATCGTCCACACATCTTCTTGAACTGACCGCCTTGGCGGTGCTTTCAACTTCTCGTTGATGTAGTTTATCGCGGCTCAGTGCCAGTCGTGGGCGTTCGGCATGGGCACATCGGTGTTGATGGCACGGATCTCGGAGGCAATGATGTTCGTCGTGCCGTCCCAACGGGAGACAACACCGCGCACCATGATGACGCGGTTGCGCAGGGCTCGACGGGAGCGGGCGAACACGTCCTTCCAGAGAATGACCTGCACGTCGCCATACTCGTCCTCGATGGTGACAAAGACCGTGCCGTCTTTTCCACGCGGGTGCTGCCGTGCGATGGGCCACCCGGCCACAAGCACCTCCCGCTCATCGGGCACGTCGTACACATCGGACGTGCGGAGGACGCGGTCATTCAACGTTGGCCGCACGAACTCCATGACATGGCCGCGCGGGTAGATGTCCATGACGCGATACTCGCCGACCATCTTCTCGTAATCGGAGAAGTCCTTGAGTTGCGGGGTAGCGTGGGCGCTGGACGCGGCGAGAGCTCGCTGACCGCTCCTGAGCGGGCGGTTGGCAAGGCCAATGTCCCAGAGGGCGTGCCTGCGATTGGATACCACATCATCGAACACGCCCGCCATGACAAGCGACGTGGCGGCCTGCTGCTTGATGCCCGTCCTGCTCACAAGGTCGGCGGGGCTGCCGTATCGCCCTCTTTCCTCTCGTTCCTGCACGATGGCACGCGCCGCCGCCTCGCCAACATCCTTGATGAGTCCAAGACCCAGACGCACCGCTCCATCTTCCGGCGCGCACTGGATTTGGCTGCGGTTCACACAAGGATTGAGGAACGGCACGCCAAAGCGTCGCGCGTCCTGCTTGAGGGTTTCCATCGGGTAGAAACCCATGGGCTGGTTGTTGATGAGGGTCACGAAGAACTCCAGCGGGTGGTAGCGCTTGAGCCACGCGGCCTGGTAAGCAGTGATGGCAAAGGCGTGGCTGTGGCTCTCAGGAAACATGTAGTGGCCGTTGACCTTGCCGAAGATTTTTTCCGCGATGTCGTCCGGTACGCCATTGCGCCGAGCGCCCTCAAGGAACCGCTGCCAGTGCATGGCGATCAGGGTGGAATTGTTGGAGCGGCCAAAGGCGCGGCGTATCTCGTCCGCCTCTGCGGTTGTCACGCTGCCAACGTCTGCCAACAATTGCACGACCTGCTCCTGCCAGACGATGATGCCGTAGCCGCGTTCCAACGCACGTTCCTCCAGCGGATGGTCATAGTCCCAGGGCACGCCATGGCGATAGCGCTCCACGAATTGGCTGACGGAACTGCCCTGCACTCCCACCCCGGGGCGGATGAGCGCGACCTGGTAGGCGAGGTCAAGGAGATTACGTGAGCGAAGGCGCTGCGCCATCTTGAGTTGCGCGGGTGATTGCAGGAGGAAGACGCCCTTGGCGTGGCCCTCATTGATCATGTCGTAGACATTGTCGTCGTCCGGTTCCACTCGGCTGAGGTCGGGGCGGCTGCCCGTCCGCTGTTCGATGAGGTCGAGTGCCTGCTCCAGCTGGTCGAGGACGGGCAGCGAGAGCAGGTCAATCTTGGCGACATTAGCGTCGGCGATGGTGTCCTTGTTCCAGTCAATGATGTAGCGCCCGTCAATCGCGCCCTCGCGGATGGGCGTCATCTCCGAGATAGGGGAACTGCTGAGAATCATGCCGCCGACGTGCTGGCCGAGACTGCGCGGAGCGTCCATGAGTTGGGGGGCGAGTTCAATCAGTTCTCGCCAGCCCTGCGATTCCACACGATCCTTATAGGCGGGAAGGCGCAGCATCTCTTCCCGTAGGTCATCGGCATGGTGGGAGTGCAGTTGCTTGGAGAGGAGGGTGAGGTCTTCTTTCGGGAGGCCCAGTGCCTTGCCGATGTCCTGAATGATGCCCTTGACGGAGTACGTGCTGATCGCGCCGGTGAGCGCTGCGTAGTCCGGGCCGTAACGCTGGTGGACGCGGTTTATCAACTCATCCCGCAGGCCACGGGGAAAATCGAGGTCGATGTCCGGCAGCATCGACATATCCTCAGAGATGAAACGCTCCAGCGTCAGGTCCCACTTGATTGGGTCGATGTGGCTGATACCAATGAGATAGCCGACGAGCAGCGCGACGGACGAACCGCGTCCCCTGCCCGGCGGTCTCTCTTCTAACGGGATCTCCGGTGGCGTCAGGCCTCGCTCTTCCATGATCTGCTGGGCCAGCAGGACGATGTCGCGGTAGAGCAGCAGAAAACCGGCGATGCCATGCCGCTTGATGAGGGCAAACTCTTCATCAAGCCTCTCTTTGACGCGCTCCGAGATGCCGCCATAGCGCCGCATGGCTGCTTCAAAGCAGAGGCGTTGCAGGTAGCTGTCCGTGGTGTAACCTGCGGGCACGTCCGGCTCCGGCAGTTCGTAGTTGATGCTGTCGGCCAGGTTGAAGTCGCACTGCTCAGCGATGCGGCGTGTTACATCAATGATCCCCGGGTATTCCCTTTCAAAGAGCAGTGCCATCGCCTTAGCGGATTTCAAGTGGAAATGATAGTTGGGGCGGATGTGCGGAAGAGCTTGGTCGATGGTGGTGTTGTGCTTGGCGGCGACAAGGGCGTGTTGGAGGCGGTACCGCTCCGGCGCGTGGTAGTGGACGTCATTGGTGGGAACGAGGCAAACTCCCACGTCCCTGCCAAGGCGGGCGAGTTCGCGGTTCCGCGCCGTATCGCCGCGAATAAAGTTCTGCTGCAACTCCACAAACACGGAGTCCGGGCCGAACCAGTCCATGTAGGCGCACAGGAGTTTTCGAGCGTCGTCATGACGGCCGTTAAGGGCGAGCTTAGAGAGTTGACCGTCGCGTCCGCCTGCAATGAGCACCACACCCTCGGCGTGGTCCTGCAGATGGGCGAAATCAAGGCGCGGCTCACGGCGGTCGAGGGCGTTGGCGAGCGTGAACAGCCTTGAGATGTTGGCGTAGCCCCTTTTGTTCTTTGCCAGCAGCGTGACGCGGGAGCCGTCGCAGAGGGTCAGTTCACCGCCCGCGATCGGCTTAATCTCAAGGCTCTTGGCAAGCCGCGCGAATTCCAGCGCACCACAGAGGTTTGTATCCGTCAGTGCGAGCGCGCCATAGTCGTACTCCTTCGCCTGTGCCAACAACTCATGCACATGCGACGCACCCTCCCCAAAGGAGTAGAAACTCTTGGCGTGCAGCTCAATGTATGGAGATGTCATGACATCGTTCGCGTTCAAGGCACGTGCTGATACCAGCAGTCATCGCGTCGATCTCGGAACAGAATCAGTTCGCGGCCGTCCTCGCGGCTGACCCGGTAATACGTTCGGGTGAGAGGGTGTGGCAGCCACCAGAGATCGAAGCTCCATCGGTCTTCGATGTTGGCAATTCTGTGCCACTTCTTGCCGAGTTGAACGGCCATCGGCTGACGGTTTGGGCCTTCCCGCACGGATAGCACAGTCGGCGTGGCGAGAGGTGTCGCGTCGTCACCGGTGGAGGAATCAATTGGGACGCGGAGGGCGCGCATCTCCGGCGCAGGGTGCCAAGGCGCAACATCCAATACCTGGTAGAGGCCGTTCCCGCCTTTGAGGTGGTCGGGTAATCCTCTACCAATTTCCAGCAGCCGCTCATGCCGGTCACGCCGATGGTCGCGCAGTAGCCCCATCTGCATTCCCGCGTCGCCACTCAAATCGCTCAGCGTCACGCTGATCTCCTCGACCGGCGCGAGTGGGTGGTCCTGCTCCATCTGTGGAGCAATAAGTTCCGATGCACGTTCCCATGAACCAGCGGGCTGCTTGAATCTCAGCGTCCGCTCCCACGCGGAGGCGTTGAGCAACAGGCAGTGGACAGTGACGGCCCCGGCGTAGCGGCCACGCATTCGCGGCGTGGCATAAGTGCGTTTGAGGAGTGTATCCACTGTGACAGTGACGAGTTCCAGGGATCTCGACGCGAACGGCAACGACATGCGCTCCGAGACGGATTCTTCATAGGCAAGAGGAATCAGTGGGCTGTCGTCGTTGCCGTGCGATAGGTGCCACACGGCGCTGCCCTCAGTTCCGAACTGGTCCACAAGTGCGGCTTCAGACATCGCAGCCACGTCACCCAGCGTGCGAAGGCCGAATCGATGCAGACCAAAACGGGCTTCCTCCTTTATCGGCAACAGGTCAACGGGGCGTGGGGACAGGAACTTCGCGGCATCGGACGGGACGGTGGTGACCCCGAGCGGAGGGCTGGCAACGGCGGCGGCGAATGCGGGGAACTTGCCCTCTCCGACGCCGATGCGTGCTTGAAGGTAGCTCGGGACCGCCCGGTGCAATGCGGTGACCAGCACGTCCTCGCCGCCATACATCTCATCCACTCCGGCCACCCGCACGTAAGCAGTTCCGAGTTCCGCGTCCTCAACCTGGTCACTGACCTGTTGCAGTCCGGTGAGCGTCTGCCGAAACACGCTGCGATACGTTGGCTCATCCGCCTCCAGGATTAGCGCAGCGGCCTGCTGCGATAGGGCCTGTTCCGGCGTCATGCCGGTGATGATGCGGGAGGCGGCGGGCAAGTGGTCGACTACGACGGGTTTCTTCTGACCACGCGTCACAATCACAGCGGGCCGGTCTGCCAAATCCGGCCGCCGCCGCATCTCGATCTTCGCCCTCGGATGCGTGATGAGCACACAGGCAATCCGCATCGTTTCCCCCACCGAAAGATTGGTAAGGGGCAGAATAAAAGAACGTGCGTTCTTGTGTCAAGGATATCGCTCGATATGATGATCTGCTACCTGTTAGCAAGCAAGAGTCACACCGCTGCAAGCAATCCAGGCTGTTCAAGATTTGTGCGTCCCTCAACACTTGTCTCCGAACACATTTTTCCTTAGGCTATCCGAGTCAGTACTTTTGTTCTGTCTTGTTTTGACACAAGCCTCAACACCGACAATCCGAAAGGAGGCGTCGCGATGCGAAAGACAGAATTCAGCGAAGGTCCCGAACTGAGACCGGAGCAACAAGAGATTGTCGACGATGGCCTTCGCATCCTGGCTCGCATGATTGCCCGGCGCTTCATCCAAGACTCAAGCACCGCGGATGCTAATACTGCCGAGTCGCCCGACGAAGAAAGTCAGCCCGGAGTAGGAGACGGAGGCGACAAGTGAGCTCCCAAGTCAGCCACAACAAGCGGGTACGCATCAAGATCACTGCCGTCTATGCGCAACTTGACAGGCTCCACATGTCCCAAAGCGACCTTGCTCGCAAAGCGGGCCTGACGACCGGTTACGTTTCTCAGGTCATCAGCGGCAAACGTACCCCCTCCCCGGCCGTCAGACAGAGAATTCAGGACGCGCTTGGCGTCGACGATTTCGATGAACTCTTTGAATTGGAGGTGCCGTATGGCATGTAGGGCCGTACCACCAGCAAACCTTATCGTCGCCAGCCCGGAGAACCCCGACGACTCTCAGCCAGGTCGGTCCGGCCATGCTGTCCAGGTATCGCAGATGCCCCTTCCGACCGGTCGGCGCACGGAGAAAGTGGGGTAACCCTAATGAAGTCCAACCTTAAACAGACGGAATCACAGCCCGATTTTCCGACGCGATTCCGGAGCTTCAAGAAGTTGACGGGGCTGTCGACCCGGCAGATCGCCGAACGGATTGATGCCCCGGTCGACGTCCTCAAGAATTGGGAGCAGGGTAGTTTGCCTCGCGGCATGGCCCTTCTGAATTTGATGGTCTTGGCCAATCGCACGCCAGACGGCATGGACACTCTCTTCCCCCTACTGGCCGCCGATATCCGTGAGCTTGACTCTCGGCGACAGCCCCATGCTTGACCCACGTCAACGGCATCCCTCTTGGCCTGCTACGTTTCCTAACGATTTCAGGGGTTGCCTCGTGCAATTCAAGGAGGCGTCGGGAATGTCATGGAGGGCCCTGTCGAAGGAGCTTGGCGTGAAACCACACCGCCTCAGAGAATGGCGGCACGGCGTCACACCCAACACCCATTGATGAAGTCTCGAACTCATCAACGCGAGCTTCCAACGTTCCCAAGGTCGCCGTCGATCAAGACTCCGCTCAGGCTCCTTAGTCCTGCCTCCACCCACTGAGGGCGGTTTTCAGCTCTACCACCAATAGGAAAGTTCGCAGTACAGTACTGTCAGGTGTATTTGACAAGACTGTATTGCGAACAGCGGTGTGTTTCCAGGTTCATACCTAGTCGAAACCGTTCGCGCCGCTCACAACTACAGTCTTCTGTCCAACTTGATTGCTCCCCTCGTAGATGGTGAAGTGATAGAGGTCCATTTCGAAGGTCGTTACCCGGAGCGATACAGTCTCAGGTTGATTGTTCGGGTCGGTGGGGTCTCCACTCCACCGGACGAATGTCTCCTCGCTCACATGGCGGCCGGGTGATTGCAGGGCGGAGCCCCAATCCGTGATGGGGCGGTTGTTCACCAATTCTCGTGGACGGAGAGGGTTGCCGTTCCAGTCTTCGAACTCATTTATCCTCGCAGGCCCCTGACAGGCCCACGCGTCGCTCACGAACTCGCAACTCTCGTAGATATTGGCGCGATCCGCGTCACTCACTTTGCCGTTGTCGTCGTAGTACATCTTGTAGAGGAGTTGAGTCGATGTGACTGTGTACCCGGTAACGCCAGCGTTGTTGGCGTCCCACATACTCCAATCGATGGTGTAGGCGCCATCATGTTCCACCCTGACGACAGCGAATCCGTTGACTTTGCAGTAGGCGATCAAACCGGCTGAATAGTCATCCTTGCAGTCAGCCGCTACATCGTTTTCGGGCGTGTTCTTCTGCAGGGGGTTCAGCTGGGGAGTAGGCAGGGACTCGAGCTCTTCACGAGCAACTGTGTCGTTGGAGATGCGCTCTGCCCTCTTGCCCGATCCTTCTCCGTCCGTGTATTCGGCCACGGCGCGCAGGTACATGCCCACATCATCTGATGAGGGTGTGTACGTGTTTGAAGAGCTTCCCGGAATCTCAGTCCAGTTGCTCGCTCCATCCTGCGACTTCTCCCAATGCCAGTCCGTGTTGTTCACCACATCAGGGTCCGTCAGGGTCGCGCGTACCGGAGTATTCACCTGAGGCTCGCCGGTTGAAAGGCTCACGCGCCCCGGTTCGTCCACATTGATCAGTTCGATCGTGACGACGATAGTGGCGTCTACAGAATCGTCCTGGTTGTGAGCCGCATCTTTGCCGTCCGAGACTTGCAGTTCTACTTCAAGGGAGCGATCTGATTCGTAATCAAGCTGTGCGCCGGACGCCACTTCCAACCTGCCGGAAGACGGATTGATGGAGAAACTCGCCGAGTCAGAGCCCGCCGCTATTGAATAGATCAGCGGGTCATCTTCAGGGTCCGTCGCCGACACAACAGCGCCTACCCTGACGCCGGAGTCCGCGTTCTCCTGCAACGAGCGTGTCGTGGTTGGTCCTTCATCAAACGTGGGCGGTTCGTTGGCAGGGCGCGTGACTGCACCGGAGGATACGGCAGCGGCCTGTTTGCCCGTTCCTTCGCCGTCGTCATAGGACGCCTGAGCTCTCAGATGCTTGCCTGCGTCACTTAATGAGGGAATGTAGCTGGCCAGCGTTGCGCCTGCGATATCGGCCCACGTCTCCGACTCAGCGGTGTCCGCCATCTGCCATTGCCAGGTCAGATTGGTGATGGAGCCGTCAGGATCCGTGAGGGATGCAGTGACCGCTTCTTCCACCATTGGTTCGTTGGGGGACAGCTCGACGGTTCCTGCTTCCTCGACGTTCGTTACTTTGATTGTGACTTGAATGTAGGTGTCCCACACCTCGCCGGTTTCAGCGATGCCGTCGACATCCTTGCCATCGCGCACCCGAACCTGAGCACCGTAGGAATCCCTGGATTCGTAGTCCAGGACATCGTCATTCAGGACGGTAATCTGCCCCGATGTTGATGAAATGCCAAATTTGCTGGCGTCTGTTCCGACCAGACCGTAAGTGAGAGTGTCGCCATTGTCGTCCATCGCCGAGACTTTGTCTCCGACGTTGTCGCCAGTAGCGGCGTCTTCGGGCACTGTAAGTGTGACGGAGGAACCGCCGTCAAAGACGGGAGGGAGGTTTGAACCCGGTTCCGGCAGGATCTGGTTTTCTGAGATAGCACTCTCTGTGTAGCTTGCGCTGTCATTCTGCTGATCCCAATAGTTCGCATTGAACCTCAAGTAGCGTCCGATATCTTCGACGACCGGAGTGTATTCGAAGGTTGTGCCTGTCGTTTCCACGTTCGCCATGGTTTCCCAGATGCTGGAATCCCGGGTAATGCTGCTTGCAACAAGCCAACGGACTTTCTTGCCGTCCTGGAGGTCGACGATGTCCGGGTCCGTGAGGGTTGCTACAACGACCGCGCCCACCACGGGCTGAGCAGTACTGAGGATTACTTGTCCTCTCTCCTGGACATTGTTCACCTGTATAGAGAAGTTGTAGGTGAAGTCCCAACGTGAGTCTGCCATCCCATCCACGTCTTTGTTGTCACGGACGAGCAACGTGACCGAATATTCCTGGACAGCCTCGTAATCAAGGCTGTGGCCCACCTTCAACTTGATCTCGCTCCCAACTATCCGGAAGGGATTTTCGAGGGTTGCCGTCAATTCGAAATCCAGAGAATCATTGTCCAGGTCCACGATGTCCAGATCGGCGAGCACGGCATTCTTGCCAACATTCTCGTTTGCGTCAAATACCGCGTCCTGGGCAGTGAGAATCTCCGGGTCGGCGTTTCGATTGACGGCTATGGTGATGTTGATAGCATCGTCCTGAGAATTGTCCGTCTTGTTGAGGCCCTTCTTGTGGTCGGTAACGGAGAGCGTGAGGACGTATTCGTCACCGCCGGTGAAATCAGTGGTTCCCGCGGCAGTCCGTATCTCACGCGTCTCAGAGTCCACCGTGAATTCATCAGCACCGGTTCCCGAGAGGGAATATGTGAGGGCATCCCCTTCGCGATCAATTGCCCTCGGCGCAATGCCAACGAAGCTGTCGCCGTCAAGGCTGTAGTGGATTTCAAATCGTGCAGACGATCTGTTGAAGGTTGGCGGGGTGTTGACCTTTCTATAGGCGAACAGTTTCTCGTCATCAGTATCGAGCAGCCAGATGCGATCCTGGTGGCCCGTGATGCCGGCACCGAGGTCTTCGTTCGTAGGGACAGGTCTGAACTCCAGGTCGATCTCCCGGTCTCCGGTGTCGAGGTTGTAGACGTAGACATTGAGGTCCTCGATATCCATAACCCAAACGAACTCGCCATCGGACCAGATGCCAGCCGGGTCGCTATTCTCAGAAACCAGTGGTATGTCTTTGCCCCATATGCGGTGTTTCCCGAGGAGGTCATAGGCGTAGAGTTTCTCATCGTCAGAGTCAGCCACCCAGATCGTGTCGCCATCCGACGTGAGTCCGACCGGATCCGTATTGAGTGACGACAGTTCAATGAAATGCTGCAAATCAATCAGTAGATGTGGATCGTCGGTCTGTGTCAGACGATACGCGTACAGGTAGTCCGTACCGGATGAATTGTCATCGGCCACCCAGATAATTGTGCCGTTCGACCACATGGCGACGGGGTTATCGTTCCCGTTCGCCAGCTGTATGTCCCACGAATCGTCTCTCTGCCTGCTTCCGATGTCATAGGCCATCAGTATCCCGGCGTCGGACGGGCCGGCGTCGGCGACCCACATGGTTTCTCCGTCTGTCCATAATCCGGTTGGAGAACTGACATCCGTGATGCCGATGTCCCGTCCGCTAATCCGCAGACCTGTAAGGTACATTGCGTAGATGCGGTCGTCAGTCATGTCGGCCACCCACAGGACATCGCCGTCAGACCAGATTCCCGATCCCCTGTCGTTTCCGAGAGGCAGCCTCAATTCTCTAACCTGGGTTGTGTCGCCTGAGAATAGTGAATAGCGGTATACCATGCTGTCATCCGTGTCGATGACATACGCCACGCCTTCCACACTCACACCCCATATGCCCCAGGCGTTGTCATTATCCGGGTGCAGATCAAACTCCCTGCCCGTTTTGCGATCGCCCCCATTCTTCATGTAGGCATAGACATAGCTATCGTCCTTGTCCACGACAAATATCGTGTTGTCATGGCCCCAAACGCCTCGGGGAGCATTGTTGTACGTGGACAGGTCGATATCGCGGTTTTCCCTACGAGAGCCATCACTGAGAAGGTAGGCGTAGAGCTTCGTATCATCCCAGTCCGAGACCCACATGATGTTCCCATCAGACCAGATTCCCTGTGGGTCGGCGTTGTAATTGGCCAGGCTAATGTCCCGGTCGCTGATCCTGTTCTCTGTAGCAATGTCGTGAGCGGCGAGAATGTCATCATCGTTGTGGACTATCCACATGATGGTTCCGTCCGACCATATCCCTTCGGGTACTTCGTGACCCGCGACCAGGTCGATGCTCTTGCCGGAAATCGCCACCGTGGCCCCCGCTCTTCCGTGATTCAGAGTGAAGAGCACTGCTGCACAGAGCACCGATGCGACAATCAGAAACAGCGTGCACCGAATAATTTTCGAGCTTGCAGGCATGGATCCTCCCTGCCCCGGCAGTCGGTGTGTGTGCGGGGCGTGGAGGAAACGCTACAGACGAGTTGTGGCGATACCGTGGAATCAACGGTTTGGTTCGTGCGTGTTTCGTGGAGAATTTATGCTCGGCTACAGTCGGTAACCGGAAGACGGCTTTGCCATGCGATAGCCGACACCGTGTTCAGTGAAGATGTAGGAGGGATTCCGCGCATCGTCCCCGAGCTTTTGGCGAAGGGATTTTATGTGGGAACGTACGAGTTGGGGGTCTCCGGCGTAATCCGATCCCCAGACCCTGTGAAGCAGCATGTCATGCATGAGAACCCGGCCTGCCGACCTGGAGAGTTCGGTGAGTAGTTTGTACTCGGTTAGAGTCAGTTGTATCGGTCGACCCGCCACGTAGACGGTTCGCTCATCAAAGTTGATCAGCATGTTACGCAATTGGAACGTCTTGTTTCCGGCGGCTTTGCTGCCGGGGGGCGACCTTCGGAGGGTGGCTTTAATCCTGGCGATCAACTCGGACGGTGAGAAGGGCTTCACCATATAGCCGTCCGCCCCCATTTCGAAAGCGCGCACAACGTAGTCCTCATCATCTCTGTCGCAGAGGACAATGACCGGAAGGTTCAACGACTTATCGGCACGCCGCAAAGCGCGATAACTTTCCTCTTCTCTGCCGGCAATGTCCAGGAGGATCATCTTCGCCTTTTCCAACGCGCCGATTTCCTCAACATCGTGGAGGCCGCGTGACGGGACGGGGCGGTAGCCTGCGTCAAGAAGGACTTTACGCACTGTGCTCATCAACCTGGGGTCTTCAATTGCGACGAGGATCCGGGTTTTCTCCGCAGGAACCGGCAAGGGTTTGTCGACACTCTTCCTTGTGTCAAGCGGCAGAATCTCTTCTTCCACCGTCGGGAGCGTGAAGGACAGAGACAGCCTGTCTTCCTGCTCGTCAACGTCCGTCCTGATTCGTCCTCCGTGCGCCTCAACAACACCACGGCAAAAGGCCAGCGCCAATCCCTCGCCCTGGGACACCAACTCAGCTGCTTTGATATGGGACTGTGTCGCCTTCGCAAACAACTGAGGATGCTCGGCCGCGTTTATCGGCAAAGAAATACTCTCGTGGACAGCAGTTGGGCCTTCTACGGAGACCGAGATTGCGACGTAGATATCGACCGCGGTCGCAGACACTGTGACCGGCGACGACTCACTTGAGCGCCTGGCCGCCTGGCGGAGGAAATTGTGCAGCACCTGTTGGATACGCTGTCTGTCTGCCAACACCGCTGCCAGCCCTTCCTCAATGTCCAACTCGATGTTCATTGCGGCGTGGTCTCTCAGATACTCTTCACAAGACCGCTCAAGCAAGCTCTTCACATCAACCGGTTTGATGACGACGGACAATGTTCCGGTCTCGATCTGGGTCAGTTCCAGGAGACTGTTGATCTGACTGCGCATCAAGTCGGCCTGTTGGTCGATGATGCGCAGCAGCTGCATTGGCTCCGTTGGCCGCATTTCCTGCACCATGCCCCGAAGGGCGGTGACAGATCCCTTGATGGTCGTCAGGGGCGTTCGCAATTCTTCGCTGACCCTACCCAGGAACTCGGCCCGCCTTATTTCCTGGTTCGCCAGCGTTGTCATGTCCTGCATCACTGTGAGAATCGCTACGATTTCACCCGATTCCGAGAAGATGGGAGCACAATTCACCAGGGTGACCAGGTTTGTGCCGTCAGGCAGGTGGACAACTATTTCTTCGGCTATCGTCGTCTCGCCGCTTTGGAGGGCTCTGGTGCCCGGGAGTTCTGCAAAGGAGAGTTCTCTCCCATCGGGATGAGTGAACGTCAGAGCCTGGAAGATATTCTCAATGTCGTCATCCGTCGGGGCCACGCCTTGCAGAAGACGCCGCGACTCCCGGTTCATGTAGGAGATGGCTCCGAGCCGCACGTCGAAGACGGAAACCGCGACGGGGCAAATTTCCATCAGGGCTTCCAGGTCCGCCCTGGTCCGATGCTCCGCTTCATTCTTGCGGGAGCCGGAGATGTGGGGAGACTCCTGCTCTCCCCTGGACACAAAGCTCATTGTCTTCCCCGGAATCTGGCGCTCTTAGGAACGTATCCGTACAAATCGCTACGTCATACCATTATCACTTAATTATAGGAGTGTTCTGTAAATTTGTCGTGAGGTTTCCGCCTTCCAAGCACCAGTTATTGTGAGTTTAGTGTAAAGATGCTACTATATCCCCGATTCAACAAGGATCCCCTCAGCCTAGTGTCAGGTAGATGGAATATCGGGCACGACAAATCTCAGTCGAGGTTGGAGAGTGAATCGAGAAAACGACCTGTTGCAAGAAAACCAGGCCTTGCGTGATCGGCTCTCCAGGCTAAGCGAAGCCAGTGCGCATATCAACCAGAGCCTCGACTTCAATGTCGTTCTCCAGGAAGTTATTGACAACGCGCGCTATCTCACCAATGCCCGCTACGGGGTTATTGCAAGCACGAATGAAGTCGGCGGCCTGGACTCAGTCCTGACATCCGGAACCACGGAGGATGAGCACCATCAACTCGTGGAGTTGCCGGGTGGAACACGGATTTTCAACCACTTCAGCAAGATCCCCGGGCCTTTGCGCGTGGACAACTACCCAGAGTTTGCAGAATCGGTTGGACTGGATGGCTGGCTGCCGATGACCGTAATTACCGGCCTGGCTGCGCCCATACGGCATAACGGTGAACTTGTGGGGATCATATGGCTCGGCCGTAGTGAGGAAGAAAACGAGTTCAGCGAGGAAGATGAAGAGACATTGGTCATGTTCGCCTCACAGGCGGCGATGGTCCTCTCTATCTCCAGCAGGTACCGTGACGAACAGCGCTCCAGAATCGACCTGGAGACCCTGATAGGTACAACCCCGGTGGGCGTTGGGGTCTTCGACGCCAGAACGGGAGCCGTTGTTTCTACCAACCGGGAGTGGATGAGGATCATTGATACGTTGCTGGCCCCGGAAGAATCCCCGGGGACTCTCGCAGAGACTCTGACAATCCGGCGTGCCGATGGCCGGGAACTCTCTCTGGCCGACATGCCGATAGAGGAATTGCTGAGGGCCGGAGAGAAGGTGCGGGCGGAGGAGATGGTCTTCAGTGTGCCCAGCGGACGAAATATCACAGTGCTGCTGAACGGTAATCCCATCCTTTCGGAGAACGGTGAGGTGGAGAGCCTCATTGTGACGATGCAGGACATGACCCCTCTCAAGGAGGTAGAGCGGCTTCGGGCCGAGTTTCTGGCGATGGTGAGCCACGAGTTGCGCACTCCGCTGGCCACGGTAAGGGGTTCAGTCTCCACGCTACTGGACGAATCTTCCGATATGCACCCTGCCGAGATGCGTCAGTTCCACAACATCATCCTTGAACAAACCGATCGTATGCGCGCGCTGATCGCAGACCTGCTTGACGTAGCCCGCATTGAGACAGGTATTCTGCCCGTCTCCCCACAACCGACAGATCTGGCGGTCCTGATCAGTGAGGCCGGGAACGCCTTCCGCATCGGCGGCCACAGACACAACCTAAGCATCAATGTCCCGTTGAATCTGCCCTGGGTGATGGGGGATAAATCCCGCATCATGCAGGTGCTTGGCAATCTGCTAGGCAACGCGGCACGACACTCTCCGGAGTCGTCCGCCATCACTGTGAGCGCCGCACCGGGGGATCTGCAGGTCTCAGTATCGGTTTCCGATGAAGGCATGGGGATCCCCGCCGAGAGCCTGCCACACCTGTTCAGAAAATTCTCCAGAATCGAGAACGAGGACCAGAGTGGGGACACCGGTCTGGGCTTATCGGTCTGCAAGGGGATAGTGGAGGCGCACGGAGGCCGGATCTGGGCTGAGAGTGATGGGCCCGGGCTCGGGGCACGGTTCACCTTCACCTTGCCGACGGTCGAAGAGGCCGGGTTTGTCTCTCCGGAGCCGTCCCGCCAACTCTCCACGCCGTCTGCGCGCAGGTCGGGGCGCGAACAGTTGCGCATCCTGGCGGTAGACGATGACGACCAGGCTCTCAGGTACATCCGCGACGCCCTAGCGAAGTCGGACTATGCGGTAATCGCCACAGTCGATCCTGAAGACGTGCTGCGTCTCGTCGAGGAGGAGAAGCCGCACCTGGTGCTGCTTGACCTGATGCTGCCGGGAGTCGACGGCATCGATCTGATGAAAGAGATTGTGAGCGCCCGTGACGTGCCAGTCATTTTCGTGTCCGCTTATGGTCAAGATCAACTCGTCGCCCGAGCCTTCGAGATGGGCGCCGACGACTACGTGGTCAAACCGTTTTCACCCACGGAACTTGTAGCCCGGATCAGGGCGGCTTTGCGCAGACGGACTACATCTGAGCCGTCAGTCCCCTATGCGGTGGGAGACCTAACCATAGACTACGTACAACGTCTGGTGACACTGGAAGGGAATCCGATAGATTTGACCGCCATACAGTACCGGCTGCTGGTCGAGCTGTCTGCCAACGCCGGGCGGGTGCTCACGTACGAGCATCTGCTGAGGCGGGTATGGGGAACGAGTGGCGACGCCGACGTACGGCCCATGCGCACCGCCATCAGCGCTATACGAAGCAAGCTAGGCGACGACGCCGACAACCCGACTTACATCCTCACCAAGCTTCGTGTCGGCTACAGCATGCCCAAGGCGGATATGCCCTGAAGGAAAACGCCTGTCAACCCACCCGGCGGACAAAGATGATCCCGCCGCCGATGAGGGCAACTATCGCCAAGCCGAGAAGCAGCGCAGGAATCCAGAGGGGGAATGCATCTTCTGAATCCGACTCTTCCGGTTGAGAAGGAATCGACTCCTCTATCGGCGTGGGAGTCTCTTCCATGAGGGTAGGCGCAATCGTGGGCGCTGCGGTTGCAGTTGGCTCCGGTGTGGCTGTCGGCTCAGCCGTGGGTTCCGGCGTGAGCGTTGGTCGGGTAGTAGCTGTGGGTGCTGGCGTGGGGGTGTGTGTGACAGTGGGCTCAGGTGTGGGAGTCACTGTAGGCACAGGCGTGGGCTCAGGGCCAACCCTTAGGGTGGTCCGGCCCCCAATGGCCTGTTCAATTCTGTCAGTATTCTTGATGATGCCCGAGAAGGTGTATTGGCCCTCCATGGCGGGAGTGGTGACCACGTAGGTAAAGCTGTCGCCGCTTACGAGCGTGAAAAGCACGGTCTGCCCGGTCACGTTCACCTGGAACACATCAAGGCTGGATCTGACGAAAGTGAATCCCTCCGGCAGCATCTCCTCCACTTGGCCGAACCCGCCGAGGTTGGCGGGCGTGATGGTAATCTCTACCTCACCGCCCGGGGCGGCCCAGTCAGTCGGGAAGGATCGGGTAGCGCTATGCGATTGTGCCTCGACGGCGCCGGACTGTGCCAGCAGCGCTGCGATGCCCACCAATGTAATGACGCCTAGCGCGGCAATGGCTACCAGGTTCCTCCCGATCAAGACGTCCTCCTATGAACTGAACGTGCGGCCGCAGCCCATTACCCCGCGAAGTACCGTGTCAGCAGTGCCACAACAGTTTCCTTATCGACGATGCCGGCAAAGTAATCGGAAACCGCTTGGACAGCCTCTTCCTTCTCAATTGCGCCGTTGCCGTTCAGGTCGTATGGGTCTGCCGGGTCCTTCACAACCTCTATATGCACGCTGATCATGGCTTCAGTGCCCGACTCGGTCGTGGCAGTCACGCTGACCGTGTATGCCTGCCCCAGCCCGAGCGTCACTCCCTCGGCGACGCGAATCTGGCCTGTCTGCGAGTCGACGGTGAAGACATCGTCGTCCGTCCCGCTGAGCGTGTAGGTCACATCGTCTTCGGGGTGCGTGGCGGCGACGGGGTCTCCCACAGCGTCGCCTAACTGCGAGGTGACGGTGAGCGAACGTGTCGCGATTAAGCCTTCGTCGAAGCTCGGCTCCGTGGGCTCTTCGACCGACGCGCTCCTTGAGGAGGAACTTCCACCACCACCACCGCCA
>VXMO01000040.1 GCA_009841045.1 Dehalococcoidia bacterium
CCCGGACGTGACCCTGTACGAGCACTTCTATACAGGTTCAGACCGCAACTACAACCGCTACAGCAACCCCGAGTTCGACAATCTGGTCAACCGGATGAGCCGAACGCTGGACACACAGGAGCGGAAGGAGCTTGCTTGGGACGCGATGGAGATGGCGTTGAATGATGTCGCCAAGATTGTCGTTTCACACAGCTCTTACGTGATGGCCATCAACAAGGATGTCCGTGGCTTCATGCCGGCCATCAACTACCTGTCTGCCTACGGACCGCTGAAGCGCTACCAGCACGTCTGGCTTGATCAGTAATCCAGCAGACCAGAATCGGTTGCTGAGAACAGCAAAAAGCTAGTCTCGGATAGGAATAATGCCCCCGCCAATCCGGCGGGGGCATTATTCCTTTTTGTAATACCTAGTATTACAAGGGTTGACACTAGCTACAGCCCCGTCATAATGGCACAATCGCGATTCACTCATGGGGAGGAGGAGACTATGAGCAGATGGACTTTGCTCCTTGTCGGGTTAGTGGCTACGCTTGCCCTGCTTGCAGCGGCGTGTGGTACCGCTGAAGAAGACGAGGACGCCGATACTACTACGGCGCCGGAGCCAACGGCGACGGCGGTTGTCATCACAGGCAGTTCGCCAACAGCGGCGCCCGATACGGACATGGAAGAAGACGAAGAAGAAATGATGGAAAACGTCTCCGTCAGTGGCATCCCGCTTGATCCGGATGCCAGGTATGGCGGCGTCCTTCAAACGTCGTATACATCCCACAGCCCGAGCTTCGTTCCGTGGGAGTCGGCGGCAGGGCATTCATTCCCCGTCGGCCACTTGCTGAACAACATGCTCATCAAGCCACGAACGTGGGGTGATCGGGACGACTTCAGGAACCAGGTTTACTTCGAGTTGCATCCTGACCTTGCCGAGAGCTGGGAGCAGTCCGAAGACGGAAGGGCTTATACCTTCCAACTCCGTGACGGCGTGAATTGGTCAGATGGTGTGCCGGTCACGTGTAACGACATCAAGTGGTCGTTTGACACCATCAGGCTCCAGCAGGACGCAGGACTGCCGACAAGCCCGCGCAAGACGCACTACCTGGCCATCGACTCTATTGCCTGCCCGGATGACCTGACCGTGGTCTTCAACCTCAGGTGGGCGAAGCCGGCCATGATTGAAGTCATCGGTCAGCCGTACAACGTCATCTTCCCCGCGCACATTTACCAGACAGAATTCCTTGAAACAGGCGCGTTGAAGTCCTTCCGGGAAGAGCCCTCCAAGGCAACGACCGGCGCGTATACACTCGCCAGGTACATTCCCGGTGAGATATTCGTGTTCGAACGCAACAATGACTACTGGGATGAGCCGCTTCCGTACCTTGATGGCGTAGAGATGCGTTTCCTTGGCCCGGGCTCCTCTCAGCTCCCACCGGCACTGCGCGCAGGCCGACTGGACATTGGCAGCACCACCGGCTACACCGGCGGTCAGGCAGACACGCTTCTCGCAGAATGCACGGAAATGTGCCAGTTCTGGAATGACCGCGTTATCGCGTCCTCATTCAGCCCGGCCCTCTTCATCAATAAGGAGCGGGAAGGCTGGATGTCTGATCAGAGGATCCATGAAGCCTTTGCCCTCGCCGTTGACAACCAGAATTACATCACTACCGTACGCAACGACTGGTACGAGCTCCCGGTAGGCTGCGGATTCTATCCAACGTCTCCGTGGGCAATGCCACGCGAGCGCTGCGGCCAGATCATCGGCTTCGCTGACGTGGTTCCTGAGACGCGGGAAGCGCGTGCCGCCGCCGCTGCCGCCGATAAGGAGCGCGCAATCGAGATTCTAGCAGAGGCTGGGTACACCGCTGAGAATCCTCTTGAGGTAACTTGGACGGTTTGGGCGCCAATCCAGGGCGATATCCCAGCATTCCAGGGTGACCTCGAGGCGATCGGCGTCAAGGTGACGACGGATGTGCAGGAGTCGGCGACCGCCTACGGCAACTGGGCGACGGCCAACTTCGACTTCGGCCTCCACAGCTTCTGGATCGCAGGCATCGACCCGGACGTGACTCTGTACGAGCACTTCTACACGGGTTCAGACCGCAACTACAACCGCTACAGCAACCCTGAGTTCGACAATCTCGTCAACCAGATGAGCCGAACTCTGGACCAGGAAGAGCGTAAGCACTTGGCTTGGGACGCGATGGAGATGGCCTTGAGTGACGTGGCCAAGATCGTCGTTTCCCACAGTTCCTACGTTGCAGCGGTCAACAAGGATGTCCGCGGCTACATGCCGGCACTCAACTACCTCGCTGGCTACGGCCCGGTCTACCGCTACGCCCACGTCTGGCTTGATCGGTAATCCAAACGACTAAGCCAACGTGGCACGGACGCCAAGTCCGAGACCACAAGGAGGCCCCGATGCACCAGCATCGGGGCCTCCAGCTTTTCCTTCGCTCCCCTTGAACTTGTTGAAAGGCTGATCTGTCTTCTTATATTTTGTGTTGCTAGGCTTGACACCCGTTACGGTCAAGTCATAATGTCACATTGCGATTGCACAATCGTGCCTTACCTGTGGGGAGGAGGAAGACCATGAGTAGATGGACATTGCTCATTATTGGGCTTGTTGCCACCATGGCGCTGTTTGCGGCGGCATGTGGCACGGCCGAAGAAGATGAGGAGGAAACAACCGAACCGACGGAACCCACTGCCACCGCTGTCGTCATCACGGGAAGTGCGGCAAACACACCAACCCCGATGGCGGATGACATGGATGATGACGATGAGATGATGGAAGAAAATGTCTCCGTCAGCGGCATCCCACTTGATCCGGATGCCAAGTACGGCGGCATTCTCCAGACGTCATATACGTCCCACAGCCCGAGCTTCGTGCCGTGGGAGTCCGCGGCCGGACATGCATTCCCCGTCGGTCACTTGCTGAACAACATGCTCATCAAGTCTCGAACATGGGGAACAAAGGATGACTTCAGGAACCAGGCCTACTTTGAGCTGCATCCTGACCTGGCCACAGGATGGGAGCAGTCCGAGGACGGACGCGCGTACACGTTCCAGTTGCGTGACGGCGTGAGCTGGTCGGACGGCGTGCCTGTCACGTGCAACGACATCAAGTGGTCGTTTGACACGATTCGTCTCCAGCAGGACGCGGGACTGCCAACAAGCCCGCGGAAGACGCACTACTTGGCAGTTGATTCAATCACTTGCCCGGATGACCTGACCGTTGTCTTCAACCTCAGGTGGGCGAAGCCGGCGATGATTGAAGTCATCGGCCAGCCATACAACGTGATCTTCCCGGCGCACATCTACCAGACGGAATTCCTGGAGACAGGATCGCTGACATCGTTCCGTGAAGAGCCCTCCAAGGCAACCACGGGCGCGTTCACGCTTGCTGAGTACATCCCCGGCGAGATTTTCGTGTTCGAGCGGAACGATGACTATTGGGATGCTCCGCTTCCGTACCTGGATGGCGTAGAGATGCGCTTCCTTGGCCCGGGCTCCTCACAGATTCCACCGGCGCTGCGCGCAGGACGGCTGGATATCGGCGGCGCTGCCGGCTATACGGGCGGTCAGGCCGATACGCTCCTCGCAGAGTGCACAGAGACGTGCCAGTTCTGGGATGAGCGTCTGATTGCGTCCTCGTTCAGCCCGGCCCTCTTCATCAACAAGGAGCGGGAAGGCTGGATGCAGGATCAGAGGATCCATCAGGCATTCGCGCTGGCAGTTGATAACCAGAACTACATCACGACGGTTCGCAACGACTGGTACGAGCTCCCGGTGGGCTGTGGATTCTATCCCACGTCCCCGTGGGCGATGCCACGCGAGCGCTGTGCCCAGATCATCGGCTTCGCAGATGTGATTCCTGAGACACGAGAAGCTCGAAAGGCTGCAGCCGATGCTGACAAGGAAAGGGCCCGGCAACTCTTGGCCGAGGCCGGTTACACAGCCGAGAATCCTCTTGAGGTAACATGGACAGTCTGGGCGCCAATTCAGGGTGACATCCCGGCGTTCCAGGGCGACCTTGAAGCGATTGGCGTGGTGGTGAATGCAGATGTCCAGGAGTCCGCGACTGCCTACGGCAACTGGGCGACCGCGAACTTCGACTTCGGCGTCCACAGCTTCTGGATCGCGGGAATCGACCCTGACGTGACGCTGTACGAGCACTTCTACACGGGTTCAGACCGCAACTACAACCGCTACAGCAATCCTGAGTTCGACAACCTGGTCAACCAGATGAGCCGGACGCTTGATGCGCAGGAGCGGAAGGAGTTGGCGTGGGACGCTATGGAGATGGCGTTGACTGATGTCGCCAAGATCGTCGTCTCGCACAGTTCCTACGTCATGGCGATCAATAAGGACATCCGCGGCTTCATGCCGGCACTCAACTACCTTGCGTTCTACGGACCGCAGGGTCGTTACTCCCACATCTGGATTGATCGGTGATACAAACCGCTGAGCCAATGTGGAGCGGATAGCAAATCCGAAACCACAAGGGCGCCCCGATGCCACAGCATCGGGGCGCCCGACTTTTCAACCAGCCCCTGCCCCATGAAAGTGGTGTGGTCAAGGGTTTAAGGGGTTTCGACAAAAAAGAAATGGCGGGAGTAGGAGGGAGTCGAACCCACCGGGGACGGCGCCGGCCGCCCCCCATCGGGGTTGAAGCCCGTGAGCCCCACCGGGAACCATCTACTCCCGCGCTATACGGAAACCCAATCTTCACCCCTCCCTAGTGGGAGAGGGTGGCACCATCCAGCTTCAAAGAACGTCCGAAAGAGGTGATGTCTTCAGACGATGTATGGCCTTTAAGAATTCTCAGCAATGTACTTCTCCGCGAAGATTGCCGCCGTCGCACCATCGCCAACCGCAGACGCGACCTGCCGCGCAGACTGCTGTCGAACATCACCTGCCGCAAACACGCCGGGGAACTGCGTCTCCATTTTCAGATTCACATGCAGGTGCCCCTGCTCATCTGCAGGCAGCTTGCCTTTGAGAAACTGCGTGTTCGGCGTCAGCCCGACGTAGATGAAAACGCCGTCAATCGCACGCTCGTACATTGAGTCCTGCTTAACGTCCTTGAGCACCAGCGTATCGACCAGGCCGTTGCCCTTGATTTCCTGCACCGTCGTGCTCCACAGGAAGTCCATCTTCTCGTTAGCGAAGGCGCGCTCCTGTAGGATCTTCTGCGCCCGCAACTCGTCCCGCCGATGGATAATCGTCACCTTGGACGCGAAACGCGTCAGGTACGCGCCCTCCTCAATAGCTGCGTCACCGCCACCGACGACCACAAGCTCCTTGTCCCGGAAGAATGCTCCATCGCACACTGCGCAGTAGGAAACGCCTCGACCAGAGAACTCATCCTCCCCCGGGACTTCCAGTTTGTTGTGCATTGAGCCCGTCGCGATGATCAGTGTCTTGGCCCGGACTTCGCCATCGTCCGTCTTAACGATCTTGTAGTCGCCCTCAAGTTCGACGTCCTCTACCTCGGCGTACTCAACGTGCAGGCCAAACTTTTCAGCGTGGTCCATCAACTTTTGCCCGAGCTCCGGTCCCAAGATGTGCTCAAACCCAGGATAGTTCTCTACGTCCTCGGTCACGGCAAGCTGACCGCCAACGAGACCGCGCTCAATCAGCAGGGTATTCATTCGGGCACGCGTGCCATAAAGGCCGGCTGCTGCCCCAGTTGGCCCCCCGCCCAGGATAATCAAGTCATACGTATCCAACTCTCACCTCGCAATGCAACTAACGTGCGAAGACGCCGCCCGGACACGTGTCCGAAACGGCGTCCCCATGAATTCCTCAGAAATGCAACCATCACGTGTTTCCCGCATAGGCGGGAATCCGGTAGGCCGCTGTGCTATACGGATACCACCTTGGAGAGGAGGCGATCCTTGATCGCCTTCTTCGGCATTGCGCCGACAACCTGCGCAACGGGCTCGCCGTCTTGGAAGACCATCAGAGTCGGGATGCTCATTACCTGGTACTTCAGCGCGATATTCGGCGCTTCGTCCACGTTCAGCTTCGTGAAGCCCATCTCGGTGGAGTATTCCTCTGCGAGCTCCTCCACGATCGGCGAGACGATTTTGCAGGGGCCGCACCACGGTGCCCAGAAGTCCACGAGCACCGGCTTCTCCGCGCCCAGAACCTCACTCTGAAAATCGTTCTCGGTCACATCCTGCATCTTTGCCATCCCGGACCTTCCTTCCTGGTTCACTACCCCTCTTTAGGGTACAGTCTATCCCGTCACGCAAGAAATCACTCTTTTCGTGCGGGCATATCAGTATACGAAATCTCGCTTTCCCTGTCATTCCGCAAGCCAGCCCGGCAACTGACTCCGTTGCCCAGCCCACGTGCAAGCGCCCAAACCCCGCGCGGGTGTATGATTGCGGTACTGCGGACGTGACAACGGCCTTCTTATGGCCTTGGCACAGTCCTGTAAGGGGGAGGTGGGGAAGACGTGCGTAATTTTGACTATGTGGCGCCCACGTCGCTTACTGAGGCCGTTCAGGCTTTTGGACAGGCCGGGGACAAGGCGCGCGCCTTGGCAGGCGGGACCGACATCATCGATCAGATTCGTATTGGGCGAAGAACACCGGAACTGTTGATTGATACAAAGCGCGTGCCCGAGATGATGGTCTTTGAGGGGGATGGCGCAGGCGGGCTTCGCATTGGCGCGGCCCTACCGCTCTACCGTGTGCGTGATGACGCAAACGTGCAGGCAACGTATCCTGCACTTGCAACTGCGTCCGGCTTGGTTGGGGCCGTCCAGATCCAGAATCGCGCTACCCTCGGAGGTAACGTTGGTAACGCCGCTCCTTCGGGTGACACCATCCCACCGCTTGTCGTTCTCGGTAGCACAGTCGTCATCGCCGGCCCCAGAGGCACGCGGGAAGAACCAGTTGAGAATATCTTTGCCGGGCCGGGCCAAATGACAATTGCGCCGGATGAGTGTCTGGTCGAGTTTCGCGTACCGGCGCCGAAAGCCAATAGTTCCAGTTACTACGTCCGATTCATCCCCCGCGCGGAGATGGACATTGCAGTCGTTGGTGTTGGCGTCTCGCTGACGCTTAATGGGGGCGGACAGATTGAGGATGTGAACATCTCGCTCGCATCAGTCGCGCCCACTCCCGTCCGCGCGACTGATGCAGAGAATGTGCTGAGAGGCGAGACACTGACCGCCGCCCTCGCTCGCGAGGCTGGAGAACAGGCAGAGCATCATGCCTCTCCCATCTCGGACGTGCGCGGCTCCGCAGATTACCGCCGTGAACTCACGAAAGTCCTGACGCGGCGAGCTGTCGCCGCCTGCGCCGCTCAACTCGGCGTCAACGTCACGTAGGTCTGAAAACAACACAAACGACGAAGAAGAGCCAAAGATAATCAAGAACGCAAACACTGAGCAGTGAGAGAAAGAAAATGACAACTACGAACCGACGCATCGTCCAATTCACAGTCAATGGCAACTCGGTGGAGGTGGCTATTACCCCCCGGCAGACGTTACTTGAAGTAGTTCGAGACGAGCTCGGCCTGACTGGCGCGAAAGAAGGATGCAGCAACGGCAACTGTGGATCCTGCACAATTGAGGTTGATGGTGTCACCATTAACTCCTGTTGCGCCCTCGGTGTCGAAATGGATGGCAGGGAAGTCAACACCATTGAAGGCCTCGCGCCGGGCAATGACCTCCACCCTATTCAGAAGGCTTACATGAACAATGGCGGCTTCCAGTGCGGAATCTGCACCCCGGGATTCATCCTGTCCACCGATCATCTCCTCAAGATGATCCCCAACCCGACGGAAGAGGAAATCAGGCTCCATCTCGCGGGCAACCTCTGCCGCTGCACTGGCTACGACAAAATCGTCCGATCCGTGCAGGCCGCCGCCGAAGACATGAATTCCTGAATATGGTCGGGAGCATCGCTCCATGACCCAGGCCCAGCCCGTCGCCACCCTGGTTCGAGGTCGTTATGTTCTGGCTCGTGTGGAGTATGACGGCACTGCCAGGCTGCTAAGCAATGCTGCCGTCGCAATAGCGATTGACGGCGCAATCAGCGAAGTCGGTGACTACGACGACCTCCGTTCACACCATCCGGATGCCGACGTGATTGGCGATGGGTCGCATTTCATTCTTCCCGGCCTTGTCAACGCCCACCATCACGGCCGTGGCGTCTCCTATCTCCAGCTAGGGCAGCCTGACGGCGCGCTTGAAACGTGGCTGAACCTTGCATGGGGACGCAAGCCCATGGACTCCTATCTCATGGGCCTTTACACCCTGATGCAGCAGCTCCGGTCCGGCACGACGGCAGTCATGTACAACCAGGCCGGCCCTCTCGCTGAAGCCGAGGGCACACTAACCGCGTTCCGCGAAGTCGGCGTCCGTACCGCCTTCTCCATAGGATTCCGCTCCCAGTGTTTTCTCATTTACGGCGATGATGATGCTTTCCTTGCAAGCCTGCCCCAAGACGTGGCGCAGACCGCCCGTGCCGTCGTCAAGGGATCGCGCGTTGCTCTGGAGGACAACCTCAGCCTCGTCCTTGACCTCCATGAGCGTTTCGAGAAGCCGAACCCACAGACCGTCCGTATCCTTCTCAGCCCCTCCGGCTATCACTGGGCAGATGAAGACACCCTCCGGCGCATCGTGGATACCGCTCGTGACAACGGCATGGGCATCCACACCCACGTTCTTGAGACCGTCTACCAGCGTCTCTATGCCAACCGCACGAGCGGCCAGTCCCCGGTCCAACGCCTAGCCGACCTCGGTATGGCCGGCCCCGGTGTCTCTTACGCCCATTGTGTCTGGGTCACGGAGGACGATATCCGTATTCTCGCCGAGACCGGGACAAGCGTTTCCCATAATGCCAGTTCCAACCTGCGGCTCCACAGCGGGATTGCACCAGTGCGAGCCATGCTGGACGCTGGCGTCAACGTCGGCGTCGGCACGGACAGTGTCGGCATCAATGACGACGATGACATGCTGCAGGAAATCGGTCTCAGCCAGCGCCTCCATCGCGTCCCGGGGCTGGACAACAGGCATGTCACGCCCGGCGAACTGCTTCATATGGCCACGCTTGGCGGCGCGAAAGCACTCACCCTCAATGACCAGATTGGCAGCCTTGAACCCGGCAAACGCGCCGATATCGTAATGCTCAATTGGGATCGCGTTTCCTATCCGTATCTCGACAGCGGACTTGACCCTCTCGACGTTCTTGTCACGCGCGCTCGCGGGCGTGACGTCCAAACCGTTTTGATTGATGGCCGCGTTGTCTATGACAACGGCGAATACCCCGCCCTGAACGTGCCCGCCATCACTATGCGCATCCAAGAGCACCTGCAAGGAGATCCACCGCCGGACGCACTTGCCCGGCGGCAGGCCGCTCAGACCCTTGATTCCCACATCCGAGCCTATTACCGCGACTGGGAATTGCCCGAAGGCCCTCAATTCGCCCTCCGCAACGCCCGACTCTAGCTAGCCATCCTGTACTATCCCCATAACGTGTCAACACACAGGGGGGTGAGTGATGACGACAGACATCGGTGCTCAGATTGACGCCCACATCGACGAAGCAGAAATCGTGGAGCTGATGCGGCGGCTCCACCAGCACCAGAGTTTCCCGCCGCATGAGGCGAGCGCGATGGCCGAACTCCAGGCGTGGCTCGCAGAACGCGGTATCAATGCCGATCTTATTGATTTGGCTGATGAGCCAGGTCGTCCAAACCTCTTCTACAGGATGGAGGGCACTGGCGGCGGCAAGAACGTCATGTTCAACGGACACATGGACATTGATCCCGTCCCTATGAACTTCGAGGGTGATCCATGGGAATTCAAGATTCAGGACGGCAAGGTGTACGGTCACGGCCTCATCAATATGAAGTCCGGCGTCGCCGCCGCTGCGGCAGCCTTTATTGCCCTCCACAGGGCCGGAATCCCCATGCGCGGCGATGTGCTGATGACCGCCGTTGTTGGCGAGCTGCAGGGTGGATCAGGGGCCGTCGACCTTGTGCAGCGCGGCTTGCTGGGCGATGTGTGCATCATCCCCGAACCCAGTGACATGGAACTGCTTCTGCTTCACGCCGGCGCAATCCAATTCCTGGTCCACACCTACGGCGAATCGGCATGGATCGGCACAATGCACAACATGAAGCACGTCAACGCCGCTGAGAATCTTGCCCGTATCGTCATCGCCCTCAAGGACTTTGAGTTCGATTCCCCGCGGCGTGAGGAGTTCCCCGGCCTGCCGCGCCTCATCGTCGGAGGTATCAACGCAGGCATTGGACGCCAATATGCACACTGGCGGGCTTCGTATGTCCCTGATTTCGCGTCTGCCATCGTGGAAGTCCGTGGCCTCCCGGGGCAGGACTACGATGACATCCAACGTCAGATTGAGGATGTCATCAAGAGCGTTGCCGATGGCGATCCCGATTTCAAATGGGAGATTGAGCGGCCACCTGCCACCAACGCACCCGAATGGCAGAGCCTGAAGGTGGAAGCTTATGGCATTGACCTGCCCCTCGAACACTTCCTGAACCAGACCATCATCAAGAACCACCGTGAGGTACGGAACGAAGACCCGGGCTGGATGTCTTCCAACGCCTGGGCTGATTCCGGCCACTTCACCAACGCCGGCTGTGTGTCAGTCTGTTACGGACCCAGCGCTCAAAGGATGTTCATGCGAGAGTACGGTGTGGAGGTGAAGTGGGTGGTGGACTGCGCCAAGATCATCGCGCGCGCCGCCGCGGAGATGGCGAATATGGACAAGTAACCCTTCAACCCCACCTATGCTGTACTATCTCCATAACGTGTCAACACATCAGGGGGTGAGTGATGACAACGGATACAGGCGCGCAGATTGACGCCCACATTGACGAAGACGAAATCGTGGAGTTGATGCGGCGGCTCCACCAGCACCAGAGTTTCCCGCCCCATGAGGCGAGCGCGATGGCCGAACTCCAGGCGTGGCTCGCAGAACGCGGCATCAATGCCGACCTCATCGATGTCGCGGACGAGCCTGGCCGCCCGAATCTCTATTACAAGATGGACGGCACCGGCGGCGGCAAGACCGTCATGTACAACGGCCATATGGACATCGATCCCGTCCCCATGTACTTCGAGGGTGATCCCTGGGAGTTCAAGATCGAAGACGGTATGATCTACGCCCACGGCCTCATCAACATGAAGGCCGGCGTCGCCGCCGCAGCTGCGGCCTTTATCGCGCTCCACCGCGCCGGCATCCGTATGCGAGGCGATCTCCTTATGACCGCCGTCGTTGGCGAGTTGCAGGGTGGGGTAGGAGCGGTAGACCTCGTCCAGCGAGGCTTGATTGGCGATGTCTGCATCATCCCCGAACCCACCGGCATGGAACTCCTGCCACTCCACGCCGGAGCAATCCAGTTCCTCGTCCATACCATCGGCGAGGCTGCGTGGATCGGCGCAATGCACAACATGAGTTATGTCAACGCCGCTGAGAAGCTTGCCCGAATCATCACTGCCCTCGAGGGCTTTGAGTTCGATTCCCCGCGGCGTGAAGAGTTTCCTGGCCTGCCACGCCTCATCGTCGGAGGTATCAACGGCGGCATCGGCCGCCAATACGCACATTGGCGCGCCTCCTACGTCCCGGATTTCGCGTCTGCCATCCTGGAAGTGCGCGGCCTCCCGGGACAGGACTACGATGATATCCAGCGTCAGATTGAGGACGTCATCAGGAGCGTTGCCGAAGGCGATCCCGATTTCAAATGGGAGATCGAGCGCCCCCCCGCTACCAACTCGCCCGAATGGCAGAGTCTAAAAACTGAGGCCTATGGCATTGACCTGCCCCCGGAGCACTTCCTGAACCAGACCATCGTCAAGTACCACCGTGAAGTGCGAAACGAAGAGCCGGGCTGGATATCCTCAAACGCCTTTAACGATTCCGGCCACTACACCAACGCCGGCTGTGAGTCACTCTGCTACGGGCCCGGCGGCCACACCATTATCCGCGAATACGGCATCGAGATAAAACGCGTCGTCGACTGCGCCAAGATCATCGCCCGCGCCGCCGTCGACATGGCCAATATGGATAAGTAGAGGATAGGTGGGCAAGCGTAGACGAGTTACCGCGCGCAAGCTACACTAACCCTGTTGCCTTAGCACCATCGCATGGCTCCTAGCGGGCGGCTACGGGAGAAATGACGGGTCGCACTCACACGTGCACCCGCCTTCTGGAGGGAAAGACAAATGGTTGCAACACCTGAGAAGGCTATCGGACAGCCGATCGCGCGCGTCGATGCCGTTGAGCGCGTCAAGGGCCGCGCCGTCTACGCGCCGGATCTGACACTGCCCGGCACGCTGCACTGCAAGATCCTCCGCAGCCCGCACGCGCATGCCCGCATCAAGAGCATTGATACGTCCGCTGCGGAGGAATATCCTGGCGTCAAGGCTGTCGTCACACATAAGGACCTGCCCGCGCTCGACTCTGATGAGCAGGTTGGTGGCGAAGTCACTTTGGACGCTGTCTATCTACGGCAGTTCCTGATGGCGTCAGATCGAGTCCTGTTCCATGGGCATCCTGTGGCAGCAGTCGCGGCCACCTCCCCGCATATCGCGGAAGAGGCGCTTGACCTTATCAAGGTTGACTATGAGCCGCTCCCGGCCGTTGTCGGCATCGAGGACGCTATCAAGGACGATGCTCCCATCATCCACGAGGAAGTCCGCACGCGAGGCCTCGAGGGCCGCAGCGACAAGCCCACCAATATCTCCGTACACATGGAGTTGGCGCGCGGCGACGTTGCCAAGGGCTATGAAGAGGCGGATGTTGTCCTCGAAGGCGAATACCGCATCGGCATGGTGCATCAGGGCTATATCGAACCTCAAGCCTGCACCGTCGATGTTGATGCCACAGGGCATATCACTATCTACACCACCACACAGGCATCTTTCGCTAACAAGAGCCAAAACGCTGCCCTTCTCCAAGTTCCCCTGAACAAGGTCACGGTCGTGCCTCTGGAGATCGGTGGCGGCTTCGGTGGTAAGGGATTCACCGTACCCGAGCTTCCGACGGCCCTGCTGGCCCTCAAGACCGGCGCCCCCGTCAAGACTGTCCTCAGTCGGGACGAAGTGTTCCGCGCCACCGGACCCGCGCCGGACGCGTATTGCTGGATCAAGGCCGGCGCCAACAAGAAGGGCGAAGTCACCGCATTCGAGGCCAGGTTCTACCTTGACGCCGGCTGTCTCCCCGGTTCTGCACTTTATGTCAATAACATTTTGGTCGCCGGTTTGTCCCCCTACAAGCTGCCGAATTTCCAGGCGGACGGCTACGACGTTCTGACCAACAAGTCCCGCTCACAGGCGTACCGCGCGCCGGGTCTCCCCGAAGGCGCATTCGCCATCGAGACGATGATGGACGAGTTGGCCGAGGCGTTGGACATGGACCCAATCGATCTCCGTATCGCCAACATCACGGACGACGGCGCGCCGATGAGTGACGGCATGGCCCTCCCCGTAACCCGGTTCAAGGAGATCCTTGAGACCGTCAAGAAGCATGATTCATGGACATCCCCGGTGCCTGAGGGCCGAGGCCGCGGCGTCGCCATCGGCATGCGCCGCGAGGGCTCCGGTACCTCCACCGCTACCATCCAGCTCAACGCGGACGCCACATTCAGCCTGATCGTCGGCTCCGTTGACCTCACCGGCACCCGTACTTCAATGGCGCAGATTGCCGCCGAGGAGCTCGGCGTCACCGTCGATGAGGTGCGCTCTACAGTTGGCGACACCGATTCCGTCGGCTACTCCGACGGTTCCTGGGGCAGCCGCATCACATACGTCACCGGTATGGCCGTCAAGAACGCATCCGAGGACGTGATTCGGCAACTCAAGGAGCGCGCTGCCGAGGGATTCCAAGCGAGCGCGGAAGACGTCGAGTACGCCGACCGCACGTTCACGCTGCGTGACAACCCGGAGCAGTCCATCACACTTGCGGAGCTCGCTCCCAAGTGCGTAGGAATGGGCCTGGGAGCCGTTATCGGCACCGGCATCGCCGCCGGCGTCCGACCGGTCACCAGCACCGGCGTCCAGATCTGCGAGGTCGAAGTGGACGAGAGCACCGGCCGTGCGACCATCGCCCGCTACACCGCCTTCCAGGATCCCGGCCGCGCCATCAACCCGATGGCCGTTGAGGGCCAGGTGCAGGGCGCTGTGGCACAGGGCGTCGGTTGGGCCTTGTGGGAGAACTACGAGTGGGGCGAGGACGGCATCCTCAAGAACGCCAACTTCCTTGACTACCGCATGCCGACCGCGCTTGACCTGCCGATGATTGAGACCATCTTTGTGGGTGGCCCCGCGCCGGAGAATCCGCTTGGTGTCCGGGGCGTCGGCGAGGTGCCGATCATCCCGCCACTCCCGGCCGTCGGCAACGCCGTCAGCCGCACCACGGGCATTCGCCACCGCGAGATCCCTCTCAACCCGGAGAACGTCTTCTGGGCCACCCACAACGGGGCGAATGGCGCGAAGTAACTAGCAACGTAAGCAAGGCAAAAGGGCAGGGGCGGCGCATACGCGCCGCCCCTGCTTCTTTTTCGCACTCCCATCCCAACCGTGAACGCGAACCAAGAGCGCTAACGTAACTACTCTCCAGTCAAAAACCGCCGCGGGTTGTCCACCGTCATTAGCGTGATTGCTTCTTCACCCACAGCCATCTCACGCAGATACGGCAGGAACCGGCGCCCGACGAAAGCATACCCGTCCGGGTTCACCTGCCGATGCTTCTCCTCCGACGCCCCCCATGAATCATCCGGATGCCTCTTTACAGACCAGTCGTGAGACAGCATCAGATTCCGCTCGAAACCCGCGTCCAGCAGCCGCATAACCATCGCCGCCTTATCACGCCACGGCTCATTCAACTGGTGCCCCGGCAGCTCGTCCATCCCCAGGAACACGCCCTCCCTCGCCAGGTTCGCCAGATACTCAAAGTCGGTTGCATCCGATGAATGCCCAATGCAGACCCGCGCCGGGTCGACGCCCTCCTCCGCAAAGATGCGCCACTGCGGCTCACCTACCTTGTTCAGCGGCTGTGTGTGCGTCGTGATGGGGATGCCTGTCTCATTGGACGCCCGCGACGCTGCTCGCAGCACCATCACCTCCGCGTCTGAAAGCTCATAATTGTTGTCGGCGACCTTGATCATCCCGGCCTTGATCCCTGTCCCTTCGATGCCCTCCGTGATCTCGCGGACATACACCGCCGCCATACGGTCCGGGTGCGTGAACCAGATGAGCCGCGGTATGTCTACATACGTCCCCGTGGATGCGACGATATTCACCCCAGATCCCTCGGACACGCGCCGCAGCATCTCAACATCTCGCCCCAACTCGAACGGCGTCGCATCCATGATGGTTCCAAGCCCTTCGGCCCGCGCCTCGGACAGCATCTCAATACCGCCTGACTCGATGCCTTCCCAGTCCATCAACTCCGGATAGGTTTGCTTGACTCCCGGAAAACCGACAATGACATGCTCATGCGATAGCGTGAAACCTAACTCGCTCGCCGCAATCGGCCCCGTCACCGTCTCTACCATCTCCCGCGGCATCACACACCTCCACCCAACCATGTTCGCGAACCGGAAGCCCAACGCCGTTAGCGTATCCTACTCTCATGACACACACCGAAGAAAACAGGAACGCTAACCGCCTAATCATCACTGCTATTGCCGATGACCGCCCCGGGCTTGTTGATGATATCGTCCGCTCAATTGAACAGGTTGGCTGTTCAATTGAGACTGTATCGGTTGCCTCTCTCGATACAGCCGTTAGCCTCACCCTGCTCCTTCGTATTCCCGATGGGGGCACAACACTTCTCCGTGCCGCACTCGTTGGGCTGACTGTTGAGCACAATATCAAGATCCACGTGGATGACATGCCGGACGGTTCTCTTCACAGACCAGATAGTCACGAGGAAAACCAACCTCGCTGAGCCTGAGTATCATGTTTCCAATGGACCCATCAACACGCATTCTCATCGGCGTCGTAGCGAGCGTCATCGTTCTCGTGGTCGTGGCCATCACTCTCCCTCGCCTCATCGATCAGGAAGAAGCCACATATCCTCCCAATACTCCCGAGGGTACAGTGCAGCGCTACCTAAAGGCCGTTAGTGACGAAGACACCGATACGGCGTTCGCGCTTTTGACTGAGGAAAACACCACCGCCTGCATGGAAGACGAGTTACGCGACCGCCTGCGCTATTCCTCGCTTGACAGGTACCGTGTCAGGCTGGGTGAAGTGGAGGAAACCGACGCCGAGACCGTGACGGTTACAGTCCGCGCGACATGGATTCGCGAGCCGGGTCTGTTTGAATTCCCCGATGACAGAGACAGCTCGGAACATGACTTTGAACTCCGTCGTTCTGTGGACGGCTTCTGGCTCATCGCAGAGTCGGAGTGGCCGACTGGACTCAAAAATATCCGTGACGACTACTGTGAGGATGAGCCCGCCCCATGAGTATCCCGCAGCGCATCTACGTTTATCTTGCAGCCTTCGTCTCCTTTGCAATCCTCCTGCAGGGCGCATACGGCCTTGCCACGGACATTGCCCGCGCTGCGACCTGGTTCCGCCCCAGCGGCGACCCCGAAGCCACCTGGATCGCAATGATTATCGTCGGACTCCCGGTCTGGCTCGCACATGAACTCCTGCTTAGACGGGCCGCCGACAGGCATTCCGAGGAAACAGGCTCTGTCCTCCGCAAGCTCTACGTTCACGGCGCGATCGCTCTTGCATCTCTCTATGTCTTCCTTGGCTCGATATGGGTCATTGAAGACATTGTCGGTGATCCCCAAGGCCTGGAAAACGTCGGGGGTGTCATTGCCGCCGCCGGCCTCTGGTACTATCTCTGGCGACGAGAGAATCTCGAAGGGCAGCCCACATCCCGCGCCCGAACCGTCATTCGGTGGCGTGTCTACGGTCTCAGCGTCGTATTTCTCACTGCCGCCGTCACTGCGATCTATTGGATCACTTATGGTCTTGCCTACGCCACGTATAGCCTTGTTTTCGATGCAGCAGATACCCTGATCACCGCAGAGGACTTTCAGGATCCCCTCCGCACGGCCGCCGGTTGGGCGATTGTCGGAATCACCGCATGGGCTATCCAGTGGCGCACTGTAGCCACCACTGATGAAGAATCCGTCCTCCGGCAGGTCTACTTATATGGCTTCGCCTTCATCGGCGGTGCATCTCTGGCACTCTGGGGTACGGCAGCTACTATCTACATCGTCATTGCCCAACTTGTTGGCGCGGACAACACGACAACGGCAGTCGCCTACTTCCGACAGTTCATCCTCCCCGTCGTTGGACTCCTCATAGGCGTCGCCCTCCTCGCCTACCACTGGTCCATCCTCCGCCGTGATGCCGCCCGCCGGATCCCTTCCCCTACGCTTCTATCCGAATCGTCAGCCGGGCAGGCCCATCTTTCCATCACCTTCAAGTACATCATGTCTGCTGTCGGTCTCATCGCCCTCGTCCCAGGGCTTATGGCTCTACTGATGGCGCTTCTGGATCCGCTTGTCAGCGACAATCTCTTTGCCTCAACCAACGAACAGGAGGAGTTCCTCGCCGTCGCTCTCACCATGATCATCGTCGGCGCGCCTCTTTGGTGCGTCTTCTGGTGGCGCGTTCTCCACACCGATCCGCGCAGCCTCGTTCGCCGCATCTATCTCTACGTTGCCCTTATTGCCCTCGGCGGCACATGGCTTTTCACGCTCATCGCCCTCCTCGCTGCTGTTCTCACGGCGATTCTCGGGCAGGGGTCCGGCTTCCTCGACGATGCGCTCATACCAAGTCTCTCAATCGTCATCCCCGCCGTGGCTTTCTTCGCCTACCACGTCACCATTCTTCGTGAGGACTCCCACCGTACTCCCGCCGTCTCTACAGAAGGCCCTTCTCGCCGTGGCCCCAACTACTATGTCGTCCCTGCGCCGCCATACGTCATTCCTGAGAAGAGCCACCTCCACCCCTGACGTGCCACCCCATCATTGACACCATCGGTATGCATGGGTATCTTTGTTCGTGAACCCTTGACAGGGGCTATTTTTATTTGTGTCTGTAGCCGTTGAGGCCGTCGTGGCAAGAAGGGCAAAGGGCAGGAGTAGTCGGGGAATACGACGCTGTCGATGAATGATCATCATATCCGTCTTCGCCTAGAGCGGCAGGAGCAGGACATCCTCTCCCCGTTTGCTCAACTCAGCCATGAAACGCGGGGGCGGCGCATCCCCGAAGAGCCCTCATTCATGCGCACCGAATACCAGCGGGACCGTGACCGAATCATTCACTCCAAGGCATTCCGGCGCCTGAAGCACAAGACCCAGGTCTTCATCGCCCCCGTCAGCGACCACTTCTCCACACGGCTCTCCCACACCATTGAAGTTGCCCAGATCGCGCGGTCCATCGCCCGCGCCTTGCGTCTCAATGAAGACCTCGCTGAAGCCATAGCGCTTGCCCACGACCTTGGCCACACACCGTTTGGACATCTTGGCGAAGAATTCTTCGCTGAACGAATCCCCGGCGGCTTCCGCCATGCAGAGCAAAGCCTCCGCGTCGTTGATGTATTAGAGAAAGAAGGGCAGGGCCTAAACCTCACTTGGGAAGTCCGGCAGGGTATCCTCAATCATTCCAAGGGACGCGGCGGCCTCAATGCGATTCGTCAGAACGACGACGAGATTAGCCTTGAAGGGGAAATCTGCCGCCTCAGCGATGCCATCGCCTACGTCAACCATGACCTCGGTGATGCCCTCCGCGCCGGTGTCATTCAGCCGGATGATATTCCCCAAGATGTCCGCCAGGTACTTGGAAGCCGCCACGCCGAGCGTCTCAATACCATCATCTCGGATCTTGTGGAAACATCCTGGCCCGTGACCGGTGAAGGCGCTTCCCCACTCACCGAAGGCGACCGTCCCCACATCTCCATGAGCCAACATGTTCTTCAGGCCGTTGTTAACCTGCGTGAGTTCCTCTTTGACAACGTCTATCTCGTTGCCGCTCGTAATCAGAATGAAGAGCCTCTCCGTATCCTTGAAACACTATGGGACGGATTTACCAAGGATCCGGACTTGATCCCGGAGGGCTATGCTCGGCCCGGTGATGACTCAACCCGGCGGGCCGTTGATTATATCTCCGGCATGACGGATCAATTTGCCGCCCGCGCCGCCGACGATCTCCAGGCCGGCCGCGTTCCAACCATGCCATTGGTAGAGGTGGCGCTGTGACCGTCGTTGATGACGTCAAGGCCCGCACGGACATTGTTGACCTTATCCAGTCGCGTGTGCCGCTCCAAAAGGCAGGCCGTAATTTCAAGGCGAATTGCCCGTTTCACAACGAAAAGACGCCGTCGTTCATCGTCTTCCCGGAACGTGGCACATGGCACTGTTTCGGCGCGTGCGGCACAGGCGGGGACGTCTTCTCATTCATCCAGCGCGCCGATAACCTGACCTTCTCAGAGGCCCTGTCCCGATTGGCGGAGCGCGCAGGTGTCGCGATTCCTGACACCCGTGGGCAGGATGAAACCCAGCGGAAACAGAACGATGTCCTCTACTCTGTTCTCCAGAGCGCAACCGACTATTTCCATCGCATCCTAACCTTCTCCCCCGCCGGTGAGCAGGCCCTGCGCTATCTGCATGAGCGCGGCATCACCGATGAGACAATCAAAGACTTTCAACTCGGCATGGCCCCCAAGGGCTGGGAGGTTCTGAAAAACCACCTCTCTGACCTCGGCCACACGGAAGGGCAGATGCTGCAAGGCGGTCTGATTGTTGAGCGTGATGGGGACAGCGAGGGCTCCTACGACCGTTTCCGCGAACGCCTCATGTTCCCGATTCGCGACGGGAAAGGCCGTGTCATCGGTTTCGGTGCTCGCGCCCTTGATGATTCCCAGCCGAAATACCTGAACTCGCCGCAAACGCCGCTCTTTGACAAGAGCGGCGCGCTTTTTGCTATCGACCGCGCGGAGCAGGCCATACGAACCGAGGGTGAAGTCGTCCTCGTTGAGGGCTACATGGATGCACTGCAGGCCCACCAAGGTGGCTTCAGCAACGTCGTTGCCATCATGGGTACTGCCCTCACTGAGAGACAGGTGAGCCTGGTACGCAATATGGCTCGCCGCTATGCTCTGGCCCTTGATCCTGACACGGCCGGTGAAGAAGCTACGCGCCGCAGCCTGGAGGGGGCCTTTGATATCTTCCGGCGTGAAGTTATACGTGTCTCCAACTCCGCCGTTCCCATGGGCGTCCGGCGTGAGCTGCCCAAGCTGCGCATCATCACCCTGCCGACCGACCGTGATCCGGATGACGTGATCCGAGACGACCCTGATGACTGGCGCAAACGAGTCGAAGAGGCAACCCCAATCCTTGAGTACTTGATCCAAAGGGAAGCGGCTCAACCTGAAGCTGCCACGCCTGAGGGTCGCCTTGAAGCCGTCAATCGCATTTTCCCGCTCATCACGGCCCTCGATAACCCGTTTGAGCAGCAACAGGCCTTTAGCAATCTCGCCTCTGCCCTCAAGATTGAGGAACGAACCCTTGAGGCCGCCGTCGGACGACCCGAGCGGCGGCAGCAGCGCCCACGCCGCCAGGACGGAGCTTACCGGCAAACATCCGGTCAGAGTGCGGAAGCGTCCTCTATTGGCGCGGAAGCTCTTAAAGAAGACCGTGGAGAGGTCGTGGAAAAACACCTCCTTGCCCTCATCCTCACCCATGACAATGAGATCTTTGACGCCTGGCAGCGCCTTGACCTGCCGGAAGTTCCGGCCCACTTCTTCTGGGACCCGCAGTACCGTGATATGTGGCACCTGCTCAATACGGCTGACCCGGTGACCCGTGCGGAGATTCTCGTCAGCCCGGATGCCGATGACATCCGTGCCGCGATTCCAACCTCCCTTGACCGCCGCGGGCAAGGCAAAGCCCTTAGTGATCTTGTGCGGCGCATGTGGGAGCGTCAGCTCAAGAGAGACGAACTTGAGGCCGCGGAGGCTGTCGCATCACTCGCTGAAGAAGACGGCGCGGAGGCGGACGCGCTCCGTGCCATAACCGACGAAATGAAAGCCCAATTCACAGATCGCATTCAACAGCTGCGTGCCGTGCAGCACGGCACCTGGAACAGGAACACTCGCAACGTATAGAACGGAGGAGAAAGTATGACCTGGCAATCCGGAGTGATTAACCTCGGCGACGAAGAGTCCGGCTCCCTTTCGCAGAAGGTGGCCAACGGTGTCGTCACCCTGGACCCCTCGGCCTCCTCGGCCCTCCTGAGGGCCTTGCCCAACGGCAACAAGCCTGAAGAGGACTGGCCCACGTCCCGTGAAGAGTGGGCAGAGGCTCAGCGCCTTGAGGCCGAAGCCGAAGCGGAGCTCGCCGACGCCGAGTCCCTTGACGACCCCGTGCGCATGTACCTGCGCGAGATTGGCCGCGTCGATCTGCTCAACGCCCGCCAGGAGAAAAACCTCGCCCGCAAGGCTGAGGGCTGGAAACAGCTCCAGGAACTCGAGAATCAGATTCGTCAATCAACCGGACGCAACGCATCCATCGCAGACGTTTCCATCTACCTGCTGAACAAGCTCACCACCCACGGCGATCTTGCCAACGTCATCATTGAACACCTTGAGCTTGAGACACCCTGCAACCTCATCACCCTCAAAGAAGACCCCGATGTGCAGAAGACCATCGATATCGAGATGCATCACGAGCTTGCAGAAGAATTTGCTATCAAGCTTGGGCGCGAGCCTGAGGACGTCGAGCGCGAGATCATTGAATTCTCACTCCAGCGCTGGCTCCTTCCCACTCCTATCCTCCACGCTTTCGCCCCCTCTCTAACCCTTGAAACCATCCCGTTCTTCCTCGCTAATCACGACATCCATCAAGCCGTCGAGATGACGCAGGAGGAATGCCGGGAGTATCTCGACGAGATTCGCCGCGACGGCGAGATTGCCCAACGGCGCATGACGGAGGCCAATCTGCGCCTCGTTGTCAGCGTTGCCAAGAAATACATCGGACGCGGCATGAACCTCCTGGACCTAGTCCAGGAGGGCAACATCGGCCTCATCCGCGCCGTAGAGAAGTTTGACTACCGCAAGGGCTTCAAGTTCTCCACGTACGCCACCTGGTGGATCAGGCAGGCCATCACCCGGTCCATCGCGGATCAGGCCCGCACCATCCGCATCCCCGTTCACATGGTGGAGACTATCAACAAGCTCCTCCGCGAGAACCGTCGGCTCGTGCAGGAACTTGGGCGTGAGCCGACCACCGAGGAAATCGCCGAGCAGATGGAGATTACACCGGACCGCGTGCGTGAAATCCTCAAAATCTCACAGGAGCCGGTCTCCCTTGAAACGCCGATTGGCGAAGAAGAAGACTCGCACCTTGGCGATTTCATCGAAGACAAGGCCGCTCTCGCCCCGGCGGATGCCGCCTCCTACCAGCTGCTCAAGGAACAGATTGGCAGCGTGCTTGATACGCTCAGTGGGCGCGAACGCCGCGTCCTTCAGCTCCGTTTCGGCCTTGATGACGGGCGCAGCCGAACGCTTGAGGAGGTCGGACGGGAATTCAGCGTCACACGCGAGCGCATTCGCCAGATTGAGGCCAAGGCCCTGCGGAAGCTCCGTCACCCCACGCGTAGCCGCCGTCTCCGCGATTTCCTCGCGTAGGTCTCGACTTAGCGGCTGCTGCCAAGAGCGCGGACGCGCTGAATAATCGGTGGTAGGACATCGAGCGTCTTGTCGATGTCCGCATCAGTGTTGTCACGGCCGAGGGTGAGGCGCAGGCTGTTGCGCGCCAGCTCATGGGACTTCCCCATCGCAATGAGGACGTGAGAAGGGTCGATGGAGCCGGAGGTGCAGGCGCTGCCGGAGGATGCGGCGATGCCCGCAATGTCTAAGTTGATCAGCACGGACTCAATCTCAACTCCTGCGAATGAAATGTTGACGTTGTTGGGGAGGCGCCAAGGATCCCCCACTGGGGGGCCGTTGAGGTGGGCGTCCGGGATCGTTGAGAGGATGCCTTTGCCAAGGCGACCTGAAAGCTTAGCGATGTGGGGGGCTATCTCGGCTCGTTGGCTGTCGGCCATCTGAAGGGCGAGGCCTGTGCCGACGATGCCGGCTGTATTTTCCGTGCCCGCCCGGCGATTCCGTTCCTGACTTCCACCCATCGTCTGAGGCTGGAACGGGGCATCGCGGTCCAGGAATAGCACGCCGACGCCCTTGGGGCCGTGGAACTTGTGGGCGGAGAGACTCAGCATATCGACCCCGAGCGTCTCTACATCGAGACTCAGATAGCCTGCTCCCTGCACGGCGTCTGTGTGGAAAACGATGCGATGGCCGTGTTCGTCTTCCGCGCGGCGGATAGCAGCGGCGATCTCGGGAATCGGCTGGATCGTTCCCGTCTCATTGTTGACGTACATGATGGTCACGACGGTCGTTTCGGGCGTGATGGCCTCCGCGACCTGCTCGGCTGATATGACGCCCTCGCCATCCGGTTTCAAGTACGTCACGGAGAATCCGGCGTTGTTCTCCAGCCACTCACAGGTATGAATGACCGCATGGTGCTCGCTGGCGGACGTGATGATGTGGCTGCCGTGCTGCTTGAGGGCGTATGCCGCGCCGCGGATGGCCATGTTGTCGGAATCGGTGCCGCCGCCGGTGAAGATGATGTCACCGTTTCGGGCGTTGAGGACTCCGGCGACCTGATCACGGGCGGAGTCGATGGCGCGGGCGGCGTCCTGTCCCAGCCCGTAGATGCTGGAGGGATTGCCGTACTGGCCAGTGAAGTAGGGGAGCATCGCCTCGACGACACGAGGATCGACGGGTGTGGTGGCCGCATGATCAAGGTAGATGGTCATGGGGATTCCTCTACTCCGGTTTGAAGCGGTTGACGATGGGGAGGCGGCGGTCTTTTCCGAAGGCGCGTTCTGTTATTTTGACGCCGGGGGCAGCTTGGCGGCGCTTATATTCGCTGCGATCGACCAGGGTCGTCACTCTATCTACGACTTCTCTATCGAAGCCGAGCTTTTCGACCAGATCCTTTGGGGATACATCGCGTTCCACGTAGGCTTCCAGTACGGGATCGAGTACGTCATAGGGAGGCAGGGAGTCCTCATCAAGCTGGTTCTCGCGCAGCTCGGCGGTCGGGGGGCGGTCGATAATCTCCTGCGGGATGATGTCGCGCCCGGCCTGTTCGTTGCGCCAGTTGGCGAGTTCGTAGACGAGGGTCTTTGGGACGTCCTTGATGACGGCGAATCCGCCCGCCATATCGCCGTAGAGGGTGGCGTAGCCTGTGGCGTATTCGCTCTTGTTGCCGGTGGCGAGGACGATGCGGCCGAACTTGTTTGAGATGGCCATGAGGATGTTGCCTCGGGCGCGGGCCTGCAGGTTTTCTTCTGCGACACCTTCCTGGGTGCCTGCGAATAGAGCGGAAAGGCCGTCACGGTAGGCGGTGGCCATGTCCTCGATTGCGATGACCTCAAAGCCGATGCCGAAGTTCTCACAGAGGGCCTGCGCGTCCGTGACGCTCCTATCTGCGGTGTACCTTGAGGGCATGGAGACGCAGAGGACGTTTTCGGGGCCGAGGGCATCGGCGGCGATGGCGGCTGTGAGGGCGGAATCGATGCCTCCGGAGAGGCCGATGACGACCTGCGAGAAGCCGCTTTTTCGAACATAATCTTGCGTTCCCTTGACAAGTGCGTTATAGACCTCTTCGACGGGTCCCATGGGGGTCGGCATGGGGTTAGCGTACTGCGTTTCAGATAGGGATTTGCGGGTCAACCCTTGCCCTTCGTGCTTAGTTATGGAATTCACACTGGAGCGGGCAAAAAAGGCGTTTAAGGGGTCTTTAAGGTCGATCTTTGCCCTTTGAGGCACTGTTTTTGCCTCATTAAGCGACAGGTCAGCGAGGACAAAATCGTCCTCGAATTGTCGGCCTGCGGCGATGGTCTTGCCGCGCGGATCGAAGATCATACTCGCGCCGTCAAACACCAGCTCGTCCTGGCCACCGACCATGTTGACGTAGCAGAGGAAGACGCCGTTGGCGGCGGCGCGGTCGCTGAGCATGGCCTCACGGACGGCGCGTTTGCCGCGGTAGTAGGGGGAGCCGTTGATGTTGATTATTGCCTGCGCGCCGGCGGCTTTCTGGACGTTGGTGGGGCCGTGCTCCACCCAGATATCCTCGCAGACGTTGACGCCGATGCGCCACTGGCCGATGTCATAGACAGGGGAAACATCGCCGGAGGCGAAGTAGCGCTCTTCATCAAAGACGCTGTAGTTGGGGAGGAAGATCTTGCGGTAGATGTCGACGAGATTGCCGTCGTGGATGACGGCGGCGGCGTTATATAGGGCTCTTATACACCACTCACGCATCCCACGATATTAACCAGGTAGATCTCGGGGGGCGC
>VXMO01000051.1 GCA_009841045.1 Dehalococcoidia bacterium
GGGTTCGCGAAGGTTGTAAACGGAGAAGATTCTTGGATCGCCAACGGCGTCGCGTGATGGGTCGGGTGGGGTCAGGTCGGCGCTTGGGAGGAACTGCCGGGCAAGAGCGTAGATGTCCAGCGGGGTTGGTTCGGGGAGGGCGTCGAAGGTCAGAGTCTGGCCATCGAATACAGGGGTAAGGAGCATCGTATCCGGCGGCAGTGCGGTAGGCGCCATAGTCGAGAGAGCGGTTGGGCTTGCCGGGGAGACAGATTCCAGGAGGGGCGCTGGGCGTGGTGTTGCTGTGGCGCTGGCTACGGGCGCCGGAGTGGTATCGGGCTGTGGGTCGCATGCGGCGGCAAAGATGAGGACTGCAAGGAGCCCGAAGGGGATCAGCCTATTCAAGGGCGCAGCATTCGTCACTCGGCCTGCCTGCCGTTGAATTCGTTCATTGCCTCATCGATGCCGTCTCTGATGAGCAGTTCCATGCAGTCCGCGGCGCGTTCAAGCGTGGCTTCTAGAGGCTTCTTCTCATCCGGGCGGAAGCGTGACAGGACGTGCCGGATGGGATCAGAACCTGCATCAGACGGTCTGCCGACGCCGATGCGGAGCCGCGGGAAATCCTGAGTACCCAGCGAGTGGATGATGGACTTCATGCCGTTGTGGCCGCCCGCGCTGCCGTAGGGCCTGAGGCGGACGACACCGAGCGGTAGATCCATTTCATCTATCACGATGAGAATAGAGTCGAGCCGCTTGCCGAATCGGCGCACCATCGGGCCGACTGCATCGCCGCTGACGTTCATATATGTGCCGGGGAGGATAAGGCGCACATCGCGTCCTGACAGTTTGCCGCGCCCGACGACCGTGCCGTTGGAACGCTGCTGGAACTCGATGTTGTGACGTTTGGCGAGGCGCTGGACGGCCATCGCGCCCGCGTTGTGGCGGGTGTTTGCGTAGCGCGCCGTGGGGTTCCGGAGACCGAAAACGAGCAGAGGAGGATCGGGGCGTTCTTGCTCGGTCACTGTCGCGCCTCTTCTACGCGGCGGAGGAATTCGTCCTCATCGATGATTTCAGTTTCGAGGCGTTGGGCCTTTTCAAGCTTGGAACCGGCTTCCGCGCCTGCTACGACGAGAGTTGTCTTCTTGGTGACGCTGCGCCCGGCCTTGCCGCCCAGACTGCGCACGATTTCCTCCGCTTGAGGGCGCGACAACTCGGTTAAGCGACCGGTGAGTACGATCTCCTGGCCGGTCCATGGGAGGTCGCCGACGGGTCGGATTATGTCCTCGCGCATCCGGACTCCGGCATCGCGCAGCTTTTCGACAAGTGCCTTGTTTTCGTCGTTCTGGAACCAGCTGTAAACGCTTTCCGCGACGACGCTGCCGATGGTGTAGATGTCCGTGAGTTCTTCCTGCGTGGCGGCGGCGAGGGCATCCATGTCGCCGTAGCGTTCAGCAAGGATGCGGGCAGTTTCCGCGCCGACATGGCGAATGCCGAGAGCAAAGATGACGTTGGCGAGAGGGCGTTCCTTTGATTGGGCAATAGCGTCAAAGGCATTCTGCGCGGACTTCTCAGCCATGCGTTCAAGCGCGCTAAGCTGCTCAACCTTTAGGTCGTAGAGATCGGCGAAATCACGGATAAGCCCAGCCTCCAAGAGCTGCTTTACGAGAGACTCGCCTACGCCGTCGATGTCCATCGCGGGGCGGCTGACGTAGTGCTTGATGAGCTCGTAGCTCTGGGCAGGGCAGGCGGGGTTGACGCAGCGATGGATGGCCTCACCCTCACGCCGCACGACCGGTTCGTCGCATTCCGGGCAGGATTTAGGCATCAGGAATTTCGTTTCGGAACCTGTCCGGGCCTCAACGACCGGTCCGAGAACTTGCGGAATGACCTCACCGGCTCGCTGCACGGTTACGATGTCACCGATGCGGATATCGCGCTCACGGATGTAGTCCTCGTTGTGGAGAGTCGCCATTTTGACGGTCACGCCACTGACCTGCACGGGTTCAAGCTCTGCGTAGGGGTTGAGCGCACCGGTACGTCCGACGTTGATACCGATTCTTACGAGCCGGGTTGTGGCCTGCTCCGCGGGGTACTTGTAGGCGATTGCCCAGCGCGGTTCGCGCCCCACGACGCCGAGAAGGCGCTGGAGGCGGAATGAGTCGACCTTTATGACGACGCCGTCCGTGCCGTAGTTGAGAGACTCACGCTGCTCAAGAGCGTCCTCGTAGAAGCTAATTGCCTCCGAAAGGGCAGAAGCCTTGCGATTACCGGGGTTGATCTTGAATCCCAGTTGGCCGAGCCATTCGAGGGTTGCGGACTGAGTTTCGGGCACGTCACCCTCTGCCCAGCCAAGCGAATAGACATACAGTTCCAGCGGGCGGGACGCGGTTATATGTGGATCGAGCTGCCGGACGGAACCAGCGGCGGTGTTGCGAGGGTTGGCGTATGTGCGCTCGCCGCGCTCCTCGCGTTCGCGGTTCAGTTCTTCGAACTTGTCGATAGGAAAGAGAATCTCGCCCCGCACCTCAAAGCGGGCCGGTATGTTTTCTCCGCTAACACGGAGGGGAATGCTGCGGACGGTGCGCAGGTTGGCGGTGACATCCTCGCCTTCCACGCCGGTGCCGCGTGTTGCGCCGCGAACTAGCAGGCCGTTCTCATATGTGAGAGCGACGGCGAGGCCGTCATATTTCAGTTCGCAGTAGTAGTCGATTGCCTCACCGGGGATGAGATTCATGGCGCGGCGCTCCCATGCTTCAAGCTCCTCGTCGGTAAAGACGTTGCCGAGGCTGAGGAGAGGCACGGGATGGCGAACGGTCTGAAAGCGCTCGGACGGCTCGCCGGAGACGCGCTGTGTTGGAGAGTCAGGTGTTACGAGGTCGGGGTGCTGCTCCTCAAGACGACGGAGTTCACGGAGAAGGCCGTCGTATTCGCCGTCAGAGATCTCGGGGGCATCGAGGACGTAGTAAAGATGGTCGTGATGACGGATGAGGTCGCGCAGCCTCTCGATCTGCTGGACTGCTTTTTCAGTTTGGTTGCGCGTACTCAAGATTCTTCGACTCCGCTCAGAATGACAGGGGTGTGTGGGCTCCACTCAGATTGAGAGTAGGATAACGCGCTCCGTTCAGAATGACATTTTAGGAGCCCCGATGGATTCCTGCTTTCGCAGGAATGAGGGGAGGGTTTCACCCTTCGACAGGCTCAGGGTGAACGGGGAACCTACAGATTCACCACGCGGACGGTGTCAACGCCGTCTATCCCGAGGATGGCAGCGATGTGCTGCTCCTTCGGGGACTCATCGACATTGACGACGGTTAGGGCGGGGCCGCGCATGGACTCACGGCTGACGTGAAGAGAGGCGATGTTGATGTTGTTCTCGCCCGTGACCGTGCCGATTCTGCCCAACATGCCGGGACGGTCCGTATGGCCGATGATCATCCAATGGCCGCCGGTGGGGATGATGCCGACCTGGTAGCCGTTGACCTGGACGATTTCCGTCTGGCCGCGCTCCGTGAGCGTTGCACCGACGGTTGTTTCACCTGCCGTTGTGTGCACATCCACGTTGACGAGGTTGGTGTAGGGGGGTGTCTGGTCGGCGTCCTTGCTCTGCTGGACATGGATGCCGCGCCTCTGGGCCTCCGTGCCAGCATTGACGATATTGATTCGCGTTTCCGTGCCGGTCTGGAGGAAACCACTGAGCACTGTGGCGGCAAGTATGTCCGTGGCAAGCTCGCCTACGGCGCCGCGGAAAGAGATGGACAGGCGTTCCGGCTGCCCTTCCGTGAGTTGGGAGGCCAGACGGCCAACAACGAGGGCGAGGGGGACGTAGGGGGCGAGTTCGGCGGCGGTCTCCGGCGGGATGAGCGGGGCGTTGACGGCGTAGCGTGGGGCGCGCCCCTCAAAGACGTCGACCATCTGCTCCGCGACTTCACGGGCCACGTTGGACTGCGCCTCTTCAGTGGATGCTCCCAGGTGGGGCGTGACGACGACGTTGGGGTGCTGAAAGAGTGGACTGTCTTCCGGCGGTTCCGTGATGAACACGTCCAGCGCAGCGCCGCCGATGCGGTCTTCCTCAATGGCGTTGCGCAGGGCGTCCTCGTCAACAAGACCACCGCGGGCGCAGTTGATGAGAATCGCTCCCTTCTTCATCTGGGAAAGTTCAGGTTCCCCAATAAGGCGACGCGTGGAATCCGTCATGGGAGTGTGGAGCGTGATGATGTCTGATCGTTCAAAGAGGGCAGGGAGGCTGACGATCTCCGCGCCTAAATGGCGTCCGTGCTCCTCTGCGACGAACGGGTCGTAGCCGAGGATTCGCATCTCAAATGCGGCGGCGCGACGGGCAACTTCCGATCCGATACGTCCCAGTCCGACGATGCCCAGCGTTTTGCCGCGCAGCTCCGTTCCAAGGAATTTCCGGCGGTTCCATTCGCCGCCCGCGAGCGATGAATGGGCTTGTGGGACGTGACGGGCAACAGAAAGCATCATCGCGAGTGTGTGTTCGGCTGCGGAGATGGTGTTGGAGGAGGGGGCGTTGACGACAATGACGCCGTGGCCGGTGGCGGCTTCGACATCGATATTGTCGTAGCCCACACCGGCGCGGCCAACGACCTGGAGCTTTTTGGCGGCAGTAAGCACGCCGGGGGTGACCTTCGTCTCGCTACGGACGATGAGGCCGTCGTAGTCGCCGATGGCGGCGATCAGCTCATCTTCTTTGAGGCCGATACGGGTGTCGGCATCGACACCTCGCGCGCCGAGTATCTCCGCGCCATCCGGCGCGATGGGGTCTGCGATAAGGACGCGCATGGGCATCTATGCAGTTGCCGCCGCCGGCGCGAATCCAACCTGCTCCAATGCCTTGCCAAGGACTTCGAGCGCCTCGTCAAGCTCCTCCTCAGGCATGTAGCCGAGGTGGCCGATGCGGAAGATTGAGTCCGAGAGACGGGCCTGACCGCCCGCGAGAACGACATCCATATCCGCTGCGGCCTTTCGGATGTCAGCAACAGAGAAACCGTCCGGGCACTTGATGGCAGTGACGGTGTTGGAGGCGTATGACTCGTCCTCCGGGAACAGTGAGAGGCCGAGCGCCTTGACGCCCGCACGGATGCGGTCGCCTGCGGCCTGGTGGCGGGCATGGATGGCGGGGAGGCCGCCATCGAGCAGTTGGGTGAGCGACGCATCGAGGGCGTAGAAGATGGGGATGGCGGGCGTCCATGGTGTTTGGCTGCGAGCAGCGTAGTCGCGCGCCTGCTTCAGGTCGAAATAGAACTTGGGCATGGTGGACTTTTCGACGGCCTCCCACGCGCGGGGGCTGAGGCTGACCATGGCGAGGCCGGGCGGGGCCATCCATCCCTTTTGGGAGCCGGTGACTACGACATCGATGCCCCATTCGTCCACGGGGCAGGGGAGCGAGCCGAGGCTGGAGACAGCGTCGACGATAAGCAACCTGTCACGCTGTTTGACTACCTGCGCGATCTCACCAATGGGGTTGGTGACGCCGGTTGAGGTCTCATTGTGAGTGATGAGGACGGAGGTCACGTCCGGGTTGGCATCAAGGGATGCCGCGACCGATTCCGGCGTGGCGGCCTGTCCCCATTCGACACGCTGCCAGCGGACATCTGCGCCGAACGTCTCCGCCATTCGTCCGAGTCGAACACCGAATGCGCCGATTTCGACTGCGAGTACAGGTTCGCCGGGGGAGAGGGTGTTGACGACGGCAGCCTCAAGTCCGCCGGAGCCGGAGGACGTGAGCATCAGGACATCGTTTTGTGTTTCGAATAGCTGCTTGAGGTTGGCACTGACACGGTCGTAGATGTCACGGAAGAAGGGGCCACGGTGGTCGATCATGGGGCCGGAGAGGGCGTTAAGGATGTCCTGCGGGATGGGGGTTGGGCCGGGTGTGCGTAGGTTCACTTAGATGCTCCTGTGGTGGTGGAATGCGCTGTTGTTACGGGCGAACTGGAGGTCTGTGGCCTCACGTTACGTGCCCGTACCTAGATTATAGGGGAATGAGGGTTTCCCTGTTAGGGGTTTTGGGCGAAGTAGGCGCGGGTTTGTTGAACGTCAAGGTGCATCTGTTCAACAAGGGCTTCGACAGTTGTGAACTCGACTTCACCACGGAGTCTTTCAAGGAACTCAACACTGATTGTTTGGCCGTAAAGGTCTTCGTCAAAGTCCAAAATGAACGTCTCGATCATGCGCTCCTGATCATGGAAGGTCGGGTTGTCACCGATGTTCGTGACGGATTCAAGCACGCGATCTCCGAGATGAGCGCGGGTAACGTAGATGCCGTCTGCGGGAACGGCGCGGCGGGCAGGGACTGAGATATTGGCGGTCGGGAACCCGAGGTCCTTGCCGCGCTTGTGGCCTTCCTGAACGGTCCCGGAGAGTGAATAGGGGCGGGCGAGCATGTCATTGGCTACTGCAACGTTGCCGTCCTCAATGAGCAGGTGCCGGATTACGGAACTGCCGATACGTTGGCCCTCGTCCTGAAGCTCATCCATCGGCAGCACGTTGAATTCCAATTCCGTGCCGATCTCAGTGAGGACGGGGATCGTTCCCTCGCGGCGGCGGCCCATTGCAAAGTCGGGGCCGACGACAAGGCGGCGCATCGACAGGTCATCGACGAGTTTCTGGGCAAAGTCACGCGCGCTAACGCCCGCCAGATCACGATCAAATGTGACGGGGACGACGTAATCCGCGCCGGCTTCTTTCAGCAGGGCGATGCGCTCATCAAGGCTAGAGAGATTCGTGATAGGGGCGTCAGGCTGAAACACCTCACGGGGCGTGGTTGTGAAGGTCAATACGCCCGCCTGCAGGCCATTGTCGCGCGCTTCCTGCGCCACACGGGAGATGATGTGGCGATGTCCGCGATGGACGCCGTCAAAAGTGCCGATTGTGAGAACGGAGCCGGATGTTGTCCGGGCTCGTTCGATTTCCTCAAAGGCTTTCATGAACGAGGGTCACGATTCGTCGGTGTGAGTTCGGCCGCGTGCGCGAAGTTGGATTGCGCCGCGCTTGTACACGAATTTCATCTCGTCCTGGCGCTTGTCCGTGTTGACGTGGATGAGGACGCGGATGCAGCGTTCGGCATCGTTGGCAATATTCATTTCAGTAGCGCCGACGAGGGCGACGTTCTCCCAGCCCAATCCAACACGGGCGGCAACCTGCGGAAACTCGGCCGTGATGTCACGAGTGGTTGTGAAAAAGACGGATGCAAAGTCTTCGGGGTCAACGTCGTTGACGACGCACATTTCACGGAGAAGTTCCTCGGTGGCTTCGAGAATGGCCTCCCGCGTATCGGAGTCAGCCGTGGTCGCTCCCCTGATGCCCCGTACAGCAGTCATTCTTGTCCTCCGAATGTAGCGAGATTAATGAGTCTCAGCGGCGTCCGGCGTCCGCGAGGCTCCGCACATAGTTTTCCACAACTTGCGTCCGTTCCGCAGCGGGGGTGTCCCCCATGAGGTTCACCATGGCGCTGCCAATGACGACGCCGTCGACGATTGGCGCGACGGAGGCTACGTGGTCAGGACGAGAGATGCCGAATCCGAGCGCGAGGGGGACATCCGTATGTGCGCGGACCCGCTGGATGAGGGCAGGGACACCGGCGGAAACGGCATCGCGCGCGCCGGTGACGCCTGTGAGGCTCACGCAGTAGATGAAACCTCGGGCGCGCTTAGAAATGGCCTCGATGCGTTCATCAGGGCTTGTTGGAGCAATCAAGTAGATCAGGTCAAGGCTGTGGCGAGAGATAACGTCGTCCAGGGGGCCTGACTCCTCGGGCGGCAGGTCGGGCACGATAAGTCCGTCAATGCCTGCGGCTGCGGCATCATCGGCCAGCTTTTCGATTCCATATTGCAGGAACGGGTTGTAATAGCCCATGAAGAAGATGGCGGTGTCCTGAAATTGGGCACGGATTAGGCGTGTTACTTCAAGGCAGCTTTGAAGTGTGACGCTATTGTTGAGGGCAGCGGTTGAGCTTTTCTGGATGGTCGCGCCGTCCGCCAACGGGTCACTGAACGGGACGCCGAGCTCAATGAGGTCTGCGCCTGCCCGGATGGCGGCGCTAACGCCTTCAACGGTGGCGGGCACGTCCGGGTAGCCGACGGTGAAGTAGGGGGCGATGACGGCGCGGCGTTCTTCACGGGCGCGCCGGAAGGCCTGCTCTATCCGCCCCACGTTTGCACTGCCAGCGCGATCACTGCAATTGCGTTATAGCCCGCGTGTGTGATGATGCTGCTCCAAAGATTGCCGGTCCAACGGTATATGCCCAACAGAATCATACCCACAAGCGCAATGGGGATGATGATGGCGGGGTCTATGTGTGCGACGCCAAAAATGAGGGAGGTCAGGATGGCGGCGGGCCAGAGGGACATGGTCTTCCGAAAGGCCTGATACATGAAACCCCGGAAGAAGATTTCCTCGAAAAGCGGGGCAACAACGACGGCGGAAACGGCGATGATGGTGAACGAGATCGGGTCGATGTCCCAGGATTCGAACGGGTCGCCGGGCACGAGAGGATCGATATCGAGCCAATTGACGACCTGCACGTAGCCGACGACGAGCACCTGGCATATGGTGATGCCTGTAATGACAATGAGCGTTGTTGAGATTGGCTTGATACGTCGGAAACCCAGCAACGCCCAGCGCCCTCCGGCGGGTCGGACGGCGAAGTGCCAGACACTGAGAAGCATTACTCCCTGCAAGACGAAAGCCGCGCCAAGCAGGACAACATGCTCACCCCATCCGCTTACATCCACAACCTCAACGAGACCAATGACGCTCCCAAGAACCACCATGAACACGAATGCAATTGCGGCTACTGAAATCAGGACTTGCCGGGCTGTCCATGGCACGAGAGGAGCAGGGGGGCGCGAGTTTGGAATGGCGTAGCGCGCTTCGAAATCAGGGTCAGTGTGTTCCCAGTCCGGCGGAGAGTTTTGTGTCACGGGTTGGCGAGGGCGAGGGGTTTCAGTCGGCGCGGGTGCCTGATGCTGCTCGGCGGCAAGTCGTTGCGCAGTATAGCGGACCGCTACGGCGACTATCGCAAGAAGAATCAGGAGAAGGATGAGCCGCCGCGGGATGAGGCGAAAGAGGAGACGGATCAACGTCCATCCGGGCCGGTGGGGTAGAGGCGTCGGTACTCGTTGAGGAGTTTGGCGATCACGCCGGCGCGGTCGGCAAGAGCGAGCGCTTCCTGGTACAAGAGCTGCCGCCCTTGATCCGTGATCCGGTACGTGCGGCGGGAAGGGCCGGGGCCGCTCTGGCGCACCCATTCAGACGTGACCGCGCCTGACTTCTCGAGTCGTCGCAGACCGCGGTAGAGGTTGCCAACGTCCGCCTTGCCCGGGAGGTAGCCGCGCTGTTGCAGAGCTTCCAGCAGTGCATACCCGTGCTGCGGCCCTTCTGATAAGACCAAGAGAACGGCGGGCTGCACAAGTCCCCACATTGGGGAGGTTCGTGACTCTGTTTCAGACGATGCCGTCATAATGCCTCACTGTGCTTCTCGGGCGATTCTACTCCACCAAGGATAGCGGAACGAGGAGAGAGGGGAGTGCCGATGGATTCCTGCTTTCGCAGGAATGAGGGGAAGGGATGTTACTGGAGGAGGCGGTGGGCTTCCTGCGCGGCGTTTTCGATTGGAACGATGATGGCAGAATCACGATCACCACTGCGGAGTTTGAGTTCGGCGTTGCGTCCGTCGCGCATGGAGCGGCGACTGACGGTGGCGCGCAGGGGCATTCCGAGCAGATCGGCGTCGCTGAATTTGATGCCGGCGGATTCGTCACGGTCGTCATAGAGGACTTCAAGACCGGCGGACATTAGCTGTTCGTAGAGTTCTTCGGCGGCGCTGGATATGTCCTCATCGCCGGGGTTCAGGGAGACAAGGTGAATGTCATAGGGCGCGATGCTGACGGGGAAGATAATGCCGTCGTCGTCGTGGCTGCTCTCGATGGCCGCGCCGAGGAGACGCCCGACTCCGATGCCGTAACAGCCCATGAACATGGGCTTTTCATTGCCGTCTTGAGTGACATAGTTCGCTGCGAATGCCTCGCTGAATTTGGTACCGAGCTTGAAGACATGGCCAACCTCAATGCCGCGTGAGAAATTGAGCATGCCGTCATCGCAGCGGGTGCAGCCGTGCCCCTCTTCCGCCTTGGCTATATCGACAACGTCATCGAGATCGAAATCACGTTTGTAGTTGACGTTTCTCAAGTGTTTGTGAGCGACATTGGCGCCTGCCACATAGTTCGCGCCCTGCGTGGCAGAGATGTCTCCAACCTTCCGCACGTTCTCGATGCCGACAGGTGAGGCGGACCCGGCGACGATTCCTGCCGCCGCAACCTCCTGATCGGTTGCCAGCCGCAGTTCGCCGCCTCCCAGCGCGTTTGCCAGTTTCACCTCGTTCACATCAAGGTCGCCGCGAATGGCGACGAAAATGAACTCGTCGTTATGAACATAGAAGACTGCCTTGAGGGTCTGGCTCTCTTCGATGTTGAGGAACTCGGCGAGTTCGGCGATGGTGGTCATATTGGGCGTGTCGATGGTTTCAAGGTCGAGCGCCTCACCGGTGTCCGGGGCCGGGGTGTAACGGGAAAGCGCGCGTTCCACGTTCGCGGCGTAGCTGCATCCAGTGCAGTTGACCAACTCATCCTCGCCCGTGTCGGCGAGGAGCATGTACTCCTGCGAGTCGCTGCCTCCCATCGCGCCGCTGTCAGCCTCGACGGCGACGACATCAAGCCCGCAACGGCGGAAAATGTTCCAATAGGCCTGCACCATCTTGTCGTAGGCGACATCGAGGCCTGCCTGATCGACGTCAAATGAGTAGGCGTCCTTCATGTGGAATTCGCGTACGCGGATGAGACCGGCGCGTGGGCGAGCTTCGTCACGGAGTTTGGTCTGAATCTGGTAGAGGTTGATGGGCAGGTCACGATAGCTGCGGACATGGCGGCGAGCGAGGTCGGTCACGGCTTCTTCATGCGTGGGGCCGAGAACCATCGGGCGCTCACGTCGGTCGTGCAGGTGGAACAGGGTGGAGCCGAACGCCTCCTCGCGTCCGCTTTGCTGCCAGAGTTCGACGGGCTGTATGACGGGCATCAAGACTTCCTGCGCGCCCGCGGCATTCATCTCCTCACGGATGATGTTCTCGATCTTGCGCATGGAACGGAGAGCCATAGGGAGATAGGAGTAGACCCCGGCGGCCACCTGCGCGACAAGCCCGGCGCGAATGAGGAGTCGATGGCCCGCAGTGTCAGCATCAGACGGGTCATCCCGCAGGGTTTTGCCGAACATCTGGGACATGCGCATACGCCATCATAGCGCGTGAGCAGTTCGCCGCCAGAGAGACACCGGCGGAGAGGTTTTCTTACTCCTAAGGCGCGAGAGGCTTCTCCATGTGGTGTACAACGGGATCCCTTGTTACCCAGCGGATCAGGCGGCCCCGGCTGGTTGCAGTTACGCGGTAGCCGAGTCTTTCGTAGAGGCGGCGGGCATCGTTGTTGTGACCGGCAACGTCGAGAGACATGAGGTTCTTGCCGCGCTCCCTTGCAAGCTCCTCCGCCGCGTTCATCAATTTGGTTCCGACACCCAGTCCGCGTGATTCTGCGCTTACCGAGATGGAAGACACGTTGAACTCGTCAGGCGTTACGGATTCGCTGAGGAACAAAAGGTTCAGCGCGATGGGCAATGCCCGCCATGGCCAGAATCGGCCAAACAGGGCGCCGACACGCAGGTCGAAGAACTCGCCCTGTGCGGTGTGGTGGGTGAGGATGCCCAGCAACTCATCGTCACGAAACGCGACGATGCAATTGTCGCGGTTGAGTGAATCGTGAAAGAGGCGATAAACCTGGTCCGCATTGCTGAAACCTATGTGGAACTTCTCGGCGAAAGCCTCCCAGAAAATGGCGATTGCCGAGCGAACGTGTTGCTCTTCCAGGGAATGGAGGATTCTCACCTGATTCATGCACAGATGGTATGACAATACCCACTCGTGCGGTGTGTCACAGCGCTGTTGAGCGCGTAGATTCGGCCATGCTAGACTTGCGTCACGTTTCCCAGAGGCCCCCCGCCTTCGCGGGGGATACGGGGAGTAAGAATTGGAGGCGAGCGCGGGGGTATGCGCCAACACGAGGTCGTTATCATTGGCGGCGGTCTTGCGGGTATGCGAGCCGCTCAGAAGGCACAGGAGATGGGCGCAGATGTCGCCATGATCTCCAAGATTTATCCCACACGCAGTCATTCAGCCGCCGCGCAGGGTGGTGTGCAGGCGGCGGTCAGCGAGAACGATTCCTGGGAATCCCACGCCTATGACACAGTCAAGGGCAGCGACTACCTCGGCGACCAGGACGCCATCGAGATTCTCTGTTACGAAGCACCGGGCGACATCTACGCGCTTGAGCGCATGGGCGTCATCTTCAACCGGAATGACGACGGCACCATTGACGCCCGCGCGTTCGGCGGCACCTCCGTCAATCGGACGTGCTTTGTCGCGGACCAGACGGGACAGGTTCTGCTGCATGTGATGTGGGAGCAGCTTCTCAAGAGTGGCTTGACCACATATTCGGAGTGGTTCGTCACAAAGCTGCTGGTCGAGGACAACAAGATCGCGGGCTGTGTTGCGCTGGAGATTCCGACAGGGCGGGTTGAGGTCTTTCGAGCAAAGGCCATCGTACTGGCGACGGGCGGAATCGGACAGGTCTATAACCCGACAACGAACGGCCTTGTCGTGACTGCTGACGGGCAAGCGCTGGCGTACCAGGCCGGCGCGACTCTGATGGACATGGAGGCCGTCCAGCACCATCCGACGACGATGCAGGCGAACGGCGTTCTCATCACGGAGGGGGCGCGTGGCGAGGGCGCGTATCTGCTGAACTCCAACGGCGAGCGCTTCATGGAAAAGTACGCGCCGAATATGAAGGAGCTTGCGTCACGCGACGTTGTTTCCCGCGCTGAAACGATGGAGATCCGGGAGGGGCGTGGCGTCAACGGCTGTGTGCTGCTCGACCTGCGGCATCTCGGGCGGGACCTGATCATGACCAAGCTGGCGCAGATCTATGAACTGGCTCGCGACTACGCAAATACCAACATCCTTGAAGCGCCCGTGCCGATCCAACCCGGCCATCACTACATCATGGGCGGCATCAAGACGGACGTTGACGGTCGCACGTGGGACATCACCGGAGAGAATCGCTGGGCAGGCGTTGAGGGACTGTTCGCTGCGGGCGAGTGCGCGAACGTGAGCGTTCACGGCGGCAACCGGCTCGGTGGGAACTCGCTGCTGGACACCATCGTTTTCGGCAAGCGGTCCGGCGCCGGGGCGACCGAGTACGCCAACTCGATTGATTGGGCGCCGATCAGCGAGGATGCGGCGCTTGCGGACGAGGAATCCGGCATAAAAGCGATCTTTGACCGACCGTCGGACGGTTTGCGCTCATCGGCGCTCCGATTCGAAATGGGTAAGTCGATGAATGACGGCATCGCGGTGTTCCGCACCGAGGAGGGTATGACCCAGACGCTCAACACCGTGCGCGACATCAAGGGACGATTCCCGAACGTGTCCGTGCAAAACAAGGGGCGCGTGTTCAACACGGACCTGCTCTCCGTGCTGGAGTTGGGCTACATGCTGGACGTGGCTGAGGTCATCGCGGTCAGCGCGATCAACCGCAAGGAGAGCCGGGGGGCGCATGCGCGTGAGGACTATCCGGATCGAAACGACGAAGAGTATCTGAAGCACACCATCGTTCACCGCGGCAAGAACGGCGACCCCGCCCTGGATTATCTGCCGGTGACGATGACGAAATGGGAGCCACAGGTGAGGTCCTACTGATGGATGTAACTCTGAAGGTCAAGCGATTCGATCCGGAGACGGACGAGGCGGCGCATTTCGAGGAATACCAGGTGGACCTGCCGGAGTACGGCGCGGTCCTGGACGGGTTGCTGGCGATTCGCGATGAGCAAGACGGTTCGCTGTCGATGCGCTGCTCGTGCCGAAGCGCCATCTGCGGCTCCTGCGCGATGAAGATCAACGGTAAGTCGCGCCTCGCCTGCAAGACAATGGTCTCTCAGCTCAAGGAGTTGGAGGGCGACGTTATCTCCGTCGAGCCGATGGGGAATCAACCCGTCATCAAGGACCTGGTCGTGAACATGGACATGTTCTGGGACAAGGTCAACGCGGTACAGCCGTACCTGCGTCCTGAGGGCCCCGTGCCCGAGAAGGAGTATCTCGTCTCCAACGAGTCCATGATGGAACTCGCCGTCGCGATGAACTGCATCATGTGCGGCGCGTGCGTGTCCGACTGCACGGTGCTTGAGGTGGATAAGAGCTTCCTGGGGCCTGCGGCGTTGGCGAAGGCTTTCCGCTTTGCCGGTGATCCGCGCGACGGGCATAAAGAGGAACGGCTCCAGTTGTACACGGAGCCGAACGGCGTCTGGGACTGCACGCGCTGCTTCATGTGCGTCTCCGCGTGCCCCAAGGACGTTGCGCCGATGGAACGCATCATGGACGTTCGCGCGATGGCTATGGAGGCCGGGCTTGTAAACACACGCGGAGCGCGGCACGTGGACGCGTTCGCGTCGAGCGTGAAACACAGCGGACGGCTGAATGAACTGAACCTTGCGCTGAAGACGTTCGGCTTTATCCGAGCGGGGATTGACCTGGCACCGATGGGCATCCGCCGGTTGTTCAAGCGCCGGCTACCACCGCTGATGCACAAGAAGATCGCGACGGCCAAGAACATCGCCCGACTATTCGACAAGCTGGGGGTCTAGAGAACGATGCGCTACGCCTTTTGGCCCGGCTGCGTGTCCCGTGCGGGCACGCCTGAACTGTATCCGGCCGCGACGGCGGTTGCCGAGAAGATCGGCATGGAGCTAATCGAGCTTGAGCAGGCGAGCTGCACGGGCGCGGGTGTGCTGGGAGAGCGGAACGAGGAGCTTGTCGATACCCTCAATGCCCGCAATTTCGCGCTGGCAGAGCAGATGGGACTGGATACCCTGCTGACGATTTGCTCCACGTGCCAGGGCGTGATGAGCAGTGTGAACTACAAGCTGCGCGAGAAACCGGACTACCTGGCCAAGATCAATGAGAGCCTCGCCGAGGAGGGGCTGGAGTACAAGGGAACGGTGCGTGTGACGCACATGATGTGGGCGGTGGTTGAGGAGCTTGGGCTTAGCAACCTCAAGGAGATGGTTGTTAGGCCGCTCAACGGCCTAAAGATTGCGCCGTTTTATGGGTGCTACATTCTGCGCCCTCGCTATGTGCTCGGCATGAATGAGGAGCACGCGCATCGGGACCAGTACCTGGAATACATCATCGAGGCGCTTGGCGGGGAGCCGATTGACTATGAGGGCAAGCTGCGATGCTGCGGCTTCCCAATCATGACCATCAACGAAGCAAACGGCCTCAAGATGGTGAGCAATCACACGCTGGAGGCCAAGGACATGGGCGCGCACGCCCTTGTGACGCCGTGCCCGCTGTGCCACCTGAACCTGGACGAGTTCCAGCCGAAGGCGGCCAAGAGCGCCGGGAAGCCCATCAATATGCCGGTGCTGCACCTGCCGCAGATGATTGGGACAGCGCTGGGGTTCAGCGTTCGGGATATGGGGCTGCAGCGGCATATCGTCTCGACGGAGCCGTTCATCGAGCTTTCGGGGATGCCACGTCGTTAGGCGGTTTTCCCTCACCGTTGGCGTCACGGCGTTGCGTGGCGGAATGAGACTTTAGATTCTTCGCTGCGCTCAGAATGACAGTATGTGGGCCTCTTGATCCAGAGTGCAGGGGCCTATCCTGATAAATCCCAGACGCGGGCTTTGCCGTCGGCGGCGGTGACGGCGAGCAGGTTGCCGTCGGGTGTGAACGCGCCGAGATGAACACCTTTGATGGGCAGCGGGAATTCCGCCGTCTGCTCAAGTGAGGGCAGGGCAAGGACTCGCACGCGCTTCTCTTCCATAACGGCCAGTCGTGAGCCATCCGGCGAAAGCCTTACCGAGCGCGGCGCCTTTGTGCCGATGTCATAGGTATCTGTGAGAGACCAGTCCGACGTTGACCAAAAGTTTATCGTGCCGTCAAAAGTCTGAGTCATCGCTGCGGATCCGTCCTGAGTTAGCTGCATTTGTCGGGCGGATTGGCCGTGGCCGGGCAGGGTAGCGACCACCTCCTGAGAATCTAGTGACCAGACGAGGGCTTCATCACCGCCACCGGCGGAAATCAGTGTTTCGTCGCCGTGCAGGAACTCAACGGCGGCAGTGATGCGGTATGGCGGCTTCAGGGTAGTGGGCTTGGAGTCCGGCGTGTCCGGGGACCAGAGCCGTATCGTTCCATCGGTGGCGGCGGAGACAAGGGTCTTGCCGTCCGCCGACCAGGACATGCCCATGACGGTATTGCGGTGACCCTTGAGGATGGTGGGTTCTGCGGCACCTTTCCAGATGCTGATTGTGCGGTCGGATGAGGAGACAGCGAAGGTCTCGTTGTCCGGGGCGAACGCAATATAGTTCGTGCTCTTTTCGTGGTGGACGTGCTGGCCAACTTCGTCCCATGAATTGGTGTCATAGACGCGGATGAGGCCTCCGAATCCGCCGACAAGCAGACGCTTGCCGTCCGGCGAGAACGCGATGGCGTAAGCGTGGCCTTCAAAGGCGTCCAGTTCTGCGATGAGTTCGTTTGGCATCTCTCAATCTCCTGCATGGATAAATGTTGGATGGGGTACGGGTGTTGATTCCATAGTAGCGGTTTGCCGGAGCTAAGACCGAGGCTGTCAATTCGCCTAGACTACACGCATGTCGATGCAAGATGACAACAACAACGATTCCCCAAAGCCCGCCAACGTCAACGGTCTATCCGAGCAGTTTGGCAAGGGATATTCTTCCGGGCAGCTGGCCGGATACCGGAAGGATGGTCTCGGTCAGCGCGCGCTGACGGTAATCGAGTTTCTGCAGGCGCGCGGATTGGAAGGGAAATCCGTTCTCGACATCGGCTGTGGGATCGGCGCGCTGCACATGGAGCTGTTATTGGCCGGGGCGGAACGAGCAACAGGTGTGGATGCCTCGCCAACGAATATCGCCGCCGCTCAGGAACTGGCCGAAGAACTGGGTCTGGCGGACAGGGTGGAGGAGCGGCAGGGGGACTTTGTGGACTTACAGGACTCCGTGCCACACGCCGACATCGTGACGATTGACCGCGCTATTTGATGCTACCCGTCGGTCCAGCAGTTGCTGGCAGCCTCCGGCGCCCACTCGCGTGAATACCTTGCGCTGACGATGCCGAGTCGCAGCCTGTGGATGCGCGCAGGAATCAAGGTGATCAACGTCATGCTGACGATTACTCGAAAGAAGTTCCGCGTTTACAGTCACTCGCCGACTCTCATTGACGAGACGCTGCACGATGCGGGGCTGCGCAAGGTCTATCAGCGTCCGGCGGGCCTGTGGGAGGCGCGGGTGTACGAGCGGGAGGCGTATACGAAGGTCAGCGAGTCCTAATCTCCCAGGTTGGCCATTGCCTCCACGAGCTCGTTGACGGCGTCCACGGATTTCTGGAATCCGGCTTGCTCTTCGTCGGTGAGTTCCAGTTCTATTACTTTTTCAACGCCGTTCGCGCCGAGGATCACAGGAACGCCGATGAAGACGCCGTTTACTCCATATTCTCCTTCGAGATAAGCGGCGGCGGGGACGATGCGGCGCTTGTCCAGCAAAATCGAATCTACCATTTGCAAGACGGCCGCGGAGGGGGCGTAGTAGGCAGAACCGGTCTTGAGCAGGCTGACTATTTCGCCTCCGCCGTCACGCGTGCGCTGTACGATTGCCTCAACGCGATCCTGAGGCAGCCAATTCTCAAGGGGGATTCCACCGACGGTGGTGTAGCGAACGAGTGGGACCATGGTGTCGCCGTGGCCGCCCAGAACGTAGGCATTCACGTCTTCTACGGAGACGTTCAGTTCCTGCGCGATGAAGGTTCGCATTCTGGCGGTGTCGAGGACGCCCGCCATTCCAACGACGCGTTCCTTTGGGAAACCGGAGAGTTTGTGGGCGTGGTAAACCATTGCGTCGAGAGGATTGGAGACGACAAGAAGGATTGAGTCGGGCGAACTGGCAACTACCTCACTTACGACGCTGTCCATGATTCCCATGTTTGTGCGAAGGAGATCATCTCTGGTCATGCCGGGACGTCGGGCGATGCCGGCGGTGATGACGACGATATCGGAGTTGGCAGTTGTCTCATAGGAATTTGCGCCCGTTACGGCGGAGTCGTACCCAAGAACCGGGCCGCTCTGGGCGAGATCGAGAGCTTTGCCTTGCGGCATTCCCTCAACGACGTCAACGAGTACGACGTCTGCATAGTCGCGTTCGGCGATTCGCTGTGCAGCCGTTGCGCCCACATTCCCACCGCCAACAACCGTTACCTTCTTGCGCATGATCGTCCTTTCCTATGTGGTTTTCCCGGTTTGTTTTCTGTACTCAGGAGTATCAGGAGCGCTTGCCGGACTGCATCTTCTTGATGATGGCGTCCGCCATTTCCTGCGTGCCGACGGCGCTGGGGTCATTACGGTCCGGCTTGAAATCGTACGTGACGTCCTTGCCTTCGCGTATGACTTCTGCGACTGCGCCTTCGACTCGCTCGGCGGCATCCTGCTCCCCGAGATGGCGGAGCATGAGCGCGCCAGTGAGGATTGTCGCGGTTGGATTTACGCGGTTCTGGCCGGTGTAGCGCGGGGCGGAGCCATGGACAGGCTCAAACACGGCACCGTTTTCGCCAATGTTGCCGCCGGGAGCGAGGCCGAGGCCGCCGACCAAGCCGGCGCAGAGATCTGAAATGATGTCGCCGTAGAGGTTTGGCAATACGAGAACATCGTACTCCTCGGGTCGGGAGACCATCTGCATGCTGAGGTTATCAACGATGCGGTCGTTGAACTCAATATCCGGATAGTCTTTTGCGACGTTCTGGGCGACCTCAAGGAAAAGGCCATCCGAGAACTTCATGATGTTGGCCTTGTGGACGGCGGTGACGAGCTTGCGGTTGTTTGCCTTTGCGTATTCAAAAGCGAACCTGACGATGCGCTCACTGCCGGTTACGGAGATGGGTTTAATGGAGATGGCGGAATCGTCGCGGATGGGCTGGCCGGAGGCATTACGAAGGAAATCTATCACTTCAGACGTGCCCTCGGCGTCTTTTTCGAATTCGACGCCTGCGTAGAGGTCTTCGGTGTTTTCACGTACGACAACGATGTCAACGCTGGTGTAGCGGGAGCGGACGCCGGGGTAGCTCTTTGACGGGCGCAGGTTGGCATAAAGGTCAAGCGCCTTGCGGAGTGCGACGTTTGCGCTACGGAATCCGGTGCCGACAGGCGTGGTCAGCGGCCCCTTGATGCCGACTCCATTCTTGCGAATAGAGTCAAGGACGCGATCGGGGATCAATTCCCCCTCGCGTTCGAGGACGGCCTCACCGGCTTCCTGAACATCCCAATTGAATTCGATGCCCGTGGCTTCGATAACCCGGCGCATCGCGCCTGAAACTTCAGGCCCAATTCCATCGCCAGGAATGAACGTGACGTCATACGCCATCGTGGTTTCTCTCCCCTCTCAAACTACTTACGCGACCCTCCGGGATAAAATTGTGGGATATTTCCGCAGTTGATTATTTTTGTATTGGAAATATGTGTGACAGAATTCACGCTGTAGGCCTGTTTTTGCGTCGCTAAGGGCCGTTTAAGCGCCGATAAGGGGTGTTTAAGGGACGATAAGCGGGCCATTTTGCGCACTCCGGTCACATCTATTCAGGCGGACCGATGACGGCGAGGATGTCGCCACGGGCGACGCGATCTCCGGCGGCGCGCGGCAGTTCAAGGATGACTCCGTCCACGGGGGACGGGAGCATGTTCTGCATCTTCATTGCCTCAATGACGATGACGGTGTCGCCGGCCTTGACGGCCTGACCTATTTCGACTTCGTGACGAATGACGAGGCCGGGCATGGGTGACGTGAGGAGAGCGCCGCCCTCCGGGGCGTTCTGCGTTGACGGGGCAGGGGTATCCGGCGCGGGTGGTGGCGGCTGGGCTGCCCGGACTGCGCCGGGTCGGGGGGCCATAGGTCGAATACGTGGATTCGCCTGACCGTCCGCAGGGTCAACGATGACCTGGAATCGCTCCGTGCCGACATGGACGTTGAAGGTGCGGGCGGCAGGGCTGAGGTCGGCGCGCGGCGTGGCGGTTGCCGGAGCGTCGTCAGCAGGCGGACGGTAGTCCGGGCTGACCTCCGGCGGCGGCTCTTCCAGGCCGTATTTCCAGCGGAGGAATCGCTCACCGGTGACCGGGTACAGGGCATAGATGAGGACATCGCCATCATTCTTCGCGACATCCTTTGTGGCCTCGCGGGCGGCGTCCATCTCAGGGTCGAGAATATCGGCGGGTCGCTTCTTGGTGGGGCGGGAACCGCGCTCGTAGCCCTTGAGGGCTGTCCTCTGGACGCTCTTGTCCATGGGGAGCGGCGGCTGGCCGTAGAGGCCGTAGGCGTAGTCCTTGACCTGCTGGCTGACCAGCTCGTAGCGGCCAAAGAGGACATTCTGGACGGCCTGGATACCGACAATCTGGCTTGTGGGAGTCACCAGGGGCGGGTAGCCGAGATCCTTGCGCGTCTGCGGCAGTTCTTCCAACACTTCGGGCAGACGGTCGAGGGCGTCGGCCTCCGCAAGCTGCGACATGAGGTTGGAGGTCATTCCGCCGGGCACCTGGTGCGTCAGGACACTAGTGTCGATGATGCTGAACTTCTTGGTGTCGAGCAGGTGCAGGTATTTCTGCTGCAGAATCTCCTCGAGACGGTCGCTCGCGGCGATCAGCTTGTTTAGGTCAAGGCCCGGGTCGCGCGGCGTGCCTTCAAGCGCGACGACCAACGGCTCGGTAGCCGGGTGGGCGGTGCGGAGCGCAAGGGGAGAGAGATCCGTATCGACGATATCCACTCCGGCTTCGATGGCCTTGAGTTGTGTCATCTGGCCAAGTCCGGACGTGTAGTGGGTGTGCAGATGGATGGGGATTGAGACGGCATCCTTGAGGGCGCTGATGAGCTCATAGGCATCGTAGGGAGCGAGCAGAGCGGCCATGTCCTTGACGCAGAGGGAGTGGGCGCCCATCTTTTCGATCTCCTTCGCCTTGTCGACGAAGTAGTCGCGGGTGAAGACCGGACCGCCCATGTGGCGCTCCGTGACGGAGTAGCAGACGGTTCCCTGTATGTGCTTGCCACTGTCCGCGATGGCTTCAAAGGCGGTCTCAAAGTTGCGGGTGTCGTTGAGGGCATCAAAGACACGGAAGATGTCGACGCCCACCTCCGCGGCTTGCGCGACGAATGCGTGAACAACATCATCCGGGTAGTTGCGGTAGCCGACAAGGTTCTGACCGCGCAGCAGCATCATGAACGGCGTCTTTGGCGCGACAGACTTGAGGAGGCGGACGCGCTCCCAGGGATCCTCGTTGAGGAATCGGGTCATGACGTCAAAGGTTGCGCCGCCCCAGACCTCAAAGGCGTGGAAGCCAACATCATCCAACATACCGATAATCTCAAGGATGTCCGGCGTCCTCATGCGCGTGGCGAGGATGGACTGGTGGCCGTCACGCAGGGTGATGTCCGCGATGCGGACGGGAGCGGCGTTGGCGGCGAACGGACTGGCGCCGTTTGATGTCATCAGGATGTTCTCCCATAAGTATGAGATGAGAGGCGTTTGCGGTAGGGCAGCGCGGGCAGGGTTCTGCCGGAGGCGTAGCGCATGTTCATGAGCATGCGACGACCGCGATTCCGCCACGCGTCCGTGGATGAGGACGCAAGGTTGTGCCTGGGCGTTTCGTCCTGCTCGTAGGCTTCGATAGCCGCGATGATTGCTGCGCGCAGGCTTTCACTTATGCCGTTAGTCGTCATATGTTCTCTAGTTTGCTCCGCGCCTCTCTCATCTAGAGGGGAATGTTCCCGTGCTTGCGCGGTGGCATAGTATCGCGTTTATTGCGCAGCATATCAAGGGCGCGAATGATGAGCTTGCGCGTATCGGCAGGATCGATCACATCCTCGATGTAGCCGCGAGCGGCGGCGATATAGGGATTGAGGAACTGGTCGTTGTATTCCGCGATTGCCTTCTGGCGCTCCTCATCGGGATTCTCCGCGCTGCGGATGCGGTCGCGGAAGATGATGTCCGCCGCGCCCTCGGACCCCATGACGGCCATCTCCGCGCCGGGCCACGCATAGCCGATATCGCCCCGCAGCATCTGCGACGACATGACGAGGAACGCGCCGCCGTAGGACTTGCGGGTAACGACGCTGACCTTCGGGACGGTGGCTTCCGCGTAGGCGTACAGGAGCTTCGCGCCGTGGGTGATGATGCCGTTGTGCTCCTGCTCAACGCCGGGGAGGTAGCCGGGGACGTCCGTGAGGGTGACGATAGGGATGTTGAACGCATCACAGAATCGGACGAATCGAGCGGCCTTGATGGCGGCATTGATGTCCAGCGTTCCGGCGAGAACCATCGGCTGCTGGGAAACGATTCCGGCGGAGCGACCGTTGAATCGGGCGAAACCGACGACGATGTTGGCAGCCCATCGGGAGTGAACCTCAAGAAAGTCGCCATTATCGACGATGGTCTGGATTACATCCCTTACGTCGTACGGCTCGTTGGGATTGACCGGCACCATGTCACGGAGTTCCGGGCAGAGGCGGTCCGGGGGATCGTCGGTGGCGAATTCGGGGGGGTCATCCTCGTTATTGGAGGGCATGAAACTCAGGAGCTGGCGCGCAAGATCAAGGCATTCGTCTTCGCCGGGGGCGGCGAAATGGGCGACTCCGCTCTGAGTGGTGTGGGGCGTCGCGCCGCCGAGCTGCTCATGCGTGACGACCTCACCGGTGACGGCGCGGATGACGTCCGGCCCGGTGATGTACATCTGGCCGACGCCTTCCTCCATGATGATGAAGTCCGTGATGGCGGGGCTGTAGACGGCGCCGCCGGCAGACGGCCCCATGACGAGGCTTAACTGCGGGACGACGCCGGATGCGAGGACGTTGCGGACGAAGACGTTGCCGTAGCCCGCGAGGCTGTCCACTCCCTCCTGGATGCGCGCGCCACCGGAGTCCATGATGCCGATGATAGGCGCGCCGGTCCTGGTGGCCATGTCCTGCACTTTGTTGATCTTGCGGGCGGCGGTGAGGGAGAGCGTGCCGCCGAGAACCGTGAAGTCAAAGGCGTAGATGAAGACCGTCCGGCCATCAATCGTGCCGTAGCCGGTGACTACGGAGTCGCCGGGTACGCGGCGACCTGCCAGGCCGAATTCCAGGACGTTGTGGGTAGCGAGCGCATCAAGCTCAACAAAGGAATCAGGGTCAAAGAGGCGCTCGATGCGCTCATGCGCGGTGAGTTTATTGCGGGCGTGCTGCCGCTCAACGGCTGACGCGCCGCCACCTGCGCGGGAGGCCTCGTGGAGCTGGGCCAGCTCCTCGAGCTTTTTATCCATCGAGCCGGAATCGGCGTCAGATTCTCCGCTGCCGCTCACCGTGCCTGCTTCGGCACGAGGGTCTTCGCTGCCTTCAGCAAGGTCAGCGGGCTTTTCCTGAGAGGTCATGGGCTGTTTGAATCCACCCCCGAATTCCAATTCAGCGTGGGGTTTATGCTAGCAGAGCAAGGCTAGCACGTACAGTGTGAGGGTAGTGACGCGTGTTTGAGTGGGGGCAGCGGACGTTTGTGATGGGGATTGTAAACGTCTCGCCGGAGTCGTTTTCCGGGGACGGAGTGACGGACGTGGATGAAGCCGTCATGCAGGCACTCCGCTTTGTGGATGAGGGCGCGGATATTCTCGACGTTGGAGGGCAGTCGACGCGGCCACGGTATTCCGCGAGTGTTGAGGCGGGGAGGGGAGGGACAGGACGCGCCCTTCGACAGGCTCAGGGTGAACGGGGGTACGAAGAGCTTTCCGTTGACGAGGAGCTTGAGCGCGTTTTGCCGGTTATTGAGGGCATTGCCAGAGTCTGTGACATGCCGATTAGTGTTGATACGTACAAAGTTGCCGTGGCAGAGGCGGCGATTGAGGCGGGGGCGTCCGTTATCAATGACGTGTGGGGACTGAAGAAGGACGTAGCGTTGGCGGATGTGGCGGCTAAACATGGGATGCCGCTTATTTTGATGCACAACCAGCCTGAGCCGGGGTATACGCGGCTGATTCCGGACATCGTGGCGAGCCTGCGGAGGAGCGTGGCGATTGCAATGGAGGCAGGGGTTGAGCGGGATCGGATTATCGTCGATCCGGGGTTCGGGTTCGGCAAGACGGTGGAGCACAACCTGGAGGTTTTGGGGCGGCTTGGGGAGATAAAGTCGGCGCTGGGGCTGCCGTTGCTGCTGGGGACGAGTCGGAAATCGACGATCGGACGTGTGCTGGACCTGCCTGTGGATGAGCGTGTGGAGGGGACGGCGGCGACGGTGGCGCTGGGCATCGCGCAAGGTGCGGACATTGTGCGGGTGCACGACGTGAAGGAAATGGTGAGGGTGGCGCGGATGGCGGATGCCACGGTGAGGCTTGGACGTCATGTATGAAGGCCGCCCTGACGGGCGGCACTGGATTCCCGCTTTCGCGGGAATGACGGAGGACTGACGTGGCGACAGCGTACCTGGGGTTGGGGGGGAACCTGGGG
>VXMO01000050.1 GCA_009841045.1 Dehalococcoidia bacterium
TTGAGTTTTAGCCTTGCGGCCGTACTCCCCAGGCGGGGCACTTAATGCGTTAGCGTCGACACAGCAGCCCTTGGTCAGGCCACCACGTCTAGTGCCCAACGTTTACGGCGTGGACTACCAGGGTATCTAATCCTGTTTGCTACCCACGCTTTCGCTCCTCAGCGTCAGTACAGGCCCAGAGAGCCGCCTTCGCTAAATGGTATTCCTCCCGATATCTGCGCATTCCACCGCTACACCGGGAATTCTACTCTCCTCTACCTGACTCTAGCCACGGCAGTATCGACCGCAGTTCCGGAGTTGAGCTCCGGGATTTCACGATCGACTTACCGAGCCGCCTACGAGCCCTTTACGCCCAATGATTCCGGACAACGCTCGCCCCCTACGTCTTACCGCGGCTGCTGGCACGTAGTTGGCCGGGGCTTCTTTTGGAGGTACCGTCATTTTCTTCCCTCCTGAAAGGGGTTTACAACCCGAAGGCCTTCATCCCCCACGCGGCGTCGCTGCGTCAGGCTTTCGCCCATTGCGCAAGATTCCCTGCTGCTGCCTCCCGTAGGAGTGGGGGCCGTGTCTCAGTCCCCCTCTGGCCGATCATCCTCTCAGACCGGCTACCCGTCATCGCCTTGGTGAGCCGTTACCTCACCAACTAGCTGATAGGCCGCGAGACTCTCCTCCGGCAACCGAAATCTTTGGTCACGTCACTTATGAAACGTGACATCATGCGGTATTAGCCACGGTTTCCCGTGGTTGTCCCCCACCGGAGGGCAAGTTCCTCACGTGTTACTCAGCCGTCCGCCACTAGATAACGGGCCGAAGCCCGGTCTCTCGTTCGACTTGCATGCATGAAGCGCGCCGCCAGCGTTCATCCTGAGCCAGGATCAAACTCTTCGTACGAATTGAACGGAAGACCTCTGCCTTCCTTTTCACTATCCAGCTGTTAAGGCGCTCACACCCCTCCCGGAGGAAGGGCGCAACGTTCAGACTATGCGCCGAGACAACCCTTGTCAACCCCTTAAACGCGCTCCCCACGCGGTAAACGGGGTAACAACCGGGGCCAAAAACCTGACCGGTGACCGCACCGTTCCCAGTATCATGGAGAGGGCGCGTTGGCGCGGTGAGGATGCCTATGAGAGTCGGCCGTTCTGTATTGTTTGGGGCGGCGATCTTCGCTGCGGGAACGCCGGCGTCATTCGTTGCCACAACAATCCTCCTGGACGTTGCGCCGGAGACGGTCGTATGGGCAGCCATCAACTACCCCGCCTCGTTCCTGCGCCTGCCCCTGACGTTCTTCATGCTGGCCGGTGTTGTCTTTGCCGTCCTGACAATCCTCCGCGTGAGATCAGGCGACCGCAACGCGATCAGGACCGCCCCCGATGCCGCCATGTACTTCCATGCGGTGACCGTCGTCTACGTCAGCATCGCGCTGTCCACTCCATACTTCGATATCTGGTCATACGAGCCCGCGCTCTACGCGCCGTTCGCCATCGCGCTGTTGGCAATGGCGCTTTCTGCCCGCAATGCAGGACAGCGCGCTGAGGGTGACGGCAGTGAATCCCGCGCCGCCACTGACAGTCAGCAGAGCCGCGCAATCGCGCTTGCATCTCTGGCAGCCGCAATGGCCATCGGCGCGAGTGTTGCCTATGGCCTGCAGCTGTTGAACGGAGACACGGCAGACTGCACCAGAGCCTGGTGCTCAACGGAGGCGACAATCGCCTTTATGGGTGTGATGGCAGTGGGGGCCATCGTGGTGTCCGCCATGATGCTGCGAGGCGTTTTCGGAGGCGATTCCGCCATGCGGCAAGGCCATCTCAGCGTGACCATGTTCGCGTGCCTCACGCTCTTCATCGCGCCGTTGGTCGTGTTTCGGGTAGTACCGTACTACGCCTTCGTGCCGGGTCTGCTCTACGGACTGTCCGCGACTGCGCTGCTAATCAGCATTTCACCGAAATCGGAAGCCACGGAAACTTCAGAGCCCGCGGGGGAACTACCCCCGCCGCCGGACATGCCGATTTAGGCTGTAACGCAGTTACCCTCCATCAACCTCAGCCTGTTCACTGCTGATCAGCGCCATCTCCGCCTCCGGGTCTGGCACGCCGAACCTCGCCATCGCCGTGCGCTTTGAACGCAGCCCGTTCCTGACAAGCTCGATCTCCTGCCGCGCTATGTGACTCTGGTCCTGTGGCAGCACCGCGCCCCATTCGATGGACGTGCGATAGGGAGCGAGTTGCTCGCCCGTCATCTGCTCGTGGATCCGCAGCGCAATCTCGTTACGCTTTCGATACGCCGCCGCGCGGATCAGCCTCTTGCGTCGCAGCTTGTGGAGCAGTGGATGCAGCTCCATCTCCAGCGCGACCCCGGACAGCCCCTGCCGGTTGTCACCAAAAGCGATGCGCGGTGTTTCCGAGAGGTCGTGCAAGGTCCGATAGATGGCGTGCACATAGTCGATGTGCAGCTGCACACCGCCGCCCTGCAACAGGTCCAACAGATAAGCGCGTGCCCGGTCCGGCAGCTCCCACACCGCGCCGGGCTGGATAGCGATGTCCTGCGATTGATCGACGTTCTCCAGCACGGCAATGGGGTTGCCGGAGAGTTCGAGAATCATGGAAAGCTGCGAGAGGGCGCGGTTGAGTTCACGGATCGGCTCCACCATCGCCGGAATGTCTGAAACGCCCCAGAACTGCTTGGGCGCGCGGATGTTGGGATACACCACAAACGGGATGAGGCCGTATGGGTTGGCTTCGTCCCGCATGAGGGTATCGCCCACCCAGAGCTGAAATGTCTTGTCGTCCCACATCTCCGTGATCGTGACGTCGGAACGACCCCTGCCGCGCGAGGGTGGCCGGACGCCGTGCAGCTCGCGTGCCTCATCGACATCCAGCGTGTAGCGCGAAGCGACGCGGCGGATGCGATTCACGTCATCGCCCACCCACCAGCAATGCAGCCCCTGCACGTCCGGCGTGGTGATGCGGACGCCGCCGCGCCCCTCGTCCCACGTGATTTTGTACGCGCCGTCGCCGAGCACTGCCGTGTCGATCTCCGAATCAAAGTCCAGCTGATCGAGGGAATTGACCTCGGCGATGTCCGCAAGCAAGCGTTCTGCCTGCCGAGCCCGCTCCTGCTCCTCAGGCGATGAATCGACCGGCGGCACGGTGGAGCGGATATCGGCCATCAGGTAGGAAGTGACCTTCTCCACGGCGGCCTTGGCGTAGTTGAAGGTGAGGCGGCGCTCCCGACCGCGCGTCCGTCCCGACCAGTGCTCACCGTTGTAGAAAGCGAGATTGCGGCGATACCGTTCACGCCGTTCCGAGTCATGCTTGTCCAGCGATGATGGCACGAACGCCGCGCCGCTCTGTGTCCGCCCGTTCGGTGATGTGGTCATATCGTGGCCTTTCTCTTGGTGGTGGTTGCAGGCTTGGTTTCACTCCGCGCGGACCGCAGGACGCGAAAGACCGTGCGCGTGCCGACGTTGAATCTCTCCGCGATAACGGCGATGGGCAGCCCTTCTTTGAATCGGGCCGCCACGATGGCCTTGTCTCGCGACGTCAGCCTTTCGCGTCGTGCGGCGAGCGGCTCATCATAACGGCAGCGCGGGTAGGGGCACTCAAGGGAGCGCGTGCAGTCGTCGCCGCAGCCTCGGTCGATGTAGAGGGTGTCCTCCGGCAACCCGTCGCCCCGATTCCCGCTGTGGCGTCGCCGCGCAAGCGGAATCTCCAGTTGGTCGACGTTGTTGGGTTTCCGAGGGACGGGTGGCAAGGCGGCATGCCGTGGGGGTTGGATTGTCATGTGATGGCCTCCTCCGGGATCGAAGTGGGTGGAATTCTGGGCCGGAACGTTCTAGTTGGAGGACTGGCTGCGTCCGACGGCCTTGCGGGGACCTCCTTCCTGCATGCTTGAGTGCGCCAGCAGGGCGAGTGAGACCAGGTAATCGTCATGGCCCTCCCGCTCCGGCACATAGAAGTTCATGGTGCGGTTCGCGTTGTGCTCCGCCTGCGCGTGGCGCAACTGGTGGCGAACGGCGGTGGATTCCGGTGACTGATCGTCGGCGTACAGGCGCAGGCGGCCCGCGTTGACGAGGGCAAGCAGCCCAAATCCGAGCCGGGACTTCGACTGCTGCGTAAAGACGATGGGCTGTACGGCCTGCCCCATGCGGCGATGCAGCGCAGCGGCCGTCGGCTCGCCGATGCCGGTGGCGTCGACGGCAACACGCCGCACACGCCACACGTTCTTCAGGAGATCCGTCAGCTGCTCCGTGAGCGCCCCGTACGGCATTTCGCGCCAGTGATAGTGCTGTACAACCCGAACCTGCGGCTCGCCGCCCGGTTCAGAGGCGACGAGTTCGCCGATGGTCAGCACGGTCTCGTCACGGCCAACTTCATGGGACGCGCCCCACTCAGGCTCGGAGATGGGCACTGGCGCGCCCGCGAGATCGAGACCCGCGACATAGACTGCCCCGGGGTGCGGGGTGTCCTGCCGGGGATGATCGCCGTGCAGCTGAACGATCTGTGCGCGGTTGAAGAGCCGCGTGTTCTCATCAATTGGGAGGAGCGCGTACTGCGTTCGAAAGAGCGGATGCTCCTCGCCCAGCCGCTGCCGCTCCGCCTCCACGAACGCGCCATAGGACGGGTTGTGCAGGGCAACGTCCTGCCAGTCGTATCGAAAATGGCGTGTGGGGACCGCCGTCTCATAGGGATGCTGAGATGAACCCGCACGCTGAGAAGACTTGACCTGTTCAAGCAGGGAATCGCTGCGCCATGCTGTGCCGTAGAGAACGGTGGTCGCGTTCCGGGCGGCGGCCATCGGGCGGAAATCGCGGTTGAACTTGTCCGCGGAAACATCTTGCGCCTCGTCGATCTCCAACAGGAGGTCCGCTGTCTGTCCGACAACGTTCGACGTTGGATGCGCGCTGAGATAGGTGGCGCGGGACCGTCCGACATGGAGAATGTGCCCTTTATCGAGGCGAGAGATGTTGCTGAGGCCGTTCTCGCCGAGACGGCGCATGATGCGCTCAATAGAGATAAGCGCCTGCGGCCGAAAGGTGGGGGCGGCCTTGACAATTGCGCCGCCGCGCGCCGCGTTCCTCAGCAGCAGTACCATCTGTAGATAGGCGGACAGCTCGTTCTTTCCCGCCTGCCGCGCCATCTCCACTGTGAAGGTCAGCCCGCGTCGGTTTAGCACGGAATCAAGCACGGCCCGCGCCACATCCGCCTGGTAGGGACGCAGGCGGATGACGGGCGAGGGAGCGCCCCGCCTGGCCGGTATGGTCTGCGGCTCCATGATGGTCACGGCTACAGCCCCGCCACCCGCAGGATGGCCTGCAGCGCCACCGTGCCGACAATCAGCAGGAACAGGTTATTGATGTGCCCCCGCAGGTCCTTCAACTGCTGCTCAAGTGTCTGCATCTGCTGTTGAAGCAGCGCCTCGAACGCCGTGCTCGGCTTCATGTCGAGCGCAGGTTTGGCAACGGACGCGGACACGACCGGCGCCCGTCCGTGATTCCTGATGGCGCGGCTCAGCAGGCCGCGAAGGGCGTCACGGAGTTCCTCGGTTCGACGATGCGCCATTGCTCGCAATCTCCTTAGCAGCGGTTCGAAGGTGTTCTTTGCAGTCATGGTTCGATCTCTCCCTCCGGACCCGGAAAGAGCTGCTCCCCAAGCCCCCGCAGCGTTCCAACGAGGTTGTCGAACAGGTCCTGCTCCGCCTTGTCCGCCAGCCGATGCCGAGCGGCCAAAGTGCGGGACAACGTGCCGATGCCCTTCATCAGCAGGGGCAGATCGTCCGGGCTATCCTCCAGCGTGGTGAGAATCTTGGCGCGGAGGACAGCAATCTCGTCGTCGAGGCCGTCCATGTTGCCCGCGCGCTTCAGATATTCCGACTCCGCCGCGGACAGGGCGCGCTCGTAGAAGTTGGTCTTTGCCCTGCGGCGTGTCATTGTGGCTCGGACAGGCGACTTGGCCCCGTTATTGATCTTCTTGATCATCAGACCGTCCTACGCTCGTTCCCCAGGCAGCGTCTTGCCCGGTAGCTCGTCGAGAAAGATGTCGAGCGCATCCGGCGGCGTTTCGGTTATCGCCCGCGAGAGCCCCCAGATAAGCGCAAGGGCGGAGAGCTCGCAGAGCCCGGGTTCCTCCTCATGCCGAATCGCTGTAAGAGTGACCGGCTGTGCCGTCATCGCTCTGCCCTCCTGTGCATTTCCCGCGTGGGCTGGTGCGTCGTCAGAACGGAAGAATAGAATAATTGTTCTATTTCGTCAATGGGCCATGACACACGGCGCGCGCGGGCAGCCACCGTCCGGTTCCCGCGACTCGGATACACTGGTATGGGACGCGCATGGCGCGTCTGTTCACTTTCAGATTGAAGCGAGGGGATCGGCGGGTGAAATCCCGATGAGAGCCGTCAAAACGGCGCTTGTGAGTATTGTGTTGGCCGCGCTGGCGTTGTCTGGAGCCTGCGCGGCGGTTGACGGCGTGTTCCGTCAGCCGCTGCCGCCGTCAGAGACGCTGAATCTGCAGGCGATGCTGATTGAAGGCGGCGGTGTTATGCCCGGCACACAGGTCATTCGTCTGAGCTGGAGTCCTCCGGATGAGAACCTGGACATCGACCTCGTCGTCTTTGAGTATTCGGAGAATGAAGACGGGCCGTGGGAAGAAGTCGGCGCGAAGGCCCCTGAGGCGGGTTTCTACGAGCACGGCGCCGTCTTTCGCAGCGGCCATTTCCACTACTATCGCGTGTTCATGACGCGCGGGCAGGAGGAGACGCAGCGGACTGCCCCAACGTCGGTATGGATGCCGGGCCAGGGTGCCCTTGAACGCGCCGGCCCGGGACAGATTCTCCCGCCCAACCTGACACCCACACCTCTCCCTGGATCGGACGCGACCCCCACCCCCCTGCCGGCGCTCACCGGGGATACTAACTCGCCGTTCATCGTTGTTCCCCCGACGGCGACGCCAAGCGTAACGGCCACGCCGACTCCAACGCCCACCACTTGACGATTAACGTGGTCAATTCCTAGAATCTGAACAGCTTTCGAGCTTCGTCTGCGGCGTGCCTATGCGTTCGGCAGGCGTGTCAGGCGTATAGGTGGGGAGTGTATGCCGACGGATATCCCGGCTGTTGTGGTTGACAGGCTGCCGCACTATTTGCGGACGCTGCGTCTCATGCTCGACGACGGGATTGAAGTCGTCAGTTCACGCGAACTCGGTGAGGCGCTCGGGACCACCCCGGCGCAGATCCGCAAGGACCTCAGCTACTTCGGACGATTCGGCAAGCAGGGGCGCGGCTACGATGTCTCAGCCCTGCTCGGCGACCTGACGCGTATCCTGGGGCTGGAACGCTCGTGGCCCGTTGTGCTGGTCGGCGTCGGGCGTTTGGGGCGCGCAATCATCACGTATCCCGGGCTGACCCCGGAGGGATTTCACGTGCGGGCCGCATTTGACGCCGACCCCGGCGTCGTGGGCAGCAACGTTGACAGCGTGCCCGTGCGCCCCGCAAGCGAGATGGAGCGTTTTATCCGTGACGAGGAGATTGAGATTGCGATCCTCGCAACGCCCGGAGACGTGGCGCAGGACGTGATCGACAGACTCGTCGCGTGTGGAATCCGCGGCATCCTGAATTACGCGCCCATGACGCCGCACGTGCCGAACGGCATCACAGTGCGGACAATCGACCCCGTCCAGGCCCTCCAAACGATGACGTTCTACCTGCGCGATTCAGAAGACGAGGAGGACCTCCTCCCAAAGCGCAAACGCGGCCGCCGCAACAACTCCCGCCGCTAAAACATCCTCGCAGTGAAAAAATACATTCTCTTTGACCATGATGGAGTTTTGGTCGAAACAGAGCAGTGGTATTACCTTGCAAACAAACGGGCGCTGGCATCTCTCGGAATCGATCTCCCACAAGACGCATATTTGGCGAATATGGCCGATGGGGTTTCTGCGTGGGACGTAGCGCGAGTTTCAGGAGTATCCGAATCTGAAATCGAGCGTGGCCGAGAATTAAGGGATCGGTACTACCAGGAATACCTGATGACCAAAGACATCGAGATCGAGGGTGTTCTGGAAACGCTGGACGTACTCGCAGGTGAGTACAGGATGGGCATAATCACCACCTCCAAACCACCCGATTTCGCCCTGATACACGAAGGGAGGTCCATCCTGAATCATATGGAATTCTATTTGACGCGGGATGATTATGAACGAGCTAAACCACATCCCGAGCCCTATCTGAGAGGGCTCCGGTGCTTCGGCGCTACTGCCGCTGAAACGGTGGTTATTGAGGACTCGGCGAGGGGGTTGAAGTCGGCAATAGCGGCGGGTATCGACTGCATCGTGGTCGCAAACGAGTTCACCGCATCTCACGATTTGTCCCAAGCAACTGCCAAAGTCGCATCGTTTAGGGAATTGCCCTCCGCCATAAAGGGCCTGGATAGCCCTCCAAAAGCATTGTAGGGGCGCCTCATGAGGCACCCCTACGGCTTTCATCAATAGCGCAGTTACTGCACCTACTCCTGCCGCGGTTGCTGACCTCCGGGCGGCTGCCTGCGCCGCCGCGCCGCGATGCGCTCCGCAACACGAATACGCGCCATTGAGCGCAGCAGGGCGGATTCCGCCCGCGCCATCTCCAGGTCCGGGGTGGCGCTTGGGTTACTGAGGCGCTCCTGCGCGCGGCGGCGCGCCTCCCCAGCGCGTTCCATGTCGATGTCGTCCGCGTACTCCGCCGCATCCGACAGGATCGTCACGCTGTCCGGGCCGATCTGCGCGAAGCCACCGCTGATGGCAAGCGAGGTCTCCTCGCCGCTCTTGCGCGTCAGTACCTCGCCCGGCTCCAGCAGTGTCACAATACGCGCGTGTCGCGGCAGAACGCCAAGCTGCCCCTCCTCCCCGGGCAGAACGACGATATCAACGTCGTCCTCGTAGGCGATCCTGTCCAGCGCGATGATTTGCAGGTGGGTCGGCATGATTTACCCCTCAGCCGCCATCTCCCGGGCCTTCTCCACGGCCTCTTCGATACCGCCGACCATGTAGAAGGCCTGCTCGGGCAGCTCGTCATGGTTGCCTTCCAGGATCTCCTTGAAGCCGCGCACCGTCTCGCGGATCGGCACGTACTTGCCGGCCTGACCGGTAAAAGCCTCTGCCACGAACATGGGCTGTGAGAGGAAGCGCTGAATCTTGCGGGCGCGGGACACCGTCAGCTTGTCATCGTCCGACAACTCCTCGAAGCCGAGGATGGCGATGATGTCCTGCAGGTCCTTGTAGCGCTGCAGCACCTGTTGCACGCCACGAGCGGTCTCATAGTGGTCCTCGCCCACAACCTGCGGGTCGAGAATACGGCTGTTGGACGTGAGCGGGTCGACCGCCGGGTACAGGCCCTGCTCCGCGATGGAACGCTCCAGCGCGATAACGGCGTCAAGGTGTCCGAACGTGGTCGCCACGCCCGGGTCGGTGTAGTCGTCGGCAGGCACGTAGATGGCCTGGAATGACGTGATGGAGCCCTTCTTGGTGGACGTGATCCGCTCCTCCAGCGCGCCCATCTCCGTCGCCAGTGTCGGCTGGTATCCCACTGCGGAGGGCATCCGTCCGAGCAGCGCGGAGACCTCCATGCCCGCGAGGATGTAGCGATAAATGTTGTCGATGAAGATGAGAACGTCCTGCCCCTCAACATCGCGGAAGTACTCCGCCATCGTGAGGCCGGTCAGGGCGATGCGTGCGCGCACGCCGGGCGGCTCGTTCATCTGCCCGAACACGAGCGCAATCTTGTCGATAACGCCGGAGTCGCGCATCTCATGCCAAAGGTCGTTGCCTTCGCGGGAGCGCTCGCCCACGCCCGCGAACACGGAGAATCCGCCGTGCTCGGTGGCGATGTTGCGGATGAGTTCAAGAATAACGACGGTCTTGCCGACGCCCGCGCCGCCGTACGCGCCGATCTTTCCACCGCGTGTGAACGGCGTGATCAGGTCGATGACCTTGAGGCCGGTCTCCAGCATCTGCGTGCTGGTCTCCTGCTCGTCAAAGGGGGGTGGCTCGCGGTGAATCGGCCACGTCTGCTCGGCGGAAACGTCGCCGAGGCCATCAAGCGGCTCACCGAGAACGTTGAACAAGCGACCCAGGGAGCCGCGTCCGACGGGCACCGCGATGGGGCGGCCCGTATCAACCACCTCAACGCCGCGCTGCAGGCCCTCCGTCGCGCCCATCGCGAGGCAGCGCACCCAGTTGTTTCCGATGTGCTGCTCCGCCTCCAGGACGATCTGCTCGCCCTCCATGTCCACCGTCAGCCCGTTGTAGATGTCCGGCAGCTCCTGCGCCGGAAACTCCACGTCCACGACGGTTCCGATGACTTGCACAACCTGTCCGTTGGCCATTACCTCACCTCACCTAAGATGCCGGGGCCAGCTCGGCCCCCTGTCCAAAGTAGCGATCCACGTCAAACTCGCGGAGGTTCTCGATGATCTCATCCGCCTTCGATATATCAAGGTTCGTTGTCATTCCCGTGCGCAGGCCGATGGTATGGATGCCCGCGCTCTTTGCCGACTTGATTCCCGCCGGGGAGTCCTCGATAGCGACGGCATCCGTCGGGTCCAGCCCCATCAACTCTGCCGCTTTGAGATAGATATCGGGCGCGGGCTTTGTCCGCCTCACGTCCGTGGAGCAAACCGCGACGTCGAAGTACTCGGTCAGCCCCAGCTTCTCCAGCTTTATCGTGAGCCACTTGCGCCGTGACGCCGTCGCAACGCCCCGCGGAATGCCGCGCCGCTCAACCAGCTTCAGCAGCTCCTCTGCCTCCGGCTTGATGGTCAACTCCCGCCACAGAACAGCCTCAATCACTGCCTCATAGCGGTCCTGGTAGTGCTTTGGAGGCTCCGGCAAGTTGTTCTCATGCGTCAGCGCCTCCCACGTCCGTGTGGCGGTTGAACCGATCCACCGCTCGTATTCGGGCGCCGTTAGCTGTGGCACGCCGCACTCCTCGAGGATGACGTTCACTGACTTCAAATACAGCGGCTCGCTGTCGATGAGCACGCCATCAAAGTCAAAGATGATGCCGCGGGCCTGAAAGGTGGTCATGATCAGTCGCCTCCCGCCAGCAGCGCGTCGAGATCGATGTCTCGGAGCGAATCGACGATGACGTGTGCGTAGGTCTGGTCAACGTCGCGCATCCAGTGAGTGCGGATGGCGATGGTGTACAGTCCCGCATCGCGTGCCGCCCTGATCCCGCTCGGCGAATCCTCGATCGCAAGCGTCTCCGCCGGGTCTACGCCCAGCGCCTGTGTCGCCTTCAGATAGATTTCGGGGTTTGGCTTGTGCGCCGAAACATCATCGGCCGTCAACACCTGGTCAAAGGCATCGGAGATGCCCATGATCTCAAGCCGCTGCCCGGCCCATGCTGCCCTTGCCGAAGTCGCCAGGGCGAATGGTACGCCGGTCTGATGAATCGCCGCGACAAGTTCAATCGCGCCATCCGCCACCACCAACTCGGTGGGGAAGAGCGTCCGCGCAATCATGTCGACGCGATGGGTGTACTCATCAAGCGGCGTGTTTAGCGAGGGGCGAAACTGCCCGACACCCCGCCACCACGAATCGTTGTCGAAGCCGGTCATCGTCCGCGCCTCGTCGTAAGTCAAAGGCTCCTGGCTCTCTTCGGCAAGGAATCGATTGATAGCGGAGACCAGCACCGTCTCCGTGTCGCACAGCACGCCGTCCAGGTCTGTGACGACTGCCGTAAGACGCGGGGGCGCGCTCACGTCGCTGCCTTTAGTTGCCAAGGCCATCGCTCCCATGCCTAGGCCTTCTCCAGCGCGGCAACGCCGCCCACAAGATCCAACAGCTCCTTCGTAATCGTCTCCTGCCGAGCCTTGTTGTATTCAAGCGTCAGGGCGTCAATCATCTCGCCCGCCGCGTCCGTCGCGGCACGCATGGCCACCATCCGCGCCGACTGCTCCGAGGCTGCATTCTCCAACGCCGCCTGGTAGATCTGCATCTCAACATAGCGAGGGAGCAGGCCGCCCAGAACGGTTGCCGCGTCCGGCTCATATTCGTAGTCGCCCAGCGACGCGCTCGCGCCGTTCTCGGATGCCGCCGGCGGCTCAACGGGGAGCAGTTGCCGGATCGTCGGCTCCTGCACGGCATTGTTCACGAATGTCGCGTAGCCAAGATAGACGCGGTCAAGCCGCCCGGCCTCGTAGTCCTCTAGAACGATTCGCGCGATGGGCGACGTGTCGATGGGCTCGGGAAAGTCGCCAAGGTTGAGGAACTCCGCGCGGATGTCGCGGCCACGCCGCGAGAAGAAGTCGTTGCCCTTCTTGCCGACGGAGATCTGCGAGACAGGGTGTTCCTGCTCCAGGCCGAAATTGTAGGCGGCGCGGTTCAGATTGGCGTTGAGTCCGCCGCACAGCCCGCGGTCCGGAGTGAACAGAATCAGACCGATGTTGCTCGGCTCCCGCACCTGCATCAGCGGGTGAATATCGTCCCCGCTGCCGCTCTGCCGCGCAACGATGTCCGCGATGAGGTCAAGCAGGCGCGTGGAATACGGGCGTGTCGCCAGCACGCGTTGCTGGGCGCGGCGCATCTTTGCCGCCGCGATGAGTTCCATCGCGCTGGTGATTCGCTGCGTGCTGGTCACGCTGCGGATTCGCTGTCGAATCTGTCGTGTATTTGGCACGACGCCCTATCCTCTCGGTATGCCTGTTGCTGTTGCCTAGTAGGTCCCCGTGTCCTTGAACTCCTGGATCGCATTCCGCAGCGCGGTTTCCGTCTCCTCTGCAAGGTCGCCTGACTCGCGGATCGTGGTCAGGACGTTCTCATGTGACGCGTCGAGGAAAGCAAGGAGCGCGCGCTCAAACGCGCCGACCTGCTCCACGGGCACGTCGTCCATCAGGCCCTGCGTCGCGGCAAAGAGGACTGCAACCTCCTTTTCGACGGCCAGCGGCTCGTACTGCCCCTGCTTGAGAAGCTCGGTCAGGATTTGGCCGCGCTCCAACTGTCGGCGCGTTGCGGCATCAAGATCGCCGCTGCCAAACTGCGCGAATGCCTGCAGGTTACGGAACTGCGCGAGGTCAAGCCGCAAGCGGCCTGCCACGCGGCGGATGGCCCGGGTCTGCGCTGCGCCGCCCACACGGGAGACAGACAAGCCCGCGTTCACTGCAGGGCGGATGCCGGAGTTGAACAGGTCCGTCTCAAGATAGATTTGGCCGTCCGTGATGGAGATGACGTTTGTCGGGATGTAGGCGGACACGTCGCCGGCCTGCGTCTCAATGATCGGCAGCGCCGTCAGTGAGCCGCCGCCGTTGTCGTCGTTCAGGCGCGCCGCGCGCTCAAGCAGGCGGCTATGCAGGTAGAAAACGTCGCCCGGATATGCCTCGCGGCCCGGCGGGCGGCGGAGCAGGAGCGAAACCTCGCGGTACGCCCACGCGTGTTTGGAGAGGTCGTCATAGACGATGAGCGCGTCCTTGCCCTCTTCCATGAACTGCTCGCCAATGGCGCAGCCCGCGTACGGCGCAAGGTACTGCATGGCGGCGGAGTCTGAGGCGTTGGCCGTGACAACGACCGTGTGCTCCATCGCGCCGTTCTGCTCAAGCGTGGCCACCAACTGCGCCACCTTGGACGCCTTCTGACCGATGGCGACGTAGATGCAGATGAGGTCGCCGCCGCGCTGGTTGATAATCGTGTCGATGGCGATGGCCGTCTTGCCCGTGGAGCGGTCGCCAATGATCAGCTCACGCTGCCCGCGGCCGACGGGAATCATGGAGTCCACTGCCTTGATGCCGGTCTGCACCGGCTTGTTGACGGACTGGCGGGTCACGACGTTCGGCGCGACCCTCTCCAGCGGCCTGGACTGCGTGGTCTGGATTGGGCCCTTGCCGTCCACGGCGACGCCGAGCGCGTCCACGACGCGTCCCAACATGCCGTCACCGACGGGCACTTCTGCGATGCGTCCTGTCGTGCGGACCTCTGAGCCCTCCTGGATGCCGGCGTCCGAGCCGAGGATGACCGTTCCCACGGTCTCCTCCTCGAGGTTCAGCGCGATGCCGATAGCGCCGGTAGCGAATTCGATCAGCTCGCCGTAGCGCACTCCCGTGAGGCCGTGAACCGTCGCGATTCCGTCACCAATTTGGATGACCGAACCGACGTCCACGGTCTCAATCGAGACCCCGAAGTCCTCAATCTGACGCCGAATAATTGACGCAATATCCTGGCCGCGAACAGCCATCTTTCAGTCCCCTTGTCTCTATTTCCTTGTCGTTACAAGTTCCGGTCTATCCCGCCTACGTTGACGCGGCGCTCTCACGCAGCCAATCACGGAGATTGCGTAGGCGAGAGCGCGTGCTGCCGTCCAGAACCCGGTCTCCCACACGCGCGACGAATCCGCCGATAATCTCCGGGTCCACGTCCACGGACAGCCGCAGTTCACGCCCAACCTGCCTGTTCAGCATCTGCCGCACCTGGTCTTGCAGGTCGTCGTCCATCGGCTCTGCCGACGTGATGCTTGCGGCGACGACTCCCCGTTCCTCGTCCAGCATCTCCAGGTATCCGTCCAGGATTCCCTGGGCAAGGTGAGAGCGGTTGCGCCGAATGAGGATCATGGCAAGGTTGCGCGCCAGCGGCGCAACGCTGCCAAGGTGCTGATCAAGCAGCAGCTGCTTGTTCTCCTCCGAGACGCGCGGCGATTCCATGAAGGTCTGCACGTCAGGCAGGCCCAGAACGTCCGCTATCGTCTGCAGGTCGTCTCGCCACTGATCAAGCGTGTCTTGCTCTCGCGCGATGTCGAACACCGCCTGCGAGTATCGCCGGGCTGATCCGCCGGAGGGCATCGGTTAGGAGCCTCCGCCGTTCGTGATCTCTTCCGCTTCGCGGAGCACCTCTTCAACGAGGCCGCGATGCGTGTCATGGTCAAGCGACTGATTGATGATGCGCTCGGCGGCCATGATCGAGAGATTGATGATCTCCTGCCTGCCTTGTTCGATGATCTCCGCGGCCTCGCGCCGAAGCTCCTCTCGTGACCGCTCGGCCACGGCTTCCGCGTCTGCACGAGCCTGCGCCAGCAGCTCTTCCGCCTGGCGTCGGCTTGTTTCCGTCGCCTGCTGGATGATCTGCTGGGCGCGATCCCTGGCTTCTGCGAGCGCCTGCTGAACCTCCTCGCCGCTGCGGGCGGATTCCTCGCGAGCGCGCTCTGCTTCCGAGAGTGCCTCCCGGATGCGTTCTGCGCGCTGGTCAAGCATCCGCGTCACGGGCTTGTAGAGGATCAGCGACATCAGGATCAGGAATATCCCGAAGTTGATGAACTGGCTGATCAGCCCGGGGATGTTGAATCCGATGGCTTCCATCGACTCATTCCCCCTTCCGACCGACTGCAAAAGTCTGCGCCGACATCACACTGTCCTGTCTTTCCACGAACGTTCTAGACGAACTGGAGCAGGATTGCGACGACCAGCGCGTAGATCGCGATTGCCTCAGCGAAGGCGACACCGACGATCATGTTGGTCTGGACCTGTCCGGCGGCGTCCGGATTGCGGCCAATGGCCTCCATCGCCTTGGATACGGCGATACCGATGCCGATGCCGGGGCCAATCGCGCCCAGTCCGATGGCGAGGCCTGCTCCGAGCAGCTTCAAGCCCTCCGTGGGGATAAACGGCGTGCTGTCCTGCGCGAACGCCACCCCTGTCGTCAGGGCCATCAGGGACCCGACAATCATCAGAACCAGAAGAATCCGGCTCCACCCGCTGTGCGAACCAATCATGCTACCTCCCACTCGTCTGTCTCTTTCTCTGCTCGTTTTGTGAATGCAAATGCCTAGTGTGCGGTTGCTTCCTCGCCATGCTCCCCGCCGTGGTCCTCGCCACCGTGGTGCGTGACCGCAAGGATGGCGAAGATAAGGGTCAGGATGGCAAAGATGAACGCCTGGATGATGCCGAAGAAGACTTCCATGAAGAACACGCCGACGACGAATGTCAACGGCACGAAGAATGACATCATCAGGATGAGAATCTCACCGGCGAACACGTTGCCGAAGAGTCGGAAGGTGAAGCTGAGGAGCCGAACAAGCTCCGAAACCAGGTCCACGAAACCGACAAATATATCGATCAACCCGAACGGGATATTCCCCCGCAGAAGACGGCTGAAGTTGAAGAACTTGCCCAGATAAGAGAACAGCCCGAGGCTCGTCACACCCCAGAACTCCACGAAGATAAAGCTCCATACGGCAATAGCGAACGGCGTGTTCACATCCGTATTGGCAGGCCGCAGGAATGGCACGAGGTGGCCGGCGTTCAGCTCAGGGTTGTTCGCGTGGAACTCCTCCCACTGGTCGCCGTAGATGTCGTATTGCGTCGTCGTCTCGCCGCCCAATTCATATTTGAAGCCGCCGATGGGGTAGTTGTTGTTCTCATCAAGGACGTAGAGGTGGAGGTCCTCAAGTTTGGATTCCAGTTCCGCCCCTGAGTATTTCTCCTCGTAATGGTGAACCTCTTCCTCTGCGGATACGACGGTGTAGATGGTTCCGGTGCCGGGGATAAAACCGAGCAGATTAGCGCCGGCAACGAACAAGAATATCGTCGCGACCACGGGGAAGAATCGCCGCCCGTTAGCCGCGCCCGCTGCCCTCTGGCAGAGATTCAGAAGCCCCTCGACAACGGCCTCCGCCAGCGCCTGCATGCGGCCCGGGATGACCTCCATCCTGCGTGTGGCAAACCAGGCAAGACCGAGGATCACGATCATCGCAATCCACTGCTGGATAACGGTGGCACGGAGGGGATAGCCGAACGGTTCGGCGACGGGATCAACCTGGAGGGGAGGAATCTCCAGCGGGCCCTTCAGGAACAGGATTCCCAGGACGGTTAAAAGGAGCGCGGCGATGAGACTGAACAGCACCCGAGGCCGCGCAAGCAGACTCACTCGTCGTTATCCTTTCGCGTGGGTCGTGGTGACAACAGCGGCGCAGCCATTCGATAAGCGCCCCAGGCGGCCACAATCAACGCCAACCCCACCCCCAGTAGTATGAACAGCGGCGTCACCCCAAGGCGGTCATCCAGCCAGACACCGCCCAGCACCCCTAAGACGATGCAGACGGCGACGTACCATCCGAGGCCAAGCAGCCGCACTGCAACTTGCATGGCTCTGCTGCCGTTTAACCGCGACATGACACCGCTTGCGAAACTTATCACACACGCATAGACGCGTCAATCAATGGACAACCCACTGAAGGCATGTTAAAAGACCTAATGGCCGCCAATATTGGAACGCGGCGTCCAGGCCAACGGGCTAACCACGCTTGATCGCGAACTTTAAAATTAATCCTTGCGCTGCTCGCCTTCGAGATCCATGTTGATCTCTTCAACGGCGTCACTGAACGCGGACATCCGTCGGGCCTCGTCATCAGACACGCCCTTGTCGCCCTCAAGGTCCAGTTCCTCGACGAACTCCCTGAATGCCGATAGCTTGTGAAGTTCCTCCTCGGTCACTTGCCGAGGTTCGGACCCGTCGGCGTGACGCGCGAAGACGTAGTCTCCGGTATGGGAATTGACCAGCACGCCCGCCTCGTTCTACACCTCGTCCGCGGGGTAGATTGGGCCGTCAGCCCGCACCGCAAGCGCGACGGCATCGCTCGGCCGACTGTCAATCTCGATGTCTTTTTCGCCGTGGCGCACAACGATCTGTGCGAAGAATGTGTCGTCCTTGAGATCGGATATGAGGATGTGGCGAATCTCTCCGCCCAGTTCGGGGATGACGGTGTTCAGGAGATCGTGTGTGAGAGGGCGTGGAACGCGAACGTTCTGCATCTTGATGGCGATGGACTCGGCCTCCGCCGGACCGATCCAGATGATGAGACGCCGCTCAGCTTCTTTTTCCTTGAGGATGACGACGCGCTGATAGCTGTTGAGGCTCACGCCGATCCTGTCGATTGTCATCTCGATCACGCGGCCACCTCCCCTCGCACCCTTAGCCATCAATTGTACGCCCGTTGACGAGGTGGGACAAACGAGAAAAGAGCCTCAGGATTTAGCCGGAGAGGTTGTAGCGCGAGCCGTTCTCCGTCTTGATAACGTCAATGCGTGTATCGAACTGGTTCCGTACATCATCGATGTGCGTGATGATCAGGATTAGGCCGTTGTGGAAGACCGGGTCGTTCCAGAGTTCTGAGATCGCCTCGATGAGCCGCTCGCGCCCCTCCGCGTCCTGGCTTCCGAATCCCTCATCGATGAACAGCACGGGCACCTCTGACCCCGCCCGCCGCGCCAACAGCTTTGACAGTGCGATGCGCAACGCAAAGTTGATCCGAAACGCCTCGCCGCCGCTGTACATCTCGTAGGCGCGCGTCCCCTGGATGTCAGAGATGATGACCTCCAGGGTCTCAACGGTGTTGCCCGCCTGCGTCTGTCGCTGTGTTTCCAGCCGCAGCGTCATCGAGCCGTTCGTCATGCGGCCCAGCAGATCGTTGGCATCGTCCTCCAACTCAGGCAGCGCCGTCTCAATAAGAAGCGCCTGCACGCCGCGTGGGCCAAACGCATACGCCAGTTCATCGTGAATAGAGGCGAGGGACGCCGATGCCCGCTCCTCCTCGGTTAGGCGCGCCTTCTCCTCCCTCTGGCGATCAAGACGCTGTAAGTCCGCTTCAATCAGGGTCTCCCGCCTTTCCTCTTCTCGAATCTGCCCCTCTAGCCTCTCAACTACTGCCACGGCTCCCTCAGACTCCGCGACCGCATCATCAAGACCCTTAACGCTCTCCTTAAACTCTGCCGCGCGAGACTGTTCAGACCCATGCGCCGTTGTTGCCCGTTCCCACCGTTCGTTTACGTCCGCAAACGCTGCCCGATCCGCGTCCACCCGGGCGGACACGGTATCCAACTCTCGCCGCTCGCCCTCCCAGTGGCGCAAACCCGTTTCCCGATTCTGTGCGGCGGTGTGCGCGTCCGCGTCATAGCCAAGCTCGTCGATCTTCTGCCGGACATCCCGCAGTTCCTCAGATTCTTCTGGCAGAGCAGCGAGCGCCGTGCGGGCCTGATCGAGCTCACCACTGACCTCCGGCAGACGTTGGACGGCCTCCTGCGCCTGCTCCAACTGCGTCCGAATCGACCCCGCCTGAGAATCAAGCCTGGAAGACTCTTCCCGCAGTGCGGCCTCATCCCGCGCGATTCCGCTTGCGAGGCCATCATGTCTCGTACGCATTGCCTTGCCATCAGATTCGATGCGGTGCATCTCTGCGAGAAGGTCGTTCTTACGGCTCTCAAAATGTCGGCGCAGACGATCCGCACCATGCTCACCGAGCTGCGTTCCGCAGACTGGACACTCCATAAGTTCTCCCTGCGCAATGAGAGCCATGGGAGCATCAAGAGTGTCATGTTCTCGCTTGATTGAACTGTGCAGAGCCCGTTGCGCCTCCAGTTCGCCATACAGGGATTCACGCTCTTTCCGCCGTTCTGAAAGCCCCCGTGCGCGTTCTTCAAGTCCCTCCCGCCGCGCACCAAGTGAAGTCAGACGTTCCTGTAGAGCCGCGGCCTGACCCGCCTGCTCGGCGAGTTCACCATGTCTCCGTTCCGCTTCACTGACCTGGTTCTCAAGGACCGATCGCAGTTCGAACGCCGCCTGCTCAAGTCGGCTTCGCTCGGCAACCAACTCGCCGTGCGCGCGAGCACGGTTACCGAAGTCGGTCAACGCTGACCGCGCGGCCTCCAGCGCCTGCCAGCCCGCCTCGATCTCGTCGCTGCGCGACAGTATCTTCTCCGCGCCCGCAATGGTGTCCTGCAGTTCTTGACGCCGCTTGGCCAAACCGTCAATTTCGTCCGACAACCCGGCAATGCGCTCTTCCGCCTGGCGCAACTGCTGTTGACGATTCTGCATGTCCGTCACGACAGCCGTGATCTCATCCCGACGTTTCGTGGCGGATTCAAGTTGCGTGCTCAAATCTGACAGGTTCTCTGTGATTTCCTGAGCCTGTTTCTTGAGTCCCTCTTCCCGCTTAAGCTCGCGGTCTATGGCCTCGATGCGCCCCCGGGCAATGGTCTGGCGGTTGCGGTCGTCCTGCGCCATCTTTCGCGCCGTCTGCGCGTAGCCGTCATAGACGGACAGATTGAGAATCTCGCCGAGGATGCGCTTGCGCTCCGCAGGCCGCTGTGAAACGAATAGATCGGCCTTGCCCTGGACCAAAAAGGCGGAATTGATGAACGTCTCATAGTCGAGGCGGATGGTGTCCACAAGTTTGCGGGTGGTCTCCCTGACCGTCGTCTCATTCAATGAACGCCAGCGACCACCGTCACGCATCTGGAAATCGAGCGTGGTGTTCCCGCCGCTGGCCCGCCGTCTGTGACGCCGCTCCACGCGGTAATCGACCCCATGCGACCGGAACTCAAGCTGTACGCCCATGTCCGCCATCCCTGCCGCAACCAGTTGGTCAGCCGATGCGCCCGCGCGGGATCGTCCCCACAGCGCCCACGTGATGGCGTCAAGAAGAGATGATTTACCCGCCCCGTTGGTGCCGGACAGACACGCGATGCCAAGCCCGTCAAGCAGCAACGGTTCCTGCGCCCCCCGATAGGGCATGAAGTTCTCAACTGTCAGCTTGAGCGGCAGCATGGCGAGTGATTGAATCGGACTCTACGCTAGCTCGATGGCCCGACCGCGCTCCGCCATGACGTTGATTGGTAGTCCCGCCACGGCGTCCGTGAACACCTCCGGGTGCGCCGTGTGGACGGGGACGAGGTAGCGGGGGACGACGCGGCGAATCATCGCAATCGTCTCGTCAAACGTCGCGTGCCCGGACGAATGAAAGTAGTTGGCGTCCTCCGCGTCCCGCCTGGCAATGCCGAGTCCCATGTCACGAACTTGAATAAGCACCGAGTCTTCGTTGGCAGTCGCCGTGCGCGAGCGGATGTAAACGCCTCTTAGTGGCTTATCCCCCTCCAGCGCGCCCAACTCCGGAGGTGAACTTCGCACAATATAGTCGCCGCCGTTCTTACGCAGCTTATCCGGCGAAACGAGGATTGCTTGGAATCGTTCTCGCAGTTCCGCCTCCCGGCCGTGGTCGGATTCGTTGAGCTGAGGCGCGTCCAGTATGCCGAAAGTCTCCACCTCATCAAAGGCGGGAAACTGCCGCCAAACGATGGACATGGACAGGTACATGTGGACGTCTCTCGGCGAGAGAACAAGCTTCCGATGCGTTGCCTCCGCGACGTGATTGAAGGTCAACAGCCGCTCCATGTCCATCGCGTCGAAATCCGCCACGATTAGACCGTCCTGCCCCTTGATGGCTTCCATCACGCGCTCGTACACGTCATTCTCAGTTATGGGGGTGATGCCCGGCTGCGTGTTGGTTCCGTCTACAATCAGCGCGACCGGATGCAGTTCGGTGAATCCCTGGACGAACTCCTCCATGAGACCCGGCTGCTGGCCGTGGAACCGTATGTCCCCCGTGTAGCCGATCCATCCGTCCCGCGTCTCGATGGCGATGGCCGACGCGCCGAGGATGGAGTGATCAATGGGATAGTGCCGCAGGGCGCGTCCGTTGAGTGCGCTCGGCGCGAACTGCGGCAGCACGGACGCCGGGTGCTCAATGATGCTGCTCACACCCAGAGAATCCGCCTGTCCCCCCCACCATTCGTGAACATCGGCGAATGTATCAATCGGCTCTCCCTGCGGATTGGCGGAATCGTTCTGTGTCAGCAGAAACGTGTACGGACGCTGAATCACTCGTTCGGAGGATGGAAGGCCCCCGCCGGCCGGGATTGTTTCATGAACAAAGACTGTTTGATTTCCCCGTGTCGGGGGCGCGATGTCCTGAGTCGCCTTGAGAATGGCGGAGGTCATCACGCTCGCGTAGATGGGCGTGTCAGGCGGAAGGTAGGGTATGCCCGCCGTGTGCTGCGGGTGGGCGTTGCTGATGAGCGCCCCGTCCAGCCGTGGCAGCGAATCACTCCAGGACGGGGCGCCGCAGTTGAACAGAAACGTGCCCCGGTCATCCTCCACCAGAACCTGTGCCCTGGCGGGGTCGTTCAAGCCGGGTTGAACCGTTATTCGTACAGACACCCGGCGACACCCCCTGCTGATATATGTACTCGCTGACAGACCGCGTGGGCGGGAAACACGCAGCCGCCTAATGAGTTTAACGGCGAAAGAGCCTGCGCGCGGCATGATTCCAACCGATCTGCCCATACCCTTGCATCGCTAGGCAAACTTGGAGAAGAGAGGTGGGCGGCGTATACTTTTGTGCATCGCGGTCTGCCACCGTTGCGCTTGGAGGAATTAGACGTGGACAGTCTTTCGCGATTCTTTGTTCTTGTGCTCCTGATGCTCGTAGTCGCCCTTGGCATCGCATGTGGCGCAAGTGAAGAGGATTCGGGCGAATTCTTCGACGAGGCCGAGTTCGCGCAGATTACCTCAGACAGTTTTGATTCCGATGATGACATGGTTGATGCCGGTTCGAGTACCCAGCCCACAACCTCTGAGCGTTCCGATCAATCCACAAGCGCCTCCGTAGACGACACCGATGGCGGCTCAGATACAGACCAACTCGAAACCGGCTTCCCGCCCGTTGCCGCCCAGGACCGCCTCATTGTCCGCATCGTTGACATGACTATTGAGGTTGACGATGTTCCCGGGCGAATTGAGGACGTTTCCGGTATCGCCCTCCAGCGCGGAGGGTGGGTCGTCAATGAGCAGCGCTCCAGCCGGCACGTTGGCCACATATCAGTCCGCGTCCCCAGCGCGCAGCTTGATGATGCCGTCCGCGCAATCTCGAATCTCGGTCTCGATGTCCTGTCTCTCATCTCCTCCAGCCAGGACGTGACGGAGGAGTACTTTGACGTGCAATCGAGGATCACCAACCTCAATGTCACGCTGGGTGCCCTGCGGGAACTCCTAAACAGGGAAGGCGAACTCGAGGACATCCTTGAGGTTCAGCGAGAAATCACCCGCGTCAGCGGAGAAATAGAAGTCCTTGAGGGGCGGAAGCGCTATCTTGAGCAAACGTCCGCCACATCGCTGATCAATGTCCGGCTCGAACTCGCCCCCGGCGAAATGTCCGTCGACGCGGGACCTGACTTGCAGGCCGTGGAGGGCCGCCCCGTCGCGTTCCAGGCCACGTTCACCGAGCCAGATGGCATCGATTCCTATGAATACTGGTGGGAATTCGGCGACGGTGCTGCCTCTGAGCCGCGTTCCCGCACGGCCGTCACGGAGACTCCCGGCGAACGTGTGACGGAGGTTGTCTGGTACGAGTACCACTCGAGTGAGCAGTCGCCGTACTTTGTCACCTTCAAGATTCGCGGCACGGGCGAGGACGGCGTCGTGGACGGCGAGGACGCAATCACGGTCAACGTCGAGCGTGTGCCGACCATCATCGTCTCAACTGAGGACACGATCACCATCCGCGCAAATGACGAAGTCACGCTGACCGGCTCGTTCACGCGTCCTGAGAACGTGCTGAATCTCTCGTATGAATGGGACTTTGGCGACGGCCTGATTCCCGTGAGCGGTGACATCGAAGAGGGTGTGCAGGAGATCAGCGCCACGCACGAGTACACCATCGACCGCTCCCAACCCTATGAGGCCCGTTTCACGGTGGAGGGAGAGACCGACTTCGGCGCGCCGCTGACCTCGTCGTCGATTGTCTACGTTTACGTGGAGCCGAGTTCCGAGTGGGTTGTGGGCTTTCTGGATATCCCGGAGACTGCACGCGCCGCTACACGCACTCTCGGCGCAATTGCGCAGGGACTCGTCGTGCTCGCGATCTGGGTGGTCCTGTTGAGCCCGGTGTGGGGCGCAATCGTCGCGCTGATCTGGTTCCTGCGCCGCCGAACGTCAATCGGCCTGCCGTCCCGCCGCAGGCGCAATCTCGAGGCCGAAGAAGACGTTGACGAAGACGCGGCTGACCCGGACAGTGATTCCGATTCGGAGGACGCGGAAGAAGCTGAACCTCGCTAGAAAGCTCCTCCCCTCATTCCGGCGAAAGCATGCCCCGTACTCCGATACGGGGCCGGAATCCATCG
>VXMO01000002.1 GCA_009841045.1 Dehalococcoidia bacterium
CTTCGCACGTACCCGGTCTCGGCCCAGTGGCATAACCTGCTCATGGAACGGTTGGATGCCGTCGCCGCCATCTATCGCGTCGCCACGTTGATCGCAGATTGGTTCCCGCCTATGCGTATGAAGTGGTATCGGGCGGCCGACCTCGATGCGTCAATTACCTTGGGCGACGGCAGGTCGATCGGCATCATCCGGCAGGGTCAGATGAGCGACCGCAGCCCCTTTGCCAAGAGGCTGGGCAGGCTACGCCACGGGATGATGCCGGGCGGGCTCATCGTGCTCACGCAGGACGAAATCAGACGGAGACACACTCGCCGAATGATGTACACCGAACGGGTACCAACGTTCGTGGGTATTGAGTCTGAGACGATCTTCGCGGGGCCCGATGACCGTATCTGGCAGATGCCGTCCGGCAATGCGAAGATCGACATGGCAGCGGTGCTTCGACAGATCTCCCGTTTCGGCTCTCTTCCTGCTGAGGCTCCACTCATGAAGGTGTATCCTCCTATCCATTTGAATACCGATCTGTCTCTCGACCGCATCAGTCCGCGACATCTGCCTGCCGCTTTTCATCCGGCGGACAAGCGAGCTCTGGACCTCATTGGCGACTGGCCGGGCATCAAGTACATCAACTTGAGGCGGCTGATGGGGGTTTCGCCGTCGCGTCTCTCGCAGGTCATGGGGCGGCTCAAGGCTGCCAAGGCCGTCCAACAACTCCACCTTGATGGTCGCCGCATCGCGCTAAGTAATGCCGGCGTGGGCCTCCTAGCACGACGAGATCGTTCATCGGTCGGTGCGGCCCGCCAGCGGTGGAGCGTTATGCCCGTCGACCCGGCGCTGCCGTATGACTGGGAGAACATCTCCGGCAGCAGGGCTCGGCAACTGCTAAGAAACAGCGAGCACACGGACGCTGTTCATCGATTCTTGGCGGACACGGTTGAGCGGGCACGTGATGAAGGATGGGAGATCGTGCAGCTTGACCCGCCGCAACGAGCGTCGAGGTACTTCAGTTATCAGGGGGCTGTGCGGGCCATCAATCCCGATGCTTTCGTCATGATGCGGAGGGGCAGGGAAGTGAAGGCGTTCTTCCTGGAATGGGAACGCCGAGCCATCAGGCCGAGCACCATGCGTGAGCGGCTAGCGCCCTACATCCGTTACTACTCCACCGACCGCCCGCGAGATGACCACGGCTTCACACCTGAGGTTCTCATCGTCGTGGAAGATGAGGTCACCGCGGCGAATTTCAGGCAACTGGTGAAGCAGATAAGGTCTTCGCAGCCTCAATTACCAATCGACATTGCCGTGCCTTTAGGTTCCTTTAGGCTACGCTGCTGATGGTTCGATCAATTTGAGCCCCAGTCCAGTTCCCTTACAATTGCATATGAAGATTGCGAAGAAGGGATCCGTCACGAATCCCTGACGGACAAAGATGAGCCTGAAGATGTCGCTGTTTGACAATATTTCCAGGAACGCTGGAGATGATGCCTTCTATTCGGAGGAGTCCTTCGAATTCTTGAATCGCAGTTCTTGGAAGGCGGCTGGAGAGGCGAGAAGGGTCTTGGATCAGTGGTTTCTCAGGGTTCCTAAAGAACATCGAAATGACATCAGAGGGCGCTTCCAGGATGACGACAGAGAGCATTCTGGCGCCCTATTGGAGCTACTAACTCACGAAGTCCTGTTACGTACTTGCGACGATGTCGAGTTTTCTCCCCAGATCGGAACTCTGCAGCCTGACTTTAGTGTACGAACTCAAAGCGTGCACTCGATTGTTGAATGTACTGTAACCCAGGAGAGCAGCTCCCAATATTCAAAAAACAGAATGCGCCGCCAAGTGCTTGATGCGCTCGACTCGCTCGAGATTGGGCCACTCAAGGTGTTTGTTTCGGGCATAAGAATAGGAACTAACCTTCCTCCGTTGGAGCCAATGAAAGAAGCAGTCCTAAGGGAGATAGAGGGTCGGACATCTGCATCGAGTAGGCATCAATTTAGCAAAAGTGCCGTGCCTGAGAGGACTATTCATTGGCACTGGAAGGACTGGAGGGTAAGCCTTCGAGTCATACGATTGGATAGGGAAAGAGGTGGAGGTGCGATTGGTATCTGGAACCAAGGGATGAGGCATGGCACAGGTACTCGCCTGATTGCTCGGGCTCTTGAACGTAAGACCCGGAAGTACAAGAGCATAGGCCTGCCCCATGTGGTCGTTGTGGCCCAGCGAGAAGGAATAGCAAATGATTTGGAGGTGCTAAGCAGCCTCTATGGTTCGGGTCACTGGCAGGTGGACTATGACTCAGGTGCTATTCAACGAGAAAGCAAGCCGGACGGATTGTTCGGTACACACCGACGGCCTCGGAAACGCAGTCTCTCGGCGGTCCTGTTTAAGCGCCGACTCAGCAGTGTCTGGAACGTCTCGAACCAATTCTCAAACAACAGTGGCGACTCTAAGTCAACTGATTGGGCGCTCTTTCATAATCCATTCGCTGATTTCAAATTTCCTCAACGCGTGTTCCCGTTTGCCGCTGAGTATGTGTGGGAGCCCGACATCAATCGGCGAGCCCCGGTGGTGACCCTCAATGAATTCCTGGGATTACCGGACGAATGGCCCGGTGAAGAGCACTAGGTAGCAGCCTGAGCCGTCATCACACCTTTTCTTGGGATACCTGGCACACAAGTAACTCCCCCAACCCCAGTCGCTCTGCAAGCCTAAGAAGCTGGATCAGGTGCGTGGTATTTGGCATGACGCCCCTGCGCCATTCGCGTAGACGGTGTGGTTGGACGCCGAGTTCCTTTGCCAAGGTCCTCCACGACAGGCCCGATGCCTCCTTGAACCGCACGAGGCGATCCTTGAAGTCGTCAGGAAATGTAACGAGCGAAGACGAACCTGCCTGACGAGGGTCAAGCATGGCGCTATCGCCGAGCGTCGAGCTTGCGGATGTCGGCGGCCAGTAGAGGGAAGAGCGTGTCCATGCCGTCCTGCGTGCGATTGGCGAGAACCATCAATCTGAGGAGGGCCATGCCACGGGGCAGCCCGCCCCGCTCCCAATGCTTGAGAACGTCGACCGGGGCGTCGATTCGCTCGGCTATCTGTCGGGTCGACAGCCCCGTCAACTTCTTGAAACTTCGGAATCGCGTCGGGAAATCGGGCTGAGACTCTGTCTGTTGATGGTTCGACTTCATCGAGGTTATCCCACTTTCTCCGTACGCCGACCGGCCGGAAGGGGCATCTGCGATACGGGTACGGTGCGGCCGGACCGACCCGGCTGAGAGGCGGGACTGCCAGCGGCAGCATTGTTCTTTTCGTCTGTCACAAGTTCGCCGAGAAAGAGGCCAAGCCCGCCTTTTCTCCGCGCCGCCACCTTCAGCAATCCCAGCATGCTTCCGCCGCTCGGCTCGGACCCGCGTCGCCAGCGCTGTACCTGCCTCTCGGCAACTCCTACGCATCGGGCAAAGCCCTCCCATGTCAGCCCCGTGCCCTCCTTGAAGATCTCCAGACGCTTGCGAAAGTCGTCGGGAATCTCCGGGTCGGCGATGATAAGGTCTGCCGGCGGTTCGGCCCTACGCGCCATGTGGCACCTCCAGTTCAAAGAGTTCATCGAATTCATCGACGCCAAGCGCGTCCTGAATTCTCTGCCTGACGGCAGGGGAGGGGGTACGCTTGCCGCTGATGACCTGGGAAACGTAACCGCTCGTCAGGCCCGCCTTGCGGGCAAGGTCGCTCTGAGACATGTGGAGCCGATCAAGCTGCGCGTAGACGGCAGCGATCTTGATGCGTACGCGCCTGTTGTGGCTGACTTGGGGGCTCACTTGTCACCCCCGTCTCCTGCTCCGAGCTGACTTTCCACGTCGGGTGACTCGGCGGTACTGGCATCCGTGGCGTTTGAGTCCTGGATGAAGCGCCGGGCGATCATGCGAGCCAGGATGCGAAGGCCATCGTCCAGAATCTCTTGTTGCTCCGACGTCAGTTCGGGACCTTCGCCGAGTTCTGTCTTCCTCATCGCGGCGCCTCCTTTCGGCTTGTCGGTGTCGAGGCTTGTGTCCAAGAACAAAACAGAACAAACGTACTGACTTGGATAGCCTAAGCAAAAACGTGCTCGGAGACAAGTGTTGAGGGGCGCACAGATGCTGATCAGCGTGGATTGCTTGCAGGGGTGTGCCTCTCATTCGACAGTAGTTAGCAGGCGATCTTCCTACAGCATCCTTGACACAAGAACGCACGTTCTTTTACTCTGCCCCTTACCAATCGGTCGGTGGGGGAAACGATGCGGATTGCGTGCGTACTCATCACGCATCTGAGGGCGAAGATCGAGATGCGGCGACGGCCGGATTTGATAGACCGGCCCGCCGTGATTGTCGCGCGTGGGCAGAAGAGGCCCGTCGTCGTTGACCACTCGCCCGCGGCTTCCCGAATCAGCATTGGCATGACGCCGGAGCAAGCACTCTCGCAGCAGGCCGACACCCTGATCCTTGAAGCGGATGAGCCAACCTATCGCAGCGTGTTCCGACAAACCCTTACGGCACTACAAGAGGTTAGTGACCAAGTTGAGGAGGCGGACATAGGAACGGCTTACGTGCGAGTGGCCGGGTTGGACGAGATGTACGGCGGTGAGGACGCATTGGTCGCCGCGTTGCATGAGGCGATCCCGGACTACCTGCAAGCACGAATCGGCATTGGCGAAGGCAAGTTCCCTGCATTCGCCGCCGCCACAATGAGCCCTCCGCTCGGCGTTACCACTGTCCCGTCCGACGCGGCGGAATTCCTGTTCCCGCGCTCCGTTGACCTGTTGCCGATAGCGGAGGGGGTCCGTTTCGGCCTGCGTCGATTTGGCCTTCGCACGCTGGGTGATGTGGCGACAATATCCGAGGCCGCGCTCGTGGATCAGTTCGGAACTGAGGGCAGCGCGGCATGGCGGCTCTCACGCGGCAACGACGACAACCCTCTCATTCCTCTCGCCTATGAGGAGTCCATATTGGAGCGCATGTCCCTGCCGTTTGCATCGAGCTCCCTGCAACTTGTCACCGTCACCGTGGATACCCTCCTCAAGCGCGCGTACGCTGCGCCGCGAATGCGTGGCCGCTACGCCGGAGCCGTCACCCTCCACTGCCTGTTGCTCAACGCCCCCGCGTGGGAACGGACCTTGAGATTCAAACAGCCCGCCGGTTCATGGGAACGCGCGTCAGAACTCATCACCCCACAGATGGAGCAAGATCACCCGCTTGCGCCCGTCGAGGAGATCAGCGTGACACTGAGCGATCTGAGCGGCGACGCGGGAATGCAGATGGGGCTGCTGCGTGACCATCGACGTGACCGGCATGAGCGGCTGCTGGAAATCGGCAGGGGACTGCCCGACCACCTCAAAGGCGGGAGCGGCCTCTACCAGGTATTGGATGTCGCGCCCTGGCACCCCGCACCGGAGATGCGCGCCCTCCGCGTCCCCATGGATTCCTCCACCGGCGACGATGCGACACCTCTCGCCACACCGATTGCGCTGGCTGTGAGGGAGGGCCCGAACCGTCAGCCGCTGGCCGTTCAACTGGGCAGGAAGTGGCACAGGATTTCCCGCATCGAGGATCGGTGGAGTTTCGATCTCTGGTGGCTGCCACAGCCCCTCACACGAACGTACTACCGCGTCAGCCGGGAGGACGGCCCCGAGCTAATCCTTTTCCGGGATCGGCGCGACGACTGCTGGTACCAGCACGTGCCCTAAGAGACTCCGTGTCATGACATCCCCATACGTTGAGTTGCACGCCAAGAGCTTCTACTCCTTCGGAGAGGGAGCGTCGCACGTCCATGAACTGCTGGCGAGGGCAAAGGAATATGGCTACGACTCGCTCGCCCTGACGGATACGAATCTCTGTGGCGCGCTGGAATTCGCGCGCCTTGCCAAGAGCCTTGAGATCAAGCCGATTACCGGCGGCGAACTCACCCTCTGCGATGGCTCCCGTATCACGCTGCTGGCAAAGAACAAGAAGGGCTACGCCAACATCTCTCGGCTCTTCACCCTCGCCAACGGCGTTGACCGCCGCGAACCCCGACTTGACCCCGTCCATCTGCAGGATCATGCCGAAGGCGTCGTTCTCATTGGTGGCGGACGCGACGGCCAACTCTCGCGCCTTGCATTGAACGGCCGCCAGGACGACGCCCAAAAACTCCTGCGCGATTACATGGATTGGTTCGGGTCGGACTCCGTCTTTGTGGAGCTGCAGCAGAACCTGATTCGCGGCGACACGGCGCGGAATCGTGAACTCGCCCGCTTTGCCGGGGACGCGGGTGTTCGCGTCGTTCCGACCAACGATGTCCACTACCACGCGCCGGAGCGATACCGCCTCCAACACGCCCTTATCGCCGCCAAGCACAACACCACCATTGACCAAGCCCTGCCGCATATTCGCCCCAACCATCATTTCCACTTGAAATCCGCTAAGGCGATGGCGCGGCTCTTTGAGAGGGGGTACCCGGGAATCATCGACGTGACGCGCCGCATCGCTGAGCAGTGCGACTTCAACCTGGCCGACAGCATCAACTACGAGCTGCCGGAGCCGGACGTGCCCGCGGGCTACACGACGGACAGCTATCTGCAGCGCCTCTGCTTTGAGGCAGCAATGCGCCGCTACGGTGGCATCTCCCAGCGCGTCCAGAATCGCCTCGATGAAGAGTTCGCCCTCATCAAGAGGCACGGCATCGCGGGTTTCCTGCTCCTGTATCGGGACATCGTGCTACTTGCTCAACAGATCATGGAGGAGCGAGGCCTGACCCCGCCGGAGGTTCCGTTGGAGGAGAGGCCGCCGGGCAGGGGACGCGGCTCGTCCGTCGCATTATTGGTCGGCTACCTCATTGGCATCAGCCACATCGACCCCATCAAGTGGGACCTGACGTTGGAACGCTTTATCTCTGAGGACATGTCCATGCTGCCGGACATCGATCTCGATTTTCCACGAGGCCTGCGCGATGAACTCATCACCCGCGTCCACCGGCGTTATGGCCCGGACTACGCGGCGCTCACCGGCGCAATCAGCACCTACTCTGTCAAAGGCATCATCCAGGACATCGGCAAGGCCCTCGGCCTCCCGAAAGAAGACCTCACCCTCCTCTCCAAGCAACTCCACTCCCACCACGCAGATGACCTCAAAGAAGAGATGCTGCGCCTCCCTGCCTACAAGGGTCGTGTTGAATCGCAGGGCTGGCGGGAACTGATTGAACTCGTGCCCCAACTCATGGACGCCCCTCGCAGTCTCGGCCAGCACGTCGGCGGCATGATCCTCAGCAGTTCGCCCATCTCTGAGATGACACCCATCCGCGAGGGCGCGATTGCGGGACGTTACATTATCGACTGGAACAAGGACACCATCGCCGATGCCAACGTCGCCAAGATCGACCTGCTCTCGTTGCCCGTCCTCGACCAGTTGGAGCAGGCGCTCGACCTTGTCGAACAGCGGACAGGCAGCCGCCCCGACCTCAGCCGTGTGGAGCCGGACGACAACAACATTTACGACATGATCAATGAGGGTCATGCCAAGGGCGTCTTCCTGCTCCAATCACCGGCGCAACTCAAAATGGCGCAGCGTCTCCGCTCACGTAATCTCCTTGACCTTGCCTACCAGGTCGCGCTCATCCGCCCCGGTGTCGGCGTGCAAGGCAGTTCCGTGAGCCAGTTCGTGGAGCGCTACCGGCACGGCGTGGAGTGGGACTACGACCATCCGCTGGAGAAACGTGCGCTGGAACGCGGCTACGGCATCATCGTCTGGCAGGAGCAGGTCGTGCAGTTGTTAGCGGACGTTGCCGGCGTAACGACGGCGGAGGCGGACGAGATACGCCGCGCCTTTGGCCGCTCCAACAATTCCGCCCTCATTGCCATGCACTGGCAGCGATTCCTCGAAGGCGCGCGGCGCAATGGCGTACCGGACGACATCGCGGAAAAAATCTTCGGCAAGGTCAACGGCCACTACATGTTCCCCGAGAGCCACAGCCACGCCTTTGCCATCACCGCCTACCAGGCCGCGTGGCTCAAGCGTTACCACCCCCTGGAGTTCTTTGTGACCCTCATCAACAATCAGCCGATGGGCTTCTACCCGATGGAGACCATCAAGCAGGACGCGCGGCGGTTTGGCGTGCCGTTCCTCAATCCCTGCGTGAACCGCAGCCAAATCCAGTGCGTGCCGGAGGACGGCGCGATCCGGCTCGGCCTCGGACTTATCAAGGATGTTGGCGAGTCGGCCGCGCGTGCCATCGTGCAGGAACGAGAGGCGCGGGGCCGATACGGCAGCCCCGCCGACCTCGTGAGCAGGACGGGCATCACGCAGCAGGCCGCCGCGTCGCTTGTCATGGCAGGAGCGTTCGATGATGTGGCGTCCAATCGCAGGCGTGCTCTGTGGGACGTTGGCCTTGCCAATCGCCCACTCAGGAGCGGTCAGCGCACCCTCGCCGCGTCCATCGCCCACGCTATTCCTCGGCTCGATGACTTTTCGGAGTACGAGAAGATGGTCGGCGAGTATCGCGTCATGGGCATCTACCCGCGCGGCCATGTCATGGAGTTCGTGCGCCCCACGCTGAATGACCGCGTCCTCCGCACATCCGACGTGTACGACATGCCCGAAGAGCAGGAGGTGTTTGTCGCTGGGTGGCCCATCGCGCGGCAACATCCGCGTGGGAAAGACGGCACGGTCTTTGTCACCATCGAGGACGAGTATGGTGACGTCCAACTCATCCTTTGGAAGGATGTGTTCGCTCGCTCCCGCCGCGCCCTCCGCAACCGCGTCATCATGGTCCGGGGCGTCGTCTCCTGTTGGGACGGCACGACGAACATCATCGCCTCAGAGATACGCGCCATCAACACCGATGTCCCCATGCCGGACGCCCACGACTGGCACTGAGCCGCGATAAACTACATCAACGAGAAGTTGAAAGTATCGCCAAGGCGGTCAGTTCAAAAAGATGTGTGGACGATTCAGCCTGATCAGCGACCTGAGCGAGCTGCAACTGCGGTTTGACTTCGAGAATCCCCTCACCGACTACGTGCCCCGCTTCAACATCTCGCCCACACAGGATGTGCTCACAGTGCGCTGGGAGGACGGGCATAACGTTGGGGAATACATGCGATGGGGTCTGATTCCCTCGTGGGCGAAGGACATGTCCATCGGCAACAGGGCCATCAACGCGCGGGCCGAGACCCTGGCGGAAAGGCCGATGTTCCGCACGGCGTTGCGCCGCCGCCGCTGCCTCATTCTCGCGGACGGTTTCTATGAGTGGACGGGCAAAGGCAAGGCTAGACAACCTATGCGCATCCTGTTGGCCACCGGTGAACCCTTTGCCTTTGCCGGACTATGGGAAAACTGGACAAACCCCGAAGGCGAACAAATTAACTCCTGCACCATCGTCACCACCACGCCGAACGACCTCATGCGCCCAATCCATGATCGAATGCCGGTAATCCTGCCGTCGGAACACGAGAGAACTTGGGTAGACGAAACGACCTATGATGCCGCTGTCCTGAATGACATCCTAATCCCCTATCCCCCGGTAACCATGGAAGCATACCCCGTCTCGACGCTCGTCAACTCCCCCGCCAATGACACTCCTGAAGTGATTGTCAGGGCAGGGTAGACGCTTGCCGATGCACTAGTCGGCGGTCCCCAACCATACCTTTCCCATTGATCAAACCCTGACCTAAACCGACAGTACTATATTGCGAACTATTGTGCATGCGGCGACTCTCGGAGCGTCTGCCTAGCGGCGATGACGATGATGGGTATCCTATCGTCGTCTTCGCCATGCGATGACAATTGTCACTGCGAGGACGCCCACGACCGCAATTGCCAGCCACTGACCAAACTCGATTCCGCTAGCGGGTTCGGCAGCCGGCGTCGCCATTGGCTCGGCTGAAGCACCAGCCGTCGATGTCGGATTCTCCTCCATTGCTGAAACGGGCGTCTCTGTAGGAGTCGGTGTTGGCGTGAGTGTCGCCGTTGGCGTGGCTGTATTGGTAGGTATGGGTGTGGGTGACGGTGTTGGCGTCTCGGTAGGTGTTGGAGTTGGTGTAGCCGTCGGTAGAGGGGTAGGCGTTGGCGTGGGCTCAGGCCAAGGTTCAGTCAGCAACGAGAATCTCTCGTTCGCAGGCGTCGTCGTCTGTCCTGAACCGTTGTGGCCCCAGCACACGGCGACACCGTCCGTGCGCAGCCCGCAGGTGTGCCAACTGCCGCTGCTGATGGATACGAAAGTCTCGCCCCGAGGCGGTGACACCTGACCTGAGCCGTTCCAACCCCAGCACACGACGGAGCCGTCCGTGCGCAATCCGCAGGTGTGCCACGCGCCGCTGCCTATAGACGTAAACGTCTCGCCCGAGGGAGCAGTAGAAATGTAGTAATCGTTCTGGCCCCAGCACACGGCAGAGCCGTCAGGCCGCAGCGCGCATGTGTGCCATTCGCCGCTGCTGACGGAGACCAATCTCTCGTTCGAGGGCGGTGATGCCCGTCCGCGATCATTGTCCCCCCAGCACACGGCGGCACCGTCGGGGCGCAGGGCGCATGTGTGCTCGGAACCACTGTTGATGGATACAAATCTTTCGCGTCGGGGTGGCGACGCCTCGCCATTATCGTTCCGGCCCCAGCACATGGCGGTGCCGTCGAAGCGCAGGGCGCAGGTGTGTTGGTCGCCACTGCTGATGGATACGAATCTCTCGCCTCGGGGTGGCGACGCCTGTCCTGAGCCATTGTGGCCCCAGCACACGACGGAGCCGTCCGTGCGCAGCCCACAGGTGTGCCATCCACCGCTGCTGATAGATACGAAGGTCTCGCCTGGAGGTGGCGACGCCTGCCCTGAGCCGTTGTGGCCCCAGCATATGGGGGCGCCGTCCGGGCGCAGCCCGCACGTGTGCCAACTGCCAGCGTTGAGATTGATGCGCATGCGCTCAATGGACAGGTTGAGCGGTTCCGGCGTGGGTACTGGCTGTACCGGGCCGTCGGGCGGCGGAAGGTATGCGAAGCCGTGGCCCCAGGTGTTGTTAGGGACTCCATCGCCGCGCGGCAGCGCGTTGGCCTTCAAGTACTCGACGATCTCCAGCGGCGTGTAGTGAGGAAAGCGCGACTTTACAAGCGCGGCCAGCCCTGCTACGTGCGGCGACGACGCGCTATTTCCTCCAAAGGTCCCACCGCCTGATGCTGTTCTGACGCGAGTGGCACCCACTATGTCAGGCTTTGTTCTGCCGTCCGGTGTTGGGCCACGGCCGCTGAATTCGGTGGTTGTCTCCGTGTCCCACCAGCCGGCTCCGCCCACGGCCATCATGCCAGGGTTCGCGCTTTCCGCCGGGGTCTTGATGTGTCCCCCAAAGCTCGGAATGGACATGACGATGTTGTTCGAGTAGAGCTGAATCCAACCCTCTTGAGGCCCCCCGGAATGCCTTACCTGCAAGCAGTACCGGCCAGCGGGGGGATCATCGTATTCAATCTCCTCAAAGGGGTCGTTGCTCCTGCCCCGTCTGCGCACGCTGGTCGCCACGGTCCTGTTGTCGGCATCAAGAATGTGGATGTCCAGGTCCCGCGCAGCCCTTTGCCATACATCGTCCCACCGAAGCCTTGCGTCGATCCTGTCATCGTCCTCATCACGGATTTCCACCCAGTTGCATTCATCGGCGTCCGTAAAGTTGTGGATGCCGTTGCCGTCGGGGTCGCTGAAGTCGCCGAACCATATCTCCTGACGGCTGTTGCCGCCGGAGTTAATCCAGACGGCGCCGCCTTCCACGGCCAGATCCACCGCCTTCAACGCGCTTTCAGAGTATGGAGAGGTGCCGTCGCCTGGCCCGTCCCAGGTATTGTCGCTGGCTGAATGATTGATGACGTCCACGCGCTGTGACACCATCCACGAGACAGCGGCGTGCAGGTTCCGGGTATTTGCTATGTACAGCGTCGCTTCCGGCGCAAAATCCATAATCACTTCAGCGACTCTTGTGCCATGGGTGCTTTTCCTCTCGCAGTCCGCGAGATTCGATGTGAACCCTCCTTCTCGATCAAAACAGCGTACGACGATGTTGTCCGGCAATTCTCCCTTTTCAATCAGGTCGCCAAAGTTGCCGATCGAGTCCAATATGCCGACCTTGACCCCCTGCCCCTTCCAGCCGGCAGCGTGCCATGCGTCTGCGCCGTGAGCAGCCACGCCTTCAGTGACGACATTGCCCGTTCCGAAAGGCGGACGCTGTAATGGCGATGTCCCGACGCTCTCCTGTTCGAATGCATCGTCAGGTTGGCCGATTATCGGCATATCGATCACACGCGGCTGCTCCGAAGCATGTGCCGCAGCTTCTGACAGGCTTGGGGTGGGCACAGAAACCGGGGAAAGAGCAGGCTCACCGGAACATCCGGCGAGCATAATGGCGAAGAGGATCACGGCTAGCACAGTCACGATTCGAACTGGCTTCAGCATTGTCGCGACTCCCTGCTCCAAGTGATCTTGTGACTGCCTAGCCTTCCTTGCAGTTCAACCGATTGCTGAGGAACTGGGTCGGATAGAGTTTGCGGCGCCGGGTCTAGCTTACGACTGATTCAGCCTTGGAAGCCGGATGCTTCGCCGCGCACAATGGACAAGAACCGGCCGACGAAGAATGAGGCCACAAACAGCACCGCTCCGATCACCAGAACGGTCACAGTCCCCGGAATGAAACCGGCGGTGAACTGGCGAGCAAACGATTCCATGAGGTCGCCTATGAGGCTGATGAGGGCTGTGGGAGTGCCCGACGAAGAAGTGGTCACGACAACCACCAGCCGGCCGGGAACGACCGTATTCAGCACCAAGCCGACGGCGAGGGACACAGCGCCCCCAAGCAGCAGATATAACCCCGGCCACCGGAGCATACCCGTTGGATTCGGGATTTCTGTTGCCGCTAGCAACAGGCTGCCTACGATAACCAACAGGAGGGCGAGCATTCCTCCCGTCCCGGTAGCTGTACCCAACGTATCGCGAAGGAACTCGGCCTGTTCGTCGATGTCCTCACGAGTAAGATTGTCGAAGTTATCGGCCAGCTCTTCCAGCAAGTCCAATCGGTCATTTTGCAGGCCTTGACGTAACTCTTCTAGGGAGTCGTCAATCACTGGACCGACCAGAGGGGCCGCTGCCTTCTCCAGGAAAGCCGTTGTGTCCCCTTCTATGAAAGACTCCCTCAGGTCATCCTTTTCTTCTTCGATTGTTCTCGCGGTCTCAGGGTCCACCCGAGGATCATCTGCCACCTGCCCAATCCAGTTGTCGAATTCCTGTCTGCGGCAGTCCTCGTCCAGAGTCTCCAGCGAAGGCACGGATTCCGGTAATTCGCCAGCAGACAAGCCGGCAAATTCGCTTGCCATGTCGCCAGCCAGACTCTGCAAGCTATCCGGTGTACACTCTGTCGTTGCGCTGGGAGGCTCGTCGATTTCGAGTTCAGTGATGATTTCCTCTGCCTTGTCGAGAACCACCACCTCAACGCGATCCAGAGGCTCCCGCAGTTCCAGGTAGAGATCCAGCCTCTCCAAGTCACTGGACAGGAATCCCGTAAACCTGTCTATGTTTGCCTCAATCTGGTCTTGAAGGTAGGCAGGAGGCATTACGTCTCTGAGGACTTCAACGGACTCTTGCGCTTCCAGGCCCACTCCCCCAAGCAGGTCCAGGGTCTCATCCTGAACCGCCCGGTCGATAAGCACTTCGTCGTAAATACGGTTGTAAGCATCTATCTCAGTGAAGGCAGCGCGGTAGACCTCTGGGTCTTCAAGGCGTTGCGTAATATTGACCACCACGAGGAGATACATGAGTCCAACAATCACCACGAGCCCAAGAATCAGACTGCCAAGAGCCCGTACCAAGGTCATCACTCGCCCCTTATCCCTTCGCTTTAGCTGTCGATAGCTCGCCGAACGTCACCGCGGTAGCGCTTCTCCTACTGGACTGTGATCGTCAGGGTGTAGGAGCCAGTGTCCCAACCCAGATAGCCTCCCTTTACTCCTATGTAGTAATCGCCTGATTCAGGGGCGTCCCACTCTATGAACTGCCCCCCCTCCCACTTGTTCCAGATGCTGAAATCCCTATGCTCTTCAAACTCCACGCCGCCTGAACCCATCAGAATCACATGCCAGTCTGGTAGAGTGCCAAGGATGACCTCTATGTGATAGGTTTGCCCTGCTTCCGCAGTGAAACGGAAGTAGTCTAAGTCATCCTCCCAATCCATGACGCCCTCAATTGGGACGCCCACCGTCGCGACAGTGGCGCCGTCAGGAGTGTTGGCATGGTCGTCAGTAACATCGGTGATGGTCAGGGTGTAGGAGGCAGGGGGATTCGACCACGAGCTCTCTACTCGGATGTAGTAGTCGCTCGGTTTTTCGGCGTGCCACGAGTTCCGGCTTTCGGGGCCGTCCTGGTATGTGGCGACCTCGTTGGAACTAAAGTCAGCAACCCAGCACAGTCCATCCCAACATTCTGGATCCTGTTCATACACTTCGGCTTGAAAGAAATCGGCTCCAGAGGTCATGTCCAACCTGTAGAGATGCCCTGCCTTCGCCGTGAACCGGAAATAGTCAATGTCTTCGGAATAGTCCATTGTTGCTTCAATCGATTCTCCGACGGATATAGCAGTTGCGCTGTCCGTATCGTCGCCGTGGTCGTCGCCGGCGAGTTCCGAGATTGTAAGCTCGTAGATTCCCGTCTCGGATCCCTCGGAGTTCACATGAATGTAGTAGACACCCGATTCCCGTGCCTTCCATATGATGAAGGGGGACTGCGGATCCTGGCTTACGCGAGTACGGGTACTCAATATATTGGCATCGCTCAACGCCAGGCTTGCAGCGCCCAATGTGACAAGGGTCGCTTCAACACGGTAGGCCTGCCCTTCCTTGGCGGTGAATTGGAAGACATCTCTGTCCCCCTCCCAGTCGATGACACCCTCCACAGGTGTTCCCACCGTAACTGCGTCAGCGTCATCAACGGTGTCGCCGTGCTCGTCGGTACCCCTTACATCGGAAGCGCTGATGCAGCCCGCCTCCACCATCCGTCGGATTGTTGGTGTGGAGACTCCCCTGAAGAGATCCACTCGCCGCGCCTCGATCTCCTCCAAGACTTCCCAGACGGTTGCGAATATGACTTCGAAATCCACTTCTGCATCCTGGGGCTGCTGATCTGATACGTCCTTTAGCGCCTGCAGCGGTTCCAATACTGATTGGTGGAACGCGGTGAGCTCAGCAGGTGGAACCAGAGCTTCCAGTTGAGCTATCTGCTCTTCAATAAGGGCGGAGAAATCTCCGTAGGTTACATCTTCTTCATCCAGGTCTACCGATTCCTCGGATGAGGCACAGTCCAGTTGAGTCAGATACTCATCAACGGCCGGGTCAACTGCGGCGACTGTAGGTAGTGGCGTAGGCTCAGATGCAACCGTTGGGGCGGTCGTCGAAGCCGCCGCTGGCACCGGTGTTGGCGCGCTTGTCGAAATCGAAGTCGGCGTGTTCGTCGACGCGACAGTTGGCGCTACTGTGGGTATAGGCGTTGCCGCCGGCGTTGAACTTGGCTCATCGGAACACCCGGTCAACAGTAGTGCAAAAAGCGTCGCGCCCAGCACAGAAAGTAGGATGCGCTCTGACATTTCACCCCCTCCAATTCAAGATGCCCATCCGAAGTTACTCTGTGTCCCGATGGTGCCGTAAGGTGCGTTTGTACTGAATCCTGAGTGTGTCTTGGTACCTGTCCTGTGCGGTACTATTGAAACTTGTCGATGTCCCTGAGCGGACTACACCATATGAGTAGAGCTTTGGATTTGCAGGCCAGACTTCACGGTGTTGTTGCGCAGTCTCGTCGGGCGTTCGATCTTAGTGAACCCGACGACCTGCGGTATGGCTTGAGGATTTCGGTATGGGTGCGATGGTTTCTTCTGATAGCGTGGCTGTTGCAGCTCAACTACCGACCCAACTTCACGCACCCCGCCTACATTCCGAGCACAGTGTTTGCTCTAGTGGTGTTGGCTCTCAATGCCTACGTTCACTATCGAATCGAGTCAGGGCGGAAAGTGACATGGCACTGGGCGCTCGTTCTCAGCGCCATGGACGTGACGATTATTACGGCGGGTATCGTGGTCTCGGGCAGCGGCTTCCACAACAACTTCTTTGTGTTGTATTACCCCGCCCTCGCTATGTTCGCTGTAGTGTTTACGTCCTTCAGGCTCAGCTTTGCCTGGGCCACTGCGCTCGCAGCCGTGTACGCGGCTATGAGCCTGCTGCTGGAGCCGGGGGTGGGTTTCGATATCAAGGAAGAGAAAGTCCTGTTCATCAGGATTGCGGTTATGTATGGGATTGTGGCTGCGGTCAACCTGGTCTCAAGATTTGAGCGGATCAGGAGGAGGGAGGCTGTGGAACGTGAGAGAGAGCTTCAGCGGGAGCGCATAGAACTCTCGCAGACAATTCACGACACCATAGCGCAGTCAGCGTACATGATCGGGCTTGGTTTGGAGACCGCAATCACAATTGCGGACGCACGGGACGACGATAACCGCAATGAGCTCCTCGCTAAGTTGGCCGCCACGCATGCCCTGTCTCAATCCACTATGTGGGAGTTGAGACATCCCATCGATATCGGTCCCATATTCGAGGGACGGGAGTTGGGCCGGGTGCTGAGATCGCACGCATCGACGTTCGCAACAATTACATCGATCCCTGCTGAGCTCGTCCAATCAGGAAGGGAGCCTCAGCTTCCCACTGCTACCCGGCGGCTACTCTTCTCAATAGCTCACAACGCGATGACCAACGCATATAGGCACGCGCGGGCGAGCAGGATCACCATCACCCTGTCCTTTCAGGAAAATAGCCTCCATTTGTCTGTCTCGGACGACGGGATTGGCCTCCCGGAAGATTATGCAGATCGCGGTTACGGCTTCGGAAGCATGAGAACAGACGCAGAGCGAATGGGTGGCCGTCTCGACATTGCCACTGGTGAGTCTGGGCGCGGCACGACAGTAACGTGTGCTGTTCCGTATAACCCTCAGCAGGGAGGCCGGTAACGTGGCGCCGATAACGCAGACCACGGTGATGCTCGTGGACGACCACGAGATCATGCGCGATGGCCTGCGCGAAGTGCTGGAGCGGACCGGCGAATTTCAAGTAGTCGGAGAGGCCGGAGATGGGATAGCAGCGGTGAGAATGGCTCAGCAGCTCGAACCGGACGTGGTCATCATGGATGTGATGATGCCCCTCAAGAACGGTATCGATGCCTGTCGAGAAGTCACTGAAACTCTCCCGAACACCAGAGTGCTGATCCTCACAGCCGCGACGGAAGAGGATGCCGCGGTTGAGGCGGTCGCGGCAGGAGCGGCGGGGTACCTTCAGAAGTTCTCTGGCAGGGAGCATCTGTTGCGCAGTGTCCGCGACGTTGCTGATGGGCAATACCGCATACCCGCCGACGTGCTCAAGCGTGTGTTTGCCGAGATCCGGTCGACTGACCGCATGAGGAAGACATCGGAACGTCTCAGGCTTACGCAGCGAGAGAGTGAAATCCTCGCGCTGTTTGCGCAGGGCCTGTCGTACGCGAAGATCGCTGAGGTCAGGGGCAACCAGTCGCTGACAATCCGAAACGCCATCTACAGCATCCAGGACAAACTCAGCATTGGAACCAAGCAGGAGCTAGTAGTCTGGGCCGTGCGAAACGGCTTGCTGGACGAGTAACGCGGCTCCAGCCGTTTCGATTTGTGGAACCTGTAGGGCAGTACTGGCCCATAGATCAATCTCACGACGGAGAACCATTTGGTTTACCGGCTTTGGCTGGGCGATCCGTATTGCGGACTTTCCTATTGGCGGTGGCAATAAGCCCGGGCAGAAACCTTGGCGTGGGCTCCGGGGCATCGGCGGCGAGGAGAACAAGTACAGGCTTTGCCGGGGGCCGGGCTCTACACAGGAAGTTTGATACTACTCAGGTACCTCTATAGGATGGCGTGTACCCAAACCTTCGTTTGCAGCTCCACATCCAGTTGCAGCAAGCGCCCCAAGAATCTTGTTGACGTTGTGCGGCATCCGCCTCGAATCCATTTCGTCGCACGTTTCCAATTCGCACTGCAGGAACGGAGGCATCAGTGGGACCTGGCGGTTCTTGGTCACGAGACCAATTGATTCCAAGGTCGAATTCCGCCACATCTCCCAAACGCACCATCCGCCAGCCGTCGCTAGAGGGCACACTGTCTGTAGTAGTCGTGTTGACGGATTGTTCGGTGGGTTCAGAATGTTGGTTGGCTATGAAGCGATATTGAGAACTGGTGCTACTTGTCCTTGTGTTGTGAGCGCTTGCTGTCAGAAGGTGCCCGGCATGAGGGGCCGCCTAGTCGACCCCGCGACGAAGCTATGGAATCCCAGGCAGGAATCCCTACACTTCTACCAATTCATAGGATTGCGGCGGGGGTACCGGCAGCCCCTCTTCCTTGAGCGCCTCGACATATAGGGTAATTGCTTCAAGTATCAGGGAACGCACTTCCTCTTTCGTCTCAGCGGCGGCGACGCACCCCGGCAGATCCGGCACATGGGCGCCGTAACTGTTCGGCCCCTTTTCGATGATGACTGCGTATCCCATGCTGAGGGCTCCTTACTTTAGTCCGGCCTGTTTCAGCACTTCATTATATGTTCCCGGGGGCATGTCAACCCCGGGATTTCCAGCAATAACGACAATGCCGGATTTGCGCGGATGCTTGTAGACCCTATGGCTTCCACGCGTCCGGGCCAGTCTCCACCCGTCTTGCTCCACCTGTCGAATCACTTCTCTTACCTTCGGCATTCTGCCTCACTACCGCTTGTAGCCAAGTTCGGCCAGCAGCCCGTCCATTCTTGCGACGCCCTCATCGCGCTTCTTCTCGGCTTCGGCCAATTCTGATAGCGCGTCCTCCACGGTCATCACCTCTATCGGCTCCCTCGTGTCCACGTTGCGGCTAATGTTTTAGGTTGAAGTCGTTGGATTCTATCTGCTCTATGTCCGCGATGTGTGCGAACCGCTGTTAGCAGAGGCCACAGGAATGGTCAGAAAGTTGGGTACTCCTTCGGTACCTCGGTGGAGGGTGCGCACCCGGACTCTCGTTTATAACTCAACATCCAATTGGAACAAGCGTACCAAGAATCCCGTTGGCGCACCATCAAGCTAAAGCCCTAATTCGGATAATCCGCCAGCCCGGGCCCCTCTTCCATGTCTGCCACCATATCCGCCGTTGTCACGGCTTTGGCCCATTCAAGTAGCCCAATCTGCTCGTAGCCGTTCACGCCGCGGGACTCCATACTCATCACCGGCTCGTGCGTGGGGTCCTCGTGTTCGCACAGCATCTTTCGGATCAGTACGAACCCGATAAGCTCCTGATCCAGGATGGTTCCATGTTCCTTTGTCGAGATTGTGATGCGATACATTCGAGCCTCCCGCAAGAGCGCCTCTATCACGTACAGCCTACCCGATTCAGGAGATACCTGCGCCCTCTTCTTCCATTAGAAAGGATGACGCGGTTCGCGTTGATGGACGCCGTTCCTGTAAACTACAAGTGCTGTTAAATCGTCATGAAACTGGATCTTCACGTTCACACCAACGTCGGTTCGTCCGATAGCGGCCTATCGCCTGAGCAACTTGTGATTGCCGCCAAGGCTGTGGGACTGGATGGTGTATGTGTTACAGAACATGGCACGGTCTGGGACAAGTATCAGATGGAGCGCTTCTCCGCTGAGCATGATTTCCTCGTCATCCCCGGCATGGAGGTTTCGACCGATCTCGGCCATATCACATGCTTTGGACTGACCGGGTATTCGTCAGGCATTCACCGAGCAGAGATCCTGCGTAGAGTGGTGCAGGCGTCGGATGGCATCATGATTGCGGCCCACCCCTTTCGCCGTATGTTTGATGATCCGCGTATCAGCGGCTGGTCGAAAATCTACTCCGTCGAGGAAGCGGCTGATCTCACTATCTTCAAGCTGACCGACGAGTTGGAAGTTGTGAACGGTGCCAACAACGCGCAGGAGAATCTGTTTGCGCTGAAGGTGGCGCGTGTCTTGGGGCGCACCGGGATTGGCGGCAGTGATGCCCATTCAACGTCCGGCATCGGGTACGGTGCCATCGTTACAGAACGAGATGTCTCCAACGTTGAGGAGCTCATTGAAGAGATTCGGGAGGGTCGCTACTACCCCACCGGCTCGCTGCTTAAGGGCAGCGCAATTTCGTACTGGGATGAGCGGGCGGATGAGCTTGGAGCGGCCGTAGCTTCGTGACCTCTTCCACCAGGCACTCTGATTTTCCGCTGACGTTCGTCTCGCTTGACCTGGAAACCACGGGGCTGAACGCCGAAAGCGATCGCATAATTGAGGTCGGCGCAGTCAAAGTTGAGCAAGGCCGGATTGTCGACAGCTTCCAGCAGCTTATCAATCCCGGCCATGCGCTCCCTGACTTCGTCTCTGTGCTAACCGGTATCACGGACGCTGATCTTGTTGGGTCCCCCCCGTTCAACGACATTGCCGATGAGCTTGCCACATTCATAGGTGATGTGCCCATGGTGGGACAGAACTATCAGTTCGACCTTGGATTCCTGAATGCGAATGGTGTGATGCCGAACGGTCCGGTATTCGATACGCTCGACCTCTCCCGCATCCTGAGGCCGTCAGCCACCAGTCATTCCCTTGGGTGGCTCGTCGAAGAGATGGGAATTGTCAATGACAGTCCGCACAGAGCGCTCGCTGACGCGGAGGCGACTGCGCAGGTCTTCCTCAAGTTCTGGGACATGATTCTCTCCCTCGACCCGGCCACGCTGGCGATGATCCGTTCGCTCTCCGACCGTGCGCCGCGTGACTGGAGAGCGGGTCCGATTTTTGAATTAGCCGCGCAACAGAAAGGAATTGCCAGCGACGGACCTGAACGGGTTCTCCAACGCCTAACCGAAAGACTTGGCAGACCGAGCGTCGAATCCGAAACGCGCCAGCGGAAACTGCCAACAACGCAGGACGGGACAGTAGCCATTGAGGCGGCGTTTGAGTCCCATGGCGGGCTCGTTAAAGCGCTTGGAGACTCGTATGAGCCACGCACGCAGCAACTGGAGATGGCGCAGGCGGTGGCGCAAATTCAGGAAACGGATAGAACGCTCCTCTTGGAGGCCCCGCCCGGCACAGGTAAATCATTGGGCTATCTGATCCCGGCCATCTGGCGTGCGGAGGCCGCTGAAGAACAGGTCGTCGTTGCCACATCTACCCGAGGTCTGCAGGAACAACTCGCCACCAAAGATGTTCCAATAGCCCTGCGAGCACTCGGTCTAACCCCGCCCGAGGTCCGAGTAGCCGTGCTCAAGGGCAGGGGAAACTACCTGTGTATGACACGGCTACTCTCGCGTCTTGGCAACCTTGAGGTGACTCCCGGCGAGGCCGCGTTCTATGCCCGGTTGATGGTCTGGCTCGAATCAACCGAAAGCGGCGATCTGGGCGAGTTGCCGATGGGTGAGCAGGAGGCGGCGCGTTGGTCAACCTTATCCGCAGGGTCGGAAGAAGGGCACGGCAACTGCACCTATGAACGCGAGGGACTGTGTTTCATCGGCCGGGCACGCAGGGCCGCTCAGGCCGCTCACCTTGTTATCACGAATCATGCGCTCCTGCTTGCGGACTCGTCCTCCGGCGGCAACGTCTTGGGTGAAATCCCTCACGTGATTCTTGATGAGGCGCACAATCTTGAACGCGAAGCCACCGACCACTACAGTCGCAGCGTCTCTCACGGCGAGGTCAATGAGTTGCTCAACTCGCTTGGGGCAGATTCGGAAGATGGAAGGCCCCGCCTTGTGGCGGCGGCCTTTGGCTCATCGCCTCCGCCCACCGGAGCAACAGCTCAGACAATGGAAGCTGCGGGCGCTGAAGTTTCTGCGGCAGCTCGAAGCGCGGCTGTTCGGGCGAACCAACTCTTCACTGCCGTGGGTTCTATCGCTGCAGAGTCACGCTCGGATCGGGGTGGTGATTCGCAGGTGCGGCTCATACAGCGTGTCCGGGAAACGGATGAATGGCGTGAGGCTGCGAAGGCGTGGCAAGACCTCGACGCAACTCTTGCCTCAGTCGCAGACTTGGTTGATTCGCGTCTGAGATCGGCGCTGCAAACACAGCAGGGTCGGCAAGGCCCGTCCACGGATGTCGATGACGTTATAAGGCGCATTGCTGACGTTCGAGCGCGCTTGACAAGCGTGATGAGAGATGTGAATCCTGACGACGACATCACGTGGCTTGAAACTCCGCGTGATCAGCGTGGCAGCCTCTCGCTTCACTGGGCGCCCATGTCCGTTGCGCCGTACCTCGCGACAGGTCCTTTCGTCGATCGCAAGTCGATTGTCCTTTCCAGCGCGACGTTGACGACGGATGATTCCTTTGGATTCATCACCGACCGGTTGGGACTTGAGGAGCCGGAAACCCTGCAGGTGAGACTCACGTTGGGGCCGGAGGACGCTGCGGCGGCAATGCTCCCCGCCGATGTGCCGGACCCGAACAACAACGCCTATGGCAAGGCCGTTCAGCAGGCCGTTGTCGATGTTGCCACGGCAACGGGCGGAGGCGTGCTGGCGCTGTTCACCTCGCACGCCTCTTTGCGCCAGACGTACACGAAAGTCAGTTCCGACTTGCGTGAGCGTGGCATCAGCGTCTTGGGGCAGGGGATTGATGGCGCGCCGGATCGGCTGGCGGAAATCGCTCGACTCCGCAAGGGAATCGTCATTTTGGGTGCGGCCGCGTTCTGGGAAGGTGTCGATCTGCCAGGAGATGCGTTGAAGGCCCTTATCGTTACCCGCCTCCCGTTTGATGTGCCATCTGACCCGATAATTGCAGCACGCGGCGAGACATATGAGAATGCCTTCAGCGAATTCCAGATTCCACGATCGCTGCTGCGGTTCAAGCAAGGTGTCGGGCGGCTGCTTCGGAGTACGAAAGACCAGGGCGTGATCATCGTCCTGGATTCACGGGTGTTGAATCGCGCATATGGGGCGGCGTTTATCGACGCGCTCCCCACGTCTAATGTACAGACACCGACGCTTGATCGGCTGGGCAATGAGGTGCAGAACTGGTTCAATACCGATGCCTAGTGACGAGGTGCGACCGCAGGCGATCCGCATCGAATTGACTTATCCACTTGACTTGCCAACATCCCTGGATGAGGGGCAAGCCTTTGGCTGGACGGCGCCGGATGCTGAGACCGATGGCTGGTGGATCGGGATCGTCTATGGGCACGCAGTTCGCATTCGGCACGTGGATGCAAAGGCTGACAATCCCGGCGTTATCGAAGTTTCTGCGCACGACCCTGATCTGCCAAACGACTCTACTGCAGAAATGGTGACTCGCTACCTGCGCCTTGATGATGACTACACACGAATCAGGCAAGCGCTGTCGGAAGATCCGGTACTCGCAGAAATCATGGGTCGTTGGCCCGGCTTGACCCTGTTGCGTCAGGAACCATGGGAGTGCTTGGCCAGTTTCATCATCAGCGCTCAATGCCACCTGCCGCGTATTAAGAGGAACATGCAGAATCTTGCTGAGGTGTGTGGCGTCAGCGGTACTGCGTGGGAGGAGACTGTATATCGCGTTCCTGACCCAGTGGCGGTAGCACGCTTGGGAGAGGCTCAACTCCGCCGGATTGGACTGGGGTTCCGCGCACCGTTTCTCGACTCGGCCGCCATCCGCATCGCGGAGGGCGCCGTTGAACTCGGGGAATTGCGAACGCTGCCGTATGAGGATGCCAAAAACGTGCTGCTGACTTTCAAGGGCATTGGGCCGAAGATTGCAGACTGTATCCTCGCGTTTTCACTGGATCACACAGAGGCGTTCGCAGTGGATAGATGGGTGAGCCGAGCTGTGACGCGCTTGTACCTGACTGGGAAAAAGACTCCGGAAGACAAGATTGCGGCATGGGGGCGGGAGCATTTCGGCAGTTACGCGGCCTATGCGCAACAGCTGCTATTTCAAGAGGAGCGCGAGGTGGCTATGCGGGAGCGCGCGCTACCCGGCAGCATCATGATTCGTCAGAGACGACAGAACCGTGCCCCGTCCATTGCCTGACCAACTGCGCCTCGTCATCCCTGCTCAAGACCAGGTTGTCCAGCCGGGCCTTTCGCAACTGGTCGAGGAACTTTCCTACAAGGGGCCCTTGGAGTACACCCATCTCAAGCAGGTCATTCCCGTTCAGCTCAGGCTGGACATGTCTCCACGTTCCGAGATATGAAGCGATTGCTCGAGCTGCCGCAGCGTCTCCTGTAAGGTACAGGGCCTCAAGTGCGGCTGGTTCATAGTGAGAAAGTAACTCCGTAAAGTTGCTTGGGCGGCCCACTTCCGAAGCCTCACGAAATGCCGTTAATCCGCTCTCCTTCCACAACCGAATGTCATCAACCGCCCGGCGGGAGCTGCCGGCAAGGTGGAAAGTGTCAATAAGTGTGTCGTACTCCGCCCCCACCGTTGTCGCGATGAGTGCCCAATGCACGTCGGCATCGTCCGCGTCATCAGGCCTGGCCGCGGCCTCCCGATCGGACATCGAGAAACTGTACAGTCCACTCACCCAATTGGATGCCGTGGGCAGGTGATCCAGAACCCCCCAAGACTGTAGATTGATCAGCCCTTCAATAGGCGCCTTTTCTCGCCAAAGTCGATTGAACTCGTTGCGCAGTCGATCCGGCCCAACTGTGCCGATAGAGGAGGCATCGTTCTTCAACCACGCCTCGGTTTCTGAATTCAGCCTGAACCGGAGTCGGGAAGCGTAGCGCGCGGCGCGAATCATCCGCGTGGCGTCGTCACGGAACGACCCCGCATGTAGTGCGCGAAGTACTCCTGCCTGTACGTCGTTGACCCCTCGGTGTGGATCGATGACACGTCCGAAATCCATTGAACCGATGGAGACTGCGATTGCATTTGCCGCAAAGTCACGTCGCCCCAGGTCCGTTTTGATATCTGCAGGAGCAACATCTGGCAGTGCGCCGGGCGACGCGTACGTCTCACTGCGAGCCGTGGCGATGTCCATATCCCGCGTTCCAATGGTGAGTTTGACGGTCATAAACTGCGATGCTGTAGTCCTGCGGGCAAGCCGAAATTGAACGGCTCTCTGCGCCAGATCTTCAGCGTCCCCTTGAACAACAAGGTCAACCTCAACGGGATTCCGCCCCAGAAGAATGTCCCGTACCGCACCGCCCACAATGAAGAGCGTGCCTTGTTCCGCAATGCCGCCGAGCGTGCGGCATGTTTCAAGCAAATCGGGCTCCAGCTTCTGCCCCAATTCAAGCGCAATGCTATTGGACATCATGGTGCTTTAATCATCGCATGGTCTGGCGAGAGGTCGCTTTGACTCATTGAGACACGCATTCTAGAATCATTGGGAGAATCAATGTGCTTCGGATTTCACGGAGCTCAATGGAGGTTTTTGGTGGCAACACAAGTTGGAACAAAGCCAATTGTCTACACCTTGACAACGTGCCCTGCGTGCGTCGTGATGAAAGAGGATTGGACGAAACAAGGTATCGAGTTTGAAGAGCGTCAGGTTGACGAGAACCAGGCGTGGCTCGATGAAGCCCGAATCTATGGCGATGTCGTCCCTATCGTTGTTTACCCGGATGGCAAGGTCACCATGGGTTATAAGGACATGATTAGTTGCAATATCGGCTAACCCGTCGCCTAAGCGGTATGCGGCTGCAATTTGGAGAATCGGAGGAAAAACGATGGCTGAGAAGACGACTGTTGTCACTCCTGAGCGCTTTGGTTCGGGTTTTACATATGACGACTACATTGAGCAGATCAAGGTCAACAAGGACAGGTTTGAGCATTACTACAACAGTGCCCGACTCTCGGATGATGACGTGGCGTTTTTCCGCCGAGCGAAGGATGCCGGCGCGACAAAGATGTTGATTCTTGGGGAGGATTGGTGTCCTGATGTTTTCCGCGGGATGCCGGTTCTCGCAAAGATCGCCGAAGCGGCCGGCATGGAAGTTAGCGTCTTCCCGCGAGATGAGAACCTTGACATCATGAATGAATTCCTCAAGAACGGTGAGTTCATGTCCATCCCCGTGCCCGTGTTTTACACCGACGATCTCGAAGAGATTGCGCATTGGCATGAGCGACCCGAGTCCGCCGATGAAGAAATGCCGAAGATCACTGAAGAAGTGAAGGCTGAGATCGGTGACGAAGATGAGCAGGAGTTCCGTCGCACAGTGCGTGAGCGGACACAGGCTCGCTACCCGGCATGGCAGGTGGAGACTGTCAGAGAGCTGCGAGAGTTGCTCGCTGAGAAACTGTCCCTATAAGAGCTTGGTTCGACTGATATTGAAGGGACGGGGCACATGCCCCGTCCCTTCCTTTTGGTTCCGCTGCTAACGTTCACGGACGCAACGACGTTCGAATAGACAGTGTGCTGTGGCGGCGCGGCCTATCGCTGATGACACCCGCCCCGGCGGTGATTCAGGCGCCCTCTGGGGCAAATTGAGGTGTGTAGCGGATGGCGACGATCAAGCGTCTGCGGTTGTGGCAAATCATTGTGATCATCGGCATATTGATTCTTGGTTTCGGCGGCGGCACATATGTCATCAATGCACAGTTGTCAGGCAGTCAAGCCGCAGAAGGCCTCACGGAAAATGAGCAACTTGTGGCGGTGACGCGCGGAGACCTGATCAACCAGGTGCAGACGGGCGGCACGCTTACGCTGCCGCATCGGGAATCCATACGCCTGGGCGCTGGCTCCATCGTCAAGGATGTGCTTGTTGAAGAAGGGCAAGCCGTCATAGAGGGGCAGGCCCTCTTCACATTGGATGACGCAACCGTCGCGCAGCATGACATGGAAATCGCCAAGGCTAGGATTGCGCTGCGCGACGCACAGGACGCTCTAGCGAATCTGCTCCCAGACGCGCAAGCGGACTTGGCCGCTGCCGAAGATGACATCACCGATGGGGAGCGAATCCTTGGTGACCTCGATAAGGAACACCGGGACAAAATCGATACCGCGCAGGATGCCGTTGATGAACAGCAAGAACTGTATCGAGACATCTTCGCCGCATGGCTGGGCGTCACCCTCGAAGAACATGAATCGTCAATGCCTCCAAATGAGCTATTGACGCGATGGGGAGCCAACCTGAAGGAACTGCTCATTGAGACCGTTGGTGCCGATAGCGTGAGGGGTGTCTATTCCAGAGGCGCTCCGGCAGACGATCCTACAACCAGATGGTCGGAAACCATTGTCTACGGCATCGTCAACTTCTACCCGGGTCAGATCGTCGCTACATGCGAGAGCACTGACGCCCACCCGCTCAACGGGCACTGCCTGCAAAAGGGATTTGATGATGCCTGGGACGCGTTGACGACAGCTCGCGACAACCTCGATAGCGCGGTTACCGCTAGAGATACCGTGATAAAGGACGCGCAGACCAAGCTGGACGCCGCGCGGGAGGAGCGCGACCGGATGTTGCTAGCCGTGCGTGATGCAAGTGAAGGAAACGAAGGATACGCCCGTCAACTCAAGGAGGCTGAACTCGCGACGGCGCAGGTTGCTCTGCAAGACGCGCTGCAGCAACGTGAAGAAGCGACCGTTCGCGCGCCAATCGACGGCATTGTCGCCGTCCTCAATGCGGTTCCGGGCGAGGAGCTTGACGTGGAATCACGGATTGCGGTTGAGATTATTGACACGTCCACCGTGGAGCTTTCAGGGCAAGTGGATGAGACCGACGTGCTGCGAATCAGCTACGGAGATCCGGCAGAAATCACCCTGGACGCGATGCCTCGGCAAGTATTCACCGGCTCCATATCGTCAATTTCGTCCGCCGCTCAGCTTCAACAAGGAATCGCGGTCTTTACGGTGTTAGTACGCATTGACGTTCCACCGGATGTTGACCTACGCGAGGGTATGAATGCGAACGCCCGCATGGCCGTGGAGGAGGAGTTCAACGTCTTGCTGGTTCCTGTGCAATCGATTTACGGCACCTTCCAGGAGCCAATCCTCCGTGTCATGTCGGACGGCGAGACAACATCGCGCCCGGTGACGCTGGGGGGCAATGACGGCTTCTGGGTTGTTATCGACAGCGGCGCGAGTGAGGGCGAAGAGGTCATCATGCACGTGTCCGAGGCGGATGAATTCGGCGTGTTCGGTGGCGGCCCTGGATTCCAGCGCCAAACCACCCGGACTGTCCGGGTAGTCAACTAGCGGCGCTCGAGCGGCGGGCACCCGGAGCGGCGATGTGATTGAACTGGTCAACGTCACCAAGACCTATCGAATGGGTGAGGTTGAGATTGGCGCCCTGCGTGGTGTCAATCTCACTGTCTATGACGGTGAGATGGTCGCTGTAATGGGGGCCTCGGGCTCCGGCAAATCAACTTTAATGAACATACTCGGTTGTCTTGACGTTCCCACGTCCGGCCGGTACTCACTGGATGGCGTCAGTATTGGACGACTGTCCGATTCACGGCTGGCGGCGATTCGGAACCGCAAGATCGGATTTGTGTTTCAGAGCTATAACCTGTTACCGCGTCTCACTGCGGAGTTGAATGTTGAATTGCCGCTGTTGTATGCGAGAAAGGGCGGCAGCGCGCGTTTGGCGCGGGAGGCGTTGGGGCGTGTCGGACTTGCGGACAGGACGGGCCATCGTCCAACGGAAATGTCCGGCGGGCAACAGCAGAGGGTTGCCATCGCGCGCGCGTTGGTTAATGAGCCGTCCATCCTGCTTGCGGACGAGCCCACGGGCAACCTGGATTCCCGCTCCAGCCTGGAGATTATCGAACTGCTCAAAGAACTCAATCAACAATCGGGCATCACCATCATCATCGTCACGCATGAGGAGGACATCGCAGGTTTCGCTGAACGAAGAATCCTGATGCGGGACGGCGAAATCGTCAATGATGAGAGAGTGGGGACGGAGTGAGTCCACAGCGCACGCTCCTCTCCGCCCTGCAGTCCGTGGGGTCGAATAAGCTCCGCAGTTTGCTCACTCTGCTCGGCATCGTGATCGGCGTGGCGGCGGTGATCTCGCTCATGTCGATTGGGCGTGGCGTACAGGAATCCGTGACGTCGTTCATCCAGGAATTGGGCACCAACACCCTCTTCATCAGTCCGTCAGGGGGATCACTGACGCTGGATGACGCGTACGCGCTAGTGGACCCGGTGCTTGCTCCCTCGGTTGACAAGGTTGCGCCGGAGATCAACTCGTTTGGGGATGTGACCACGATCGATGACTTTGGGGCGCGCAGCCTTTCTGTCGGGATTACGGGTGTGACGCCGGAATATCAGGACGTGCGGGACTACAGGGTTGCCAACGGAAGCTTCATCAGCATTCCCCATGTTTCTGCGGCGTCCGATGTGGCAGTCCTCGGCTCGCAGGCGGCGGTGGACCTCTTCTTGGGGCGTAATCCGGTTGGGCAGACCATCACCATCAATGGTCGCAAGATGACCGTCGTCGGCGTGCTGGAAAGCAGGGGAGGAGGGGCGTTTGGTTTTGAGGACAACAGCGTCCTCATTCCCATCACGACTGCCTACCGCCGTATCGGCGCAGATCGAAGTGTTGAGGGTACCGTCACTGTTGACACCATCAGTGTGCTGGTCGGCGATGTCGACAACATGGAGCGGGCCGAGGGCGAAGTTAGCCGGATCTTACGTCTGCGGCATCGCATCACGGACGAGGACGACTTTGAGGTCCGGAATCAACAGCAAGCGCTGGAAGCGTTTCAGGACACGACGCAGGCCTTTGTGCTTTTCCTGGGTTCGATTGCAGGAATCTCCCTGATCGTTGGTGGTATAGGGATCATGAACATCATGCTGGTCTCCGTCACTGAACGGACAAGAGAAATCGGTATCCGCAAAGCGGTGGGAGCTCGACGCTGGGACATACTTTCGCAGTTCGTGCTGGAGGCGGTCCTTCTGAGTCTGGGCGGCGGTATCATCGGCGTCTTGCTGGGCATGCTTGTCGCGCAAGGAATGAACGTCACGCTGTTGGCCCAAGAAGAAATTCGCACGGTTGTCAGCACGGATATCACCGCCCTTGCCCTGGGCGTTTCAATGCTCATAGGACTGGTTTTCGGTATCTATCCTGCGATGCGGGCCGCCGCGCTGCATCCAATAGAGGCACTGCGATACGAGTAGGGGATGGCAAGATGGACGATCAACCGATTGAATCGACAGACAAGGAACAGATCGGCGGGCCGGGCGCTCGAGTATTTGTGGGAATCGCCGGGCTGGTGTTGGTCGTCGGATTGAGCATAGGCGGCGCCTTTGGAATCGGTGTACAGGTTGGACAATCGCAGACGGAGGATGTGGAAGAAGTTCCACCGCTGGCGATAACCGCTGAGGAGCCGGGGGCTGTCCCGGAGTCGGACGAGGACGCCGATACGGAGATCGTGACGTTCGGGCCGGGCGATGGCGAGATTCCGCCGGAGGCAATTCAGCAGATGCGGGCACAGGGCGCGACTGAGGCTGACATAGCCGCCATACGTACTCAGTTCAGACAGTTCCAACGCGGCGAAGGCGCGGGTTTCCCGCAGGGGCGCCCGGGATTCTTGGCAGGAACGGGCGATACGGATAATGGGGAAATCGGGACGCGCATGAACGGGACCATTGAGTCCATAGACGGGAACACGATTACCTTGATGACGCCAACGGGCTTGCAGCGTATATCGACGATTTCCGGGACCCGTATCACCGTCACGCAATCGGGCGAAATCGATGACCTGGGCATCGGTGACCGGGTAACAGTCGCCGTCGTCCCCGGCCCTGAAGAAGACGTGCTGGAGGCTGCAAGCATCACCGCGATTTCTGCCGACGAATAGGCAGCATGCAATAATAGAGACGCTATGACAGCTCAGCGCACGCGTCTTTCAGTTCCCCTTCTTGACCGACTTGTGCCCCGCTACCGGGACATGAAACCGTATGAACCTGTCGCGCCGCCGGAGCGGCTTCAAGCGGAGAGTGATGCAGGCGAAGAAGGTATCGTCCGGCTCAACGCCAACGAGAATCCCTACGGCCCTCCGCCCCGCGTCCGAGCGCTCATAGAATCGTTCGATGCCGCCAACATCTACCCGGACCCGGATCACGCTTCGCTGCGAGCCTGCCTTGCGGAATACACGGGTTTCGCTGCGGAGCGCATCGTCGCTGGGTCGGGAAGCGACGAGCTCATTGCCCTGTTGGCACGGTTATTCGTGGGGTCTGAGGACACAATCGTTGCTGCGACACCGACCTTTGGCATGTACGCGGTCGAGACCGACCTTGCTGGCGCTCGCTTTGTTGGTGTGCCGCGCAGCCAGGATGATTTCTCCATTGACCTGCCCGCTCTGGTGGACGCGGCACGTACGGCATCGATCGTGTTTTTCTCAACACCAAATAACCCCACCGGGAACAGCGTGACCGAAGAAGAGATTCGAGCCGTCGCTGAGACTGAGGTCCTCACGATTGTTGATGAGGCGTACGCGGAATTCTCCGGAAAGTCGCTCATGCACTTGGTGGATGAGTACCCCAATGTTATCTTTCTGCGAACGTTCAGCAAGTGGGCGGGGCTGGCAGGGCTGCGTGTCGGCTATGGCATTTTCCCCGCTGAGCTGGCGGCCATCCTCATGACCGTCAAGCCTCCATACAACGTCAACACGTTGGCGCAGGTAGCGGCCATTGCCGCCATCGAAGACCTGGAAACAGCCATGGCGACGGTAAATCTCATCGTGAAAGAGCGCGCCGTCTTGCTAGATGGGTTGCGTTCACTGCCGAGTGTCCAGGTTTTCCCGTCGGACGCCAATTTCCTGCTCGTGCGCTTCTTGGAGCACAGCGCCAAAGAGTTGCACGCCTCACTACTGAAGCGCGGCATCGCCCTCAGGCACTTCAACACGCCGGAATTGCGCGACTGCATCCGCATATCTGTTGGCAGGCCGCGGGACCATGAGCGCCTGCTTGAGGCCATGCGTGAGGAAATGGAGGCCGAGAAGTGACAGGGCAGGAATCGGCTGCGCCCCGCCAGGCCACCGTGCGGCGCGAGACACGGGAGACCATCGTCGAAGTATCAATCAACCTTGATGGACGCGCCCAACACGACGTGAGCACCGGCTCCCTGATGCTAGACCATCTGATTGATCAGCTGGGTCGGCACAGCGGCTTCGATCTCACAGTGCGCGCTGAGGGCTTGAATGACCCCGATGGGCACCATACCGCGGAAGACACCGGCATCGTGATTGGGCGTGCTCTCGCCGAGGCTCTGGGAGACCGCACTGGCATTCGTCGCATGGCGCATGAGACAGTCCCGTTGGATGACGCGTTAACGACATCCGTTGTGGACTTGGGCGGGCGCGGTTACGCAGCCATCGGCCTTCAGTTCAGCACGGGAATGATTGGCGACCTTCGGTCGGAGTTGGTCGGCCACGTGCTGGAGTCCATCGCGCGCGAGGCGCGCATCAATTTGCATGTTGTCCAGCACGCCGGCGTCAATGACCACCACCTCGCTGAAGCCACGTTCAAGGCTCTGGCCAAGGCGCTGGATACGGCCACACGCCGCGATGAGCGGTTCGCGGGCATCGCGCCCTCTACCAAAGGCACACTGACGGACTAGCTGCTAGTCGCCTTCCACAACCTCGAACCGATAGTCCTCAATCACGGGATTCGCAAGCAGTTGGCGGCACATCTCCGTCGTCCGTGACTCGGCCGCCTCCTGCGACGAGGCCTCTCCAAGCTGCACCTCAAGATAACGTCCCGCCCGCACGGCTGAAACGGAATGGTAGCCCAGGCTCCTCAGCCCACCCAGGATTGACAGCCCCTGTGGATCGACAACGCCCGGCTTGGGTGTGACGTAGATGCGTGCAAGATAGCTCGGCATTTTGGGGGTGGCCGTGTCGCCTGCCGCTTAGTTCTGCGCGGAGTTGCCCGCGTTGTTTGTATGACTGCGACGGCGTACTCGCTGAACGGCCATGACGCCCAGCGTTCCGGCAAGGGTGCCGAATATCACAGGCAGGAAGAGTTTGACCGTGATCGGCATCTCATCGAACTGGGAGGCGCCCCACACAGTATTGATTGCGCCCACGATGGTGTAAACCATGATTGCCGCCGCGACCGCGATAAGCGTGCCGCCAACAACTCGCCCGATGCTCACAGGGCAAGCTCCTTGGACGTGAGCCGCTGGTACACATCGCGATACTTGTCAATCGTCTGCTGCACAATATCGTCCGGTAGCTCCGGCGCGGGCGGTTCGCGATTCCAACCCGACTCCGTCAGCCAATCGCGGATAATCTGTTTGTCAAAGCTCGGCTGTGACTTGCCGGCCTCATAGATGTTTGCATCCCAATAGCGGGACGAGTCCGGCGTCAACAACTCATCGATCACGGATATTTTGCCGTCGATGATCCCGAATTCAAACTTGGTGTCCGCGAGAATTACCCCCATCGCCTTGGCATACTCGGACGCCATCCGATAGAGCGCGACACTGTGCTCTTCAAGCGGCCACGCGATGTTGCCGCCCACCAGCTTCCACAGCTCGTCCACCGTCAGAGGCAGGTCGTGTCCCGTCTCCTCCTTGGTCGTGGGCGTGAAGAGCGGCTCCTCGAACGCTTGTGAATTAACCATATTCGCGGGCAGGTCATAGCCCTGGACCGTGCCGGATTTCTGGTATTCCGCCAACGCGGAGCCGGTGATGTATCCGCGGACGACGCACTCAATATCAATGCGCTCGGCCTTCTTGACCACCATCCCGCGGCGGGCAACCGCCTCATCAAGGTCGCCGAGCTTGTATTGGTTGGCGACCTCCGGCTCATGAGCCATGCCGATAAAGTGGTTGGGGAACTCGTGCCCGGAACGACGGAACCAGAACGCGGAGATCTCCGAGAGGACGATGCCCCGTCCGGGAACACCTGTCGGCAGAACAACATCAAATGCAGAGACCCGATCCGTAGCCACCAACAGTAGCATGTCATTGCCGAGGTCATATGTATCGCGTACCTTGCCGCGATGGATCATTGGGAAGTTGAGCTGTGTTTCAACAAGGGCGTTTGTCATGGCCTCATTGTAGCGCACAGGATGGGGTCGGCGGGCAATGTTATGTTGCGTTGTGGCGTAGAATTAACGGGTGGTGATGGTGGTCGCCCTAAGGCCACAGCAGTGATACAGCGCGGGTAAGGTGCCCATATGGGCAGGAGGCAAAGCGATGTTGTTGAGCACGTACATCGGCTTGATTGTGCGGCCCGTTCACACGATTCAGCAGATTGTGGATGACCGTCCCCTCGGCTTGGGCCTTCTGACCCTGCTGATCGTGGCCATCGCCAACGGAATTGTGACATTTGGCCTGGGAATTGATACGGCGACATTTGAAGAATTCGCAGATGAGGAAATCGACATTGGCATCGGATTCATCGTCATTGGGGCCCTCTTGTTCGTCGCTTTCGTTGCAATTGAACTAGGTTTCTTCTCCGTGATCGTGCATCTCATCTCGAAGCTGTTTGGCGGCGACGGGGCCTATACGGGGATGCTGGCCGGCTTGATGATGCTCTCTATCCTGAGCCTGATTCCGCTCGTGCCGTCACTGCTAGATGTGTTGGCTACAGGCATTGGCGAGGCGGCCGAAGGCGAAACATCTCCCTTTGAAGCGATCAGTGCCATCGTCAGCCTCGTGGTGTTTATCTGGACCATCATCCTCGGCATCATCCTGATCCGGGAGAACTACCCGTTGACCACCGGGATGGCTGCGCTGAGCGGCATCGCGTCGTTCTTTGCCGCGCTTGTTGTCGGCGTCATCCTGTTCATCCTGCTGATCATCGTCCTCATTGCCATCGTCCTGGGCCTGGGGATCGCTACAGGCTAGTGTTGCAAATCTAAGGCCACTATCAATGAACGAGACTTGTGGGCGGCGCGACAGCGCTGCCCACGCTCTTTAAACTCGCCGCCCGCGTACTATGGATTGATGTTTATTGATCCTTCCACGGGGGGTGATGCCCAGAGCGTGGGCGTGCCGGGGCCGCAGAAACGCAAGCGACCGGTAACCTTCTATCTGCGCGGCATCGTGCGCACGCCCTCATACTCTTTCAGCGACATCGCCATCGACCAACCCATCTGGCGTGGGACCGCCATGTTGCTCGCGGGTTTGGCCGTGGCAGGCGCACTGTTCGGTCTTGGCGGCCTGATCCCCGACTACGAGGGTCTACAGGGCGCGACCATCGGTGTCGTGGGCTTCACCCTCGGTGGATACACGGCATTCCTGTCTTTGGTGGTATTGCTGCATCTCATCGGCAAGACGTTTGAGGGAGAGGCGAGCATTGCAGAGGAGCTTTCCGCGATGACCTTCGCCGCATTGTCCTTCTGGCTTCTCGTCCCTACAGCGTTGGCGTGGCTCGTTGCAGGCATCGCAGGACCGTGGATCCTGACGCTGGGAATCATCCTGACGTCACTAGCCGTGATCCGTCTCACCTATATCGCCATCCGCGAGGCAAATCGATTTGTCGGCACACAGGCCATCCTGACAATGTTGATGCTGCCGCTTGGAATGGGGTTGCTGGCCATTGCCACCTTCTTCGTCTTTGCGTTCGGCACACTCATTCTTGAATAGGGCCGCACTAGTAGACCCATCGCGTATACTGTGGGCAGAAACAGGGAGGCAGTATGACGATTCCAAGCGGACTCGAATTGATTCTTATCCTGGCGATCATATTGTTGATATTTGGTGGCGCCAAACTTCCCGGCCTTGCGCGCTCAATGGGAAGCTCCATTCGTGAGTTCCGCAAGGGAGCGGAACTGGAAGAGAGCAAGCCCTCCGACGACGCCAAGGACAGCTCGGAATCAGATTCAACGACTGCTAAAACCTAAAACTCTTAGGTCAATCAGGCAAACCGAGCGCCGCCATTGGGCGGCGTTCTTTCATTCCCTAAATGCCTGCCCTGGTTCCGTCGTAAGCAGGAGAACCCGCTCACTCACTCCGCCTCCGCTGCCACGCCGCAAACCGTGCCATGAGCAGCCCAATCTCATAGAGCACCCATATCGGGATTCCCCAGATAACCATGTTGATGGGGTCGCCCGTGGGTGTGATGATTGCCGCGGCCACAAAAGAGAGCAGAATCGCTCCCTTGCGCTTTGTCCGCAGGCTCGCCGGATCGATGATGTCGATGCGCGCAAGCAGATACATGATGACCGGCAGCTCGAATAACAGGCCCATTGCGAAGATCAGCCAGACCGTCGTGCCGACTATGCTGTCGATGCGTATCTGCGGCTCAATATCCTCCCCGAGGAATTGAGGCAAGATCTGCATCATCACGGGAATGGGCACAAAAAACGCAAAGAGGATTCCCGCGGCAAACAGAACGCTCACTATCGGCAGCGCGATATAAACAAAGCGTTTCTCAGTGCCCGTCAGCGCGGGACGGACGAACATGATGGCCTGGAAGAGGATCATAGGGAACGCGACGATGATTCCTCCCAGGAGAGCAATCTTCATGCGGACGCGCACGCCCTCAAGCACATCGATCTGCACCACTTCGATGTCGTCGGGGAACGGTATCAACAGAACATCAATCAGGCGGTTACCGATGGCGAATGCGCCGATTGCGCCGATTCCAACCACGATGAACGTCCACATGAGCCGTGTCCGCAGTTCCCGCAGATGAGAGGATAGCGGCATCGTTGCGCCTGACACGCCCTCCGGCTCAGGGACTGTCACCGTCCGTCCTCCGCCTCGCGCTCGCTGGCGGGTCGCTCACTCTCTTCAGATGGGGTCGTTTCCTCTGTGGATGACTCAGCCCGCCCCGAGTTCCGCCGTGGTTCAGACAGGTCAATGGGACGGCGGAGTCGCGATTCAACCTCGCGGACGGACTCTCTGGCCGAGCGCAGCGGCTCCGTTTCCTCCCGAGCCTGCGTCTGCAAATCCTCCGTCATGGAGTTGATGGTGCGGCGAGCGCGGGCGATGAGCCTGCCAATCTCGCCCGCTATCTCCGCTGCCCGTGACGGCCCGACGATGATGATTGCGAGGCCGGCGAGAAAGAGAAGCTCAAGCCCCCCAATGTTCAGAAAGTCCATACGGAAAGTGTATCTGACGCGTGGAAACGCCCGTCGCTGTTATGATTGGCGGGTAGGGGCCGCTGACCTTTTGTCGTCGGAGGAGTATGGGTGGCTGAAGCGGACGAGCTGGTCTTAAGCCTTTTAGTTCTCTTGCCGTTCGTGGGCGGTCTGGCGCTTATTCTCGTTCCGGGCCGTCAGCCCAACACCATCCGCGGCATCGCCACAGCAGTTACCGGCGTCACGTTCGCGCTCTCCATCTATCTGACACTCCGTCACTATTTGAGCGCGCCGGCCGGGGCCGAGTTCTGGCCGCTGACCCGCGTCGAGTGGCTTCCGAGCCTCGGGATCGGATTCACGCTGGGTGTGGACGGCATCTCGGTGCTGATGGTGCTTTTGAACGGCGTTGTTGCCTTTGCTGGAACACTGGTCGCCTGGCGTCTTCCTGACAGAACCAAGGAATTCTTCGTCCTCTTCCTGCTCCTCATCGCGGGCGTCTACGGCGTCTTTGTTGCCCTCGACCTCTTTTTCTTCTTCTTCTTCTACGAACTCGCCGTCATCCCCATGTACCTCTTGATCGGCGTGTGGGGCAGCTCGACGGACTTCCGCTCCTACGTCCCGCCGCTGCTGTTCAGCCGCACCAAGGAATACAGCGCGATGAAGCTGACCATCATGCTCAGCCTAGGCAGCGTCCTTGTTTGGGTGGCGCTGATCGCGCTCTATATCTTCGCGGACAATCCGACATTCGACTTCCTCAGCCTGCGTGATAACGAGGAGTATTCACGCGAATTCCAATTGCTCTTCTTCCCGATTGTCGCAGTCGGATTCGGCGTGCTGGCGGGACTCTGGCCGTTCCATACATGGTCGCCGGACGGGCACGTTGCCGCGCCTACGTCCGTCAGCATGCTGCACGCCGGCGTGCTCATGAAGCTGGGCGCGTACGGCATACTCCGCATTGGAATGGATCTGTTCCCGGAGGGCGCGCAGGCGTGGATGCCCGTCCTGATCATCCTCGCGACGATCAATGTCGTCTATGGCGCGATTTCCGCCTTGGGTCAGCGCGATCTCAAGTATGTCATCGGCTATTCCAGCGTGAGCCACATGGGCTACGTGATCATGGGCCTCGCGACGCTCGACCCGTTAGGCGTGAATGGCGCAGTTCTGCAGATGTTCTCCCACGGCGTCATGACTGCCCTCTTCTTCGTGCTTGTAGGCGCCGTCTACGACCGCGCGCATATCCGTGACATTGGCGTGCTCGAGGGACTGGCCAAGCGGATGGGCGGCACGGCGACGTTCTTCGCCATTGCTGGCTTAGCCTCGCTGGGGCTTCCGGGCCTCAGCGGATTCGTTGCGGAGTTGCTGGTATTCATCGGCGCGTTCAATACGTATCCGCTTGTCGGCGTGCTGGGCGTGTTTGCGGCAGCAGTAACGGCGGTCTACGTGCTGCGGCTGCTGGGCAAGGTGTTCTTCGGTCCAGTCAGCGAGCGTTGGCAAGGACTGACGGACGCGTCCCGTGTGGAACTCGCCGCCGGCGGACTGCTTATCGCATTCATCGTCGCGATAGGTCTCTGGCCGTTCCCGTGGATCGAGTTGATCGATAGCGACGTGACGGCGCTGCTGGGGAGGATCGGGTGACTCTGGTAATCGACATTGTCGCGTCGCTATTGGCCTCGATTGTCGGAATCATCCGCTCGGCTATGGGAAACAAACAAGACCGTGGGGCAAGCGAATAGTCACGCGAGTAAGAGTTTCGTTGACACTATGTTTGAGCGACACATAGACTGGCGAACAGGAGTGCAGGGGAATGCCGGCTGAGTATGCGTTCAACTGGGCCGCTGTGGGAATTGCCGCTATTTTCGGCTTTGGCGGCGTTGCTTCTTTCTTTGTGATTTCGTGGATTCTCGCGCCGCGCCGCGCCACAAGCCTGACCGGTATCGCGTATGAGTGCGGCATCCTGCCGACGGGCGAGGGCAATACCCGCTACAACGTTCGGTACTACCTATTCGCCCTCTTCTTCCTTATCTTTGCAGTTGAGACCGTTTTCCTGTTCCCATGGGCGTTCGTCTTCCTTGATTTGCCCGCCGCCGCGTTCTATTCAATGGTGATCTTTCTTGTTGTGTTGTTCTTTGGCCTGGTGTACGCATGGCGTAAGGGGGTGTTGTCCTGGCGATGAATATTGAACCCGCAGGCGGGCAGGGTGGCACGGGGCAAGGCCCTGTCATCTCCACACCGGAGTCCCGCATGGCGTTGCAGAATATCGCGGCGCATCAGAAAAGCGGCCTCTCAGGTGTGGTTACGCTCAAGACAGAAGAGTTGTTCGCGATGGCGCGGAAATCCTCCCTGTGGCCCCTCACCTTCGGGCTGGCCTGCTGCGCAATCGAGATGATCTCCGCCTACATGCCCAAGCATGATTTCGACCGTTACGGCGTGGTCACGTGGCCGTCCCCGCGCCAATCCGACGTCATGATTGTGGCGGGAACGGTCGTCAAGAAGATGGCCGAGCCGATCAAGCTCCTCTACGAGCAGATGCCTGCTCCCAAATGGGTTATCGCGATGGGATCATGCGCCACGTGTGGTGGTCCCTATGTCCGCTCCTATTCCGTCGTGATGGGCGTGGATCAGATCATTCCCGTGGACGTGTACGTGCCGGGGTGTCCGCCGCGCCCGGAGGCGTTGCAGCACGGAATCCTTGAGCTCCAACGCAAGATTCAGGACGAGCCCAAGCTCAAGAGGGGACTGTAAGTGACGTCGGGAGACCGGCCTGAGGACTCCGCCCCGTCCTCACCAATTGAGGAGCGTGTGCGAGAGATTGCCGCCGACAACGCGCAGTCCGTCGAGTATTCGTTCGATGAACTTGAACTGCGCGTCTCCCGCGAGTCCATCGTTGACGTGTGTGCCGCGCTCAAGTCCGACCCGGACCTGGATTTCAACTATCTCCGCTGCCTTTCGGTCGTTGATTGGCAAGACGAACTGGAGGCGGTCTACCACCTCGCCTCGCTGAGCCATCCGCACAAACTGGTGGTCAAGACACGCGCGCCAATAGACGATCCCTGGATTCCGACGACGATCGGCGTCTGGAAGGGCGCGGACTGGCACGAACGCGAGGGACACGACCTTTTCGGCCTGGAGTTTCGCGGCCACCCGGACCTCTCTCCGCTGATCCTCTATGAGGGATTCGAAGGTTTTCCGGGCCGCAAGAGCTATGAGATTCCGGAGCAGGTGACCTTCTATGGCGACTGATACCGGACTGTCGGCCAATATCGTGCGCGACCCCGTCACGGAACAGGCGGAGTTGAGCATCAACATGGGGCCGCAGCATCCGGCCACGCACGGTGTTTTCCGCATGGTGCTCACACTTGACGGTGAGCGCGTGGTTGACGTCTACCCGCATATCGGATATCTCCATCGCGGCTCCGAACGGCTGGCGGAAGGTGAGAATTTTCAGCAGATAACAACGCTGTTCGACCGCCTCGATTACGTCGCTAATTTCAACAATGAGTGGGTCTATGTCCGCGCGGTCGAGAAGGCCATGGGCGTGGAGGTGCCGGAGCGCGCCGACTACATCCGCCTGATCCTCTCCGAACTCAACCGCATCGCGAGCCATCTGCTCTTCTACGGCACGTATGGACTGGACACCGGCGCGATGAACCCCGTGATGATTGGATTTCGCGACCGCGAGCGAATTCAACAGATATTCGAGGGTGTTACCGGCGCGCGCATGATGCACAACTACTTCCGCATCGGGGGCGTCAAGGAAGACCTGCCGGACGGATTCGTCCCCGCTGTGCGCGCCCTGTTGGATCAGCTCAAGGTTGGATATGAAGAGGCACGGGGCACGCTCACGGAGAGCGAGATATTTATTGAACGCACCGCCGGCATCGGCGCGATACCACCGGAGGATCTGCTTGACTACGGCGTGACGGGGCCTCTGCTGCGCGCTGGGGGCATAGACTACGACATTCGCAAGGCCGATCCTTACTCCGTCTACGAAGAGCTGGATTTCCGTGTTCCGACGGGACAGACGGGGGACTGCTACGACCGCTATATGGTGCGGATGCTGGAGATCGAACAGTCGATTTCCATTGTTGCACAGGCACTGGACAGACTCCCGGACGGGCCGGTCATGGGCCGTGTGCCGCGCATCCTCCGCCCGCCGGAGGGTGATGTATACGTACACGGTGAGAACCCGCGCGGCGATCTGGGCGTCTATCTTGTTTCATCCGGCGGTACGGTCCAGCCCTATCGCCTGAAAATTCGCGGCCCGAGTTTCTGCAATCTCATGGCGCTGCCGGCCATGATCCGCGGCTCCTACCTTGCTGACGCCACCGTCATTCTCGGCTCAATGGACATCGTTCTTGGTGAGGTGGATCGATGAGTCTGCTTGATCTCATCACCATCGCCATCATTGTCTTTGTGCTGTTCAACGGCATCCTCACCGCCGTGCTCGGCGTGATCTGGGCGGAACGTAAGGCGCTCGCGCGGTTGCAGCAGCGTGTGGGCCCGTCACGCACCGGCCCGTCGGGCATCCTGCAGACGGCAGCGGACGCGATTAAGCTCATGCTTAAAGAGGACGTGCGTCCTGGCAGCGTCAACGTCGTTATCTTTTACCTCGCGCCGCTGCTCATCTTCACGCCGATCTTCATGCTCTGGATGGTGCTGCCCTTCGGCCCCGACTGGGTGCTGAGCGACTTGGGCATTGGCCTCTTCTACATCGTTGCCATCCTCGGACTGTCCGTCGTTGGTCACGTTCTGGCCGGATGGGCGTCTAACAACAAGTACGCGCTGCTTGGTAGCGCGCGCAACGCCGCGCAGTTGATCAGCTATGAGCTGCCGCTTGTCTTTGCCGTGCTGGCCGTCGGGCTGCTGGCACAGACAGCCACGGATCGCCCCTTCAGCCTCGCCGGCATCGTCGAGGCGCAGGGCAGTGTGCCGTATCTGGTGATCATGCCGCTGGGCTTCATTCTTTTCCTTGTAGGCGCGTTGGCGGAAACAGCACGCATCCCCTTTGATATTCCGCACGCAGAAGAGGAAATCGTCGGTGGGGCTTTCGTTGAGTACTCAGGCATCCGTTGGGGAGTGTTCTTCCTGACCGAATACGCGGGACTGGCGACGATGGCGTTCCTGGCGACAATCCTCTTCCTGGGTGGCTGGACGGGGCCGTTCTCTGATCAGGTCCCGATACTTCAACCCTTCTATCTGTTGGTCAAGATGGCTGCCATCATCCTCATCGTGTTCTGGATACGCGCGCCGCTGCCACGGCTTCGCATCGACCAACTCATGGCGTTCGCGTGGAAACTGGCAATTCCGGCGTCGCTCGTAAACCTCCTGGTCGTGGCGACCATCGTGTGGGTACAGCATCAGAACGGTTGGGAGCTGTGGGTGACAAGTGTGACAATCAGTGTTGTGAGCATTGTGCTGGCCGTGGCAACCGGCATCTTCATACAGCGGCGCAGAGAACAGAGACTTCGGCAATTCAGGCAAAGGTGGGCGCAATAGTCATGTTGGGAACACTCAAGAGTCTGCTTACAACCATGAAGCTGGCGCTCAAGCCGCCCGTCACGGCGGAATATCCGTCCGTCGCGCCCACACTCGCGCCCCGGTTCATGGCGCACCCCGTGCTGACGTGGGATAAAGACGTGCCGGAGCCGTACTGTACAGGCTGCCTGGTCTGCATGCGCATCTGCCCCACGGACTGTATCGACGTCGCCATGATGGATAACCCCAAGCACGCGGAAGGCGACAGCTCCCGCCGCAAGATTGTCGAGTATTTTGACCTGAACGTTGCCGACTGCATCATGTGTGGTCTTTGCGTCGAGTACTGCAACTTCGATGCAATTATCATGTCGGACAACTTTGACGCCAGCCAATATGCCCGCCCGAATCTCGTTTTCGATTTGGAGCAATTGCTTGAAGCAGGCAAAGAGCAGGAGGCCAAGGGACGATGGTCCCCGCCTGAGGCGAAGAAATCACAACGCCGTACCGCTGCGCAGAGTGGTGGAACCGCAGCGGCAGGAACGGCAGCATCGAGCGATGATCGCGTAGCCGCCGCGCGTGCGCGTGCTGCCGAACTCCGTGCGCAACGTGCAGCAGAGCGCGGCGAGTCCGTACCAGTTGAGTTGGAGACTACCACTGCGGAGCCGGCCGCCGGCGATGCCCCCGCCGTTGACCCTCGTGTAGCCGCCGCCCGTGCTAAGGCCGCGGAACTCCGTGCCCAACGTGCCGCAGAGCGAGGCGAAGCCCCACCGGCAGAAGCAAGCGCGCCTGCATCCGAAACCGACAGCGCCGAGGCGAAACCCATTGATCCGCGAGTGGCTGAAGCCCGGCGAAAGGCCGCAGAACTCCGCGCCCAGAGAGCAGCGGAACGTGCGGCGCAGGAAGCTGCCAATGCAGATTCCTCGAATAACGAATCCAACTCAGATGAATCCAAACCCGGGACGGACGCCGAATGATCGAGACCGCGATACTGGGGGCAATTGGAATAATCACCGTCGCAGCAGCCGTCGGCGTCGTCGCAACGCGGAGCGTCGTTTATGCTGCGGTGTTTCTCTTGGTCTCGTTGGTAGGTGTGGCAGCTCTGTTCCTGATGATGCTGGCGGAGTTCATCGCCCTCGCGCAGGTGCTGATCTACGGCGGCGCAATCACCATCGTCCTTCTGTTCGCCATCATGCTGACCCGAGCGCCGGAACAGACCAATGTGCAGGACAACGCCCAGCGCCCGCTGGCCGCAATGGCCTGCGTCGGACTGTTCGCCCTGCTCGTGGCGGCTGCGTTAGCGACGCCATGGCGCACCCGCGATCCCGGTGCCGACCCAATGGCTGAGTTCACTGCCCTGAGCGAACTGCTCTTTAGCGATTTCCTGATTCCGTTTGAGATCGCATCGCTTGTGTTGTTGGTGGCGCTGATTGGCGCGGTTGTGCTGACGCGAAGCGGGAGAGAGGGTGCATGACTGTCCTTGAGTTCATGCTGATCCTCGGCGCGGCGCTGTTCTGCTTGGGGCTGTACGGCGTGTTGGCCCGGCGCAATGCCGTCCTTGTTCTGATGTCGATCGAATTGATGCTGAACGCCGTCAACGTCCATCTCATTGCCTTTGCTCGCTATGTGATCGGAACAGAGGCCATCGCCCATGTGCTGATTATCTTTGTGATTACCATCGCCGCGGCGGAAGTCGGACTTGCGCTCGCTATCGTTCTTCGCATGTTCAGGAACTGGGAGACGGTCAACCTGGACCGCATCTCCACCTTGCAGCAGTAGGGGATTCAAAGAGTGACGGCCCTGCTGGACGCAATCCCCATCGGCGCTGAGCAGGCGTGGCTCGTTGCCGCGCTGCCGTTGGCCGCATTCGTGATTCTTGCGATCGGGCGACTCCAGATTCTTCCGCAGGCCGCGTCTTGGGTCAGCGTCGCTGCCATCGGTATCGCGTTCATCGGATCGCTCGGTGTGCTGGGTGACTATCTTGCCGACGGTGAATACGTCGGGACAGTGGTATGGCTGTCTGTGGGAGGCTCTGAGTTCGGGCTGAGCTACATCGTCGATAGCCTGTCGGTGATGATGATCATCCTCGTCACGTCCGTCTCGCTCGCCGTCCAGGTCTACTCGCTGGAGTACATGAAAGGCGATGAGCGTTTTGGGTGGTACTTTGCGGCACATTCGCTTTTCGCCGCGTCCATGCTAGCCCTCGTCCTGACCGGCAGCCTGCTGCTGCTCTATATCTCGTGGGAACTCGTCGGGTTGTGCTCGTTCCTGTTGATCGGCTTCTATTGGGAGCGACGCTCGGCGGCTGAGGCGGCAAAAAAGGCGTTCATCACAACCCGCTTCGGTGACGTCGGCCTGTTGATCGGTATCATCGTTGCCTATCTGAGCACCGGCACGTTCGATATCCGTGAGGTCATCGCGAGCCTGAGTGGTGGAGAGGCGGCACTGGTGGCATTCCTGCTGTTCCTGGGCGCAATGGGCAAGAGCGCGCAGTTCCCGTTCCACATCTGGCTGCCGGACGCCATGGAGGGTCCTACACCCGTCAGCGCGCTGATTCACGCCGCAACGATGGTGGCCGCAGGCGTGTTCCTCGTAGCCCGCATGTTTGACCTGTTCGTCGAGGCTCCGGGAGTGCTTTGGTTCGTGGCCGTGATCGGGCTGGTGACTGCTATTCTGGCCGGGCTCTTGGCGCTGGGAGAGATCGACTTTAAGCGCATCCTCGCGTACTCGACAGTGAGCCAACTCGGCCTCATGATGTTGGCGCTTGGCGCAGCAGGGTTGGCGCATGACCCCTCCCATCGCGACCCAAGCGGCGGCATGTTCCACCTGCTGACACACGGCTATTTCAAGGCGCTCCTCTTCCTGACGGCAGGAGTGGCACTTCACGCCATCCATGCCTCAGCTGCCTCGATTTACGAAGTGCGCGGGCTGCGTGTCGCCGCGCCGCTCACCGCGGCCGCGCTTGTCATTGGCAGCCTGTCTTTGGCCGGAATACCGTTTTTGAGCGGCTTCTTCTCCAAGGAGGGTATTCTCGCTCCGGCGTTGGAGATCGAGACGCTGCCGGGCTATCTGCTCTTCTTTGGAGCCGTCATCGCTTCATTCCTCAGCGCCCTATATATGACCAGACTCGCCTTGGTTGTCGCGCAGGGCGAACCGGCGCAAGTTGCCAGCGGCCATGATGGAGAAGGAGACCACGCGGCCGGACTCCAGGACCCACCACCGCTCATGTCTATTCCCCTTATGGTATTGGGAGTGCTGGCCGTTTTCCTCGGCATCGTGCTCTCATTCGGCTGGGACTTCATTGAGTTCCTCACAGACGGCCACCGCGAGTTCCACTTCAACTCGTTATTAGCGCTGGCATCAACACTGACCGCCGTCGCAGGCATCGGCGTCGGGCTGAACTATTGGAACAACAGGGAACGTGTCGACGATACGGTGCTTGAGGCAGTTGCTGGGCCACTCAAACTTGTCCAGAACCGGTTCTACATCGACGCCGCGGCGCAGTGGATCATTGACCGTATCGTGCTGGTCTTTGCCGGTTTCATCCGTGAGGTTGACCGGCGGGTGGTCAATGATGCGGGTGTGGACGGGCCCGCAGCGCGCACGGTGGATGCTGGGCACCTGCTCCGCGGGATTCAGACCGGCTACGTATTCAACTATGCTCTGATTTTCACAATCGCGGCAGTAATCATCGTCGCGGTGGCCGCGTTGGCGGAGACGGTGTAAGGGCTGTGACGAAATGAACTGGGCACTGCTGCTACCGGGCTATCTCGTCACAGGGCTTGCTTTCGGGGCATTCACGCTCGACCTGATTGTGCCGCGCCTCTCCCGCACCGTCCTGGTGTACGGCGGCGCGGCGGTCATGGCCGCCATCGCCGTATTCATTATTCTCTCCAGTGACGGCGAATCGAGTCGATTCGCGGGCGGCATCCTTATCTTTGATACGTATTCCGTGTTCTTCTTTGCGGTGTTCGTTATTCTCGCGGCGGTGACGATTCTCGGTTCCTCGCAGTTCGTGTCGGCAATTGACAGCCCCGGCGAGTTTGTCGCCCTCTTGATGATGTCCGCCGTTGGCGCGATGGGCATGGCGGCGGCAGGCGAACTGATCACCGCCTACATATCATTAGAGTTGCTGAGTTTCTCCCTGTACATCCTCGCGTCCTACACCTGGAAAGAACGCAGGACGAACGAGGCAGGGATGAAGTACATACTGCTTGGCGCAATCGCCTCTGCGTTCCTCTTGCTGGGCATCACGTACATCTACGGCTTGACGGGTGACACCCGTTACGATCAAGTGGCAAGCGGCCTCAGCGCCCTCTCACCGAGCCCCGGCCTGATTATTGCGCTAGCCATGCTGACGGCAGGGCTGGGTTTCAAGGTCGCCGCCGTCCCGTTCCATATGTGGACGCCGGACGTATACGAAGGCGCGCCGATTCCCATCACGGCCTATCTTGCGGCGGCCTCCAAGGCGGCCGGTTTCGCCCTGTTGATCCGTCTGGTTGCCGTTGCGCTGGAACCGGTGGCGCTCTTCTGGGACTGGGTGTTCATCCTGCTGGCCGTGCTGAGTATGATGCTTGGCAACCTCGTCGCAATCCTGCAGTCGAATCTCAAACGGCTGATGGCGTATTCGAGCATCGGGCAGGTAGGATATCTCTTACTCGGAATTGCGGCGCTTGGCGCTGACGACCCCACGAAACCGATTGCGGGAATGTTGTTGCACAGCGTCAGTTACGCAGCCTCAACCATGGTTGCGTTCATGGTGCTGCTTGCTGTCTGGCAGCAGACGGGCAAGGAGGGTGTGCGGGACATGGCTGGGTTGGCACGCCGCAATCCTTTCCTCGCACTCGCGCTGACAGGGGCCTTATTCAGCCTCGCCGGATTCCCGTTCTTTGTGGGGTTCGTGTCCAAGTTCTACTTATTCACGGTGGTTGCCACAGCAGGCGCGCGATTCCTCGTGCCGGTCGGCATCGCCATATTCGCAAGCCTGATTTCCCTGTACTACTATCTGAACATCGTGAGACAGATGTACATCGAACAGCCCGAGGATGGCGCGGAGGCGATTCGTGTTTCGCGAACCATGTGGCTGTTGATTCTTGGTCTGCTTTTGGCGATCGTGGCAGGCGGTCTGTATGTGAGGCCATTGGCGGAGGCGGCCGAGTCCGCTGCGGCGTCGATACTCGCAGGCGCATAAAGACAGGGAGAGGAAATGGCGCCATCGTATACGGCGGTACTGCTGCCCAATGAGGACGGGTCCTATAGCGCGTTGATTCCCGCAATGACGGGCGTAACGGGGCAGGGTCCCACACGCGCCGCGGCGCTCGAAAAGGTGACCGACAACGCAGGAATCGCCTTGGGAGGGATTCTTGCAGAGGGCGGAGATGCCCCACGTGAGGATTGGCCGCCCGTTCGCACCGTGTGGGTACGCAATCCGCGGCGCGGTGACACCTCTCCCTATATCGTCATGATCCAACGCACGGACGAGGGAGAGTACCGCGCCACACCCGTCGCCTTTCCTGACGTCTCCACAGTGTCAGCCGATCTGGAAGATGCCGTATCCCAGGTGGGCCCGTTGCTCTTCCAGCGTCTCACGGAGATGTTCGCGCAAGGGCGACACTTTCCCACGCAGGACGACCCGCAGAACTACGTCATTCGAGTGACGGCCCGCGAGCCTGTAGCCGAATAGGTGTAAGTAAGCCCAGCTAGCCGAGCGCGGCCAGCTTCTCATTCAGTTCCGTAACCTCATCTGCCGTCAGGGTCCAATCCGCGGCCTTGGCGTTCGCCTCCACCTGCTCCGGCCGTGTTGCCCCAGCAATGACGCTGGCTACTTGCGGCTGGGCAAGGAGCCATGCGATGGCAAGTTCGACCGTAGTATGTCCGCGTTCTTCAGCAAACTTAGTGGCCACGTCAGCGATGGCAAACGTGCGCTCGTTCATGAAGCGGCCACGGAAATTTGCCGGCGTAGTGGACATCCGCGTACCCTCCGGCGGCTCCTGTCCCTGCGTGTATTTGCCGGTGAGAACGCCGCCCGCGAGAGGAAAATAGGGAATGATTCCGATGTTGTACTTGACAGAGAAGGGAATCAGTTCACGCTCCACGTCGCGGTTGATGAGGCTGTATTCCGGCTGCGTGCTGATGAAGCTATTGAGACCGAGTTGTCGACTCGTCCACGCGGCCTCCGCCTCCTGCCACACCGCAAAATTTGAGCTGCCGATATAGAGGATCTTTCCGGCACGGATCAGGTCATCGAGCGCGCGCAAAGTCTCTTCGATGGGCGTGTCGTTGTCCGGGAAGTGAATCTGGTAGAGATCGATGTAGTCTGTCTGAAGCCGTTTGAGGCTTGCCTCCACCTCGCTTGTGATGTGTTTGCGGGAGTTGCCGCTGCCGTGCGGCCGTTGCTGCATCTGGCCACCGCCCTTGGTGGCAATCACTGCCGCCTCACGGTTCCCCGCGAGCGCCCTTCCGATGTGTTCCTCGGATTCGCCCATGCTGTAGATATTGGCCGTGTCGATGAAATTGATCCCGTTATCGAGCGACGCCTTGATGACGACCTCACTCCGTTCATACTCCAGTCGCCTGCCGAAATTGTTCGTCCCAAGTCCGACTGTTGAAACCTGCAGGCCTGAATTGCCCAATCGACGATATTCCATGAATCCCGCTCCCCCCGAACGATAACCCTCGTGATATGCATCATTATAGAGTGGACGTATGTCCGCCAACGCACATTGAGCGAGGAAGCGCCGCGACATGCCCGATGCCCTGAACGAATCCGAGATAGCGCAACGTCTCTCTACGCGCATTATTGGCGCGGACTACAGGCATTTGGCAGTCACGCATTCCACGCAGGACGATGTGTCCACGGCGGGGCGGGCAGGTGCAGCTGAGGGCCTCACCATCACGGCGGATGAACAAACACGCGGTCGCGGGCGATTTCGCCGATCATGGATGTCGCCACCCGCCTCGTCCCTCCTCGTCTCGATCCTGCTAAGGCCCAGCCCGAACCTTCTCCCGTCGCTGTCGATGATCTGCGCCCTTGCCGTTCCGCGAGCTATCCGTCGCGTCTGTCCGCAGCTCGATCCGGATATCAAGTGGCCCAACGACATCCTCATAGGCGGTCGCAAGGTCTGCGGCATCCTCGTTGAGGTCGTGCGCGGCGATTCCGAAGAAGATCAGTTCGCCGTTGCAGGGATCGGCGTGAACGTCAATTGGGACACGGCTTCGATCCCGGAGATTGCGGATGCGTCCACGAGCTTGAGCAGAGAGACGGGAAGTGAGGTTTCCCGCGTTGATCTGCTCTGCGCGCTGTTGGAGGAGATGAATGCGCTGTATGTGGACGCGCAAGAGGGCCGTGATATTTTCGGCCAATGGCGCTCAGCCCTCGTCAACCTTGGCAAACGAGTGAATGTGTCAGGTAGCGACGCGACGTTCGAGGGTTTGGCGCTTGATGTTGAGCCAAGCGGTGGGCTGGTCGTTCAAACCGATGACGGCCAGCGCAGAGTCGTTCACGCGGGCGACGTGACGTTAAGCTGATGGAAACCACGGCGGCGTCTCCGGGCGCTGAACGGCGAGAGAATCGCCTTGTCGCGGCTTTCCAGCTTGGTGGAGCGCTTGTCGTCTCCATTGGAGTCCTCGTGCTGCTCGTTCGCTACGCGAGCTTCGTTGATGGACTTGGCGACTGGGGATACGTCGGTGTCTTCTTGCTGCAACTGATCAACAGCGCGACGGTCGTCTTGCTTCCCGTGCCTGGCCATGCGATTATTTTTGCCGTCTCTGGCACTCTCAACCCCTTCCTTATTGGGCTCTTCGGCGCGGCCGGCGCGGCGTTGGGGGAGATAACGGCGTACATGGCCGGACGTGGCGGTTCGTCAATCATTGATGAAAGCAGGTGGTACAAGAGACTTGAAAGAACCGGAGAGCGATGGCGCGGCTGGGCGATATTCGTCTTCGCGGCCTCACCTCTCCCGTTTGACGTTGCAGGCGTATGGGCCGGAGCGATCCGGTATCCGTTGAGGCGTTTCCTGCTCGTGGTGGCGGCGGGCAAGCTGATCCTTGTCACAGCAATCGCCATCGCCGGCTACTATGGCGTAGACGTTATCGAGAATCTGCCGCTCGTCGGTGACGCTTTGTTCTGAGTTTGCCCTACGTTAGAATCTACAAGTACGAACGCATGATGACTTGGTGTGCCGTGACCATCTAACGAACCCGGCACACGTGGATAGAGGCTAAACGAACGTGCTGCGCCTGGCTCTCCCCAGTAACAATCGACTGCTAAACGACACACTGAACATGCTCAATGCATGTGGCATCCACGTGTCTCGCCGTGGAACAGGTCTTGTCGAAGAGGTGCGCGACATTCCGGAGTGCGAGGCCGTATTCCTCAGGCCGGACGATATACCGGCCATTGTTGCAGAAGGCGGCGCGCATCTTGGCATCACCGGACGTGACTGGTTTGAAGAGAAAAGCCTGTCTGGCCTGGAGAACGTATCGTGTCTGATCCCGGACTTGGGATTCGGACAAAGCCGACTGATGCTGGCCGCGCCAAGCCGTCGTTTTGGTGATTCCGGAGATATTCCGGTCGGCGATCTGACTGGATGGGCACGGCAGCTCGGTCGGGATCTGCGCGTCGCCACCAAGTACCCCGGCCTCACGCAGAATTACATGGAGGAACACGGTGTTTCCGGTAAGGGAGTGAGACTCTTTCAGGGTTCGCACGAATTGCTGCCACATCTTGGCGCGGCTGATCTGATAGCCGATGTCGTTGTCACGGGGTCGACGCTCTCAGCCCATTCCTTGACCGGTCTGCGCTTGGGCAATCCCCCCCGCCCGATACTGCACTCGAGCGCGGCGCTTATCGCCTGCGTGAATAAGGAAGTCTATGACGATCAAGCCGTGCAGTCTGCTTGGCTCGTGCTCGAATACATCCACGCCAATCTCAACGCGGAGGGGCGCTATATAGTCATGGCCAACGTCCCCGGGAATACACCCGAAGATGTCGCCCGCAAGCTTTTCGATCTGCCGTCTTTGGGCAGCGTGGGACTGAAGGGTCCTACGATAGCCCCCGTCGTCACGCGTGAGACCCTCGACACTGAAAAAGGGGAACGATGGTTTTCCGTATCGTTCGTCATCAACCATCAGCAGACGGAACAGCTTGTCGCAACGGAGTCGCTGCGGATGATCGGGGCGACGGATGTCATCGCCTTCCCACTCACACAGCATTTCGGCCAGCCGCCGGAACTGCCGCTTCGCTAACGGGTGTCGATGCCATGCCGATGTTGGCGGTACACCTGAGCATCATCCAGGAACTCGTGGACGAACTTGGTATTGACGAACTTCAGGAGCATATTGGTGCCGCCCTTTTGGGTTCCACCGCCCCCGACCGGCGCGTGTTGACCCGTGAGCCACGTGAGGAAACCCACTTTTTCAACCTGACGGAAAGTGGTACGGGCGAAGGGTTTAAGGGCATGAAGAAGGCACTGCCGGGTCTCGTTTCCCGCTCCCCGGAGGATGACTGGGCACTAACTGCTTTTCTCATCGGTTATGCAAGCCACCTCGCCGCAGATGAGATATGGATCGTCAATGTCTATCGACCCTTCTTCGAAGATGATTCGTATCTTGGTGCCGACCCGACGAAGAATATCCTGGACCGCGCCATGCAATACGAGCTGGAGGTTGATATTCGCGGCAACCGTGAGCAGTTGATGGAATGGCAAAAACAGATTATCGATTCGAATGGCATCACTGATTCCGTGCCTGACTCACTTATCGCAAAGAGTATTCTGCGGGACTGGAGCGAATTCGTGGCAGGCCGAGTCCTGACCCTGCCCGGAACATGGGCAGAATTCCCACGCTTCATCTCACGCTATTTGGATGACCCTAACTTGGATGGAGGGGAAGTCGAGCAGTTGATGGCCGATCCGGAAGGGATGCTTGATCGTGTCTATGCCCGCATCCCCCGGGACATCATTCAACAATACCGCGCTATCACTATGAACCAGTCACTCAGGCACGCGGAGGAAATCCTCGCATGAAGACCTTTCGAGGACTTGAAGAGGGTAAGGCTGGGCTGATTGCCGCCAACCCGTGGCTCAACCCGCAGGCGTCAGAATCGACACTCAGTTTTCTTGAGCAGGCGTTCGGCGAGCGCATTTCACCCGAAGAGGCTGTGCGGCGCATCATTGACATAGTACGCGTGGATGGCGACGAGGGCATTCGTGATCTCGCGCGCAAGTTTGATGGTGTGGAGTTGTCTGCTCTGGAGGTCACACACGAGGAAATCGCCCGCGCTTACGACAGCGTCGATACCCATGTCATTGACGCGATGCACAAGGCGGCGGAAGAGATTGAAGCATTCCATGAGCAGCAGTCGAGGACTGGCTGGATGGACTTTGAGCGCGGCGTAGGCCAACTCATCCGCCCCGTGCAGCGGGCTGGCATCTACGTTCCCGGTGGTCGCGCTGCGTATCCATCAACCGTCCTGATGATCGGCATTCCTGCCCGTGTGGCCAATGTGCCGGAGATTTTCGTAACCACACCCGCGCGGGCCAATGGCATCGTTGCTCCCGTAACGCTGGTTGCGTGCAGCATCGCGCGTATCAACCGTGTGTTTCGCGTCGGTGGACCACAGGGCGTCGCCGCGTTCGCCCTTGGAACGGAATCCGTCCCGCAGGTGGACAAGATCTTTGGCCCCGGCAATCTTCTTGTTCAGCTCGCCAAGAAGGCCGTCTACGGCGTCGTAGGCGTTGATTCTCTACAGGGTGCCACGGAGACACTGGTTATTGGGGACGACCGCTCCGACCCGACGCTATGTGCGGCGGACTTGCTCGCGCAGGCGGAGCACGACCCCGAGGCGCGTGTTGTCATGGTGACAACCTCGGAACGAATGGCGACGCGGACGGGCAGAGAACTGGAGCGTCAACTGCGCGACTTGCCGGAGAATTCCCCCGCCCACCTTTCTACGCAAACAGGTGGGTTTGTCATCGTCGATACGGATGATGAAGTCGCTGACTTCTGCAACGCCTTTGCGCCGGAGCACCTCTGCATCATGACCCAGGACCCGCACGCGCTCATCCCCCGCCTGCGTAACGCGGGCGGCATCTTCGTGGGTGAGCACTCGCCGGAGGTGTTTGCGGACTACATCGCAGGGCCGAGTCACTCAATGCCGACAGGCGGCGCGGCGCGGTACAGCTCCCCCGTCAACGTCTTTGAATTCCTCAAGGTGACCAGCCTTGTTGCCGTGCCGGAAGATCGTTTGCAGGCCCTGGGGCCCAGCGGTATCGCCATCGCGCGTGCCGAAGGCCTTGTCGCTCACGCCAACGCGCTTGAGATTCGTATGGAGGCGGAGTCCGCCATCGATCCGGCGGACTAGTTGAGAGCGGCACGGGCAATGGCTTCATCCATCGAAAAAGGCGTTGATAAGACCAAGCGAGCGTGGTTTGGTCGCGTCACAAGCATCTTTGGCAGAAACTCAATCCCGCCTGAGACGTGGGATGAGCTTGAAGAAGCGCTGATTGGCGCCGATGTTGGTCTCGACCTGAGCGAGGAGTTGATTGCCCGCACCCGCGACCGCGTTGACAAGATTCGTAGCGCCAAACCCAACGACCTCAAGGATGCTCTCGCCGCCGAACTCGTTAACGTTGCCGTCAACGGCGCATCTCCTATCCCGACTGACCACAAGAATGCCACGCCCCGCGTCATCCTTGTGGTCGGTGTGAACGGCAGCGGCAAAACGACGAGCATCGCCAAACTGGCGCGACGCGAGATGTCGGAAAATCGACGTGTGCTGCTGGTCGCCGGAGACACGTTCCGCGTAGCAGCCATCGAGCAGTTGCAGATTTGGGGTGAACGTCTAGGCGCGCCCGTCATCGCGCAGCAGCATGGCGCGGACCCCGGCGCGGTGGCATTTGACGGTGTCGCAGCGGCCAGATCCCGCGGCGCGGACACGGTCATCATTGACACTGCCGGACGACTGCAGACCAGGACATCCTTGATGGATGAACTGCGCAAAGTGCGAAGAGTAGTGGAACGAACCGTTGATCCGGCGGACATCACCATTCTGCTTGTCCTTGACGCGACGACGGGACAAAACGGCCTCTCTCAGGCCCGCGAGTTCATGGGAGCGGTGGGTGTGGACGGCGTGATCCTGACCAAGGTGGACGGCACATCCAAGGGTGGCATAGCAATCGCCATCCGGCGTGAATTCGGTGTCCCGGTGACGTACATCGGCACCGGAGAGGGAATAGACGATCTTGAACCGTTCGACGCCAATGCGTTCGTAACGGCGCTGCTCGCGTAGAGGCGCGAGCGGTCCAAGCCTCCTCCCATGCTTCACCTGGTTATCTGGCTCGTCCTGCTCCAGGTAATCGGCGCGGCGGGTTTTGCGTGGGCATTCCCGTTCTTCCGTGACCTTCCCGATCGTGGCTACGGCGTTTCCAAGGTGTTGGGACTGCTTGTGCTTGCCTATGCATATTGGGCCCTCGTCACGTCGCGTGTTCTGGACAACGGCCTCCTTTCCCTCTTGGCTGTCTTGGCCCTCCTTCTCGGCGCGAGCGCAGTTCTGGCGCGACAGCACCGTGAAGAGATGGTCGACTTTGTCCGCAGTCGTTGGCGATTGCTCGCTGCGAGCGAAACCGTATTTCTGTCCGCATTCGTACTGTTCGCCGTTTTCCGCGTCCTCGCCCCGGACATCACTATCTCCACAGCCATCACCGGCCTCACCACCGAACAACCGATGGATCTTGCCTTCCTCGCCAGTTCCCTGCGCAGCTCGACGTTTCCTCCGCCTGACCCGTGGCTGGCCGGTCATTCAATCAGCTACTACTACTTTGGATATGTGATCTTCAGCATCCCCGCGCAACTCTCATTGGCAGCTGCCCCGGTGGGCTATAACCTCGCCTTCATCACCCTCTTCGCTCTGACGGCCGTGTCCGCATTTTCTCTGACAATGAACGCGATCTTGCGAACAGGCATAGCGCGTGTTCAGCCACCGAGACTGGACATCATCACAGTCATTGGCGGAGTCACGGCGGTAATCGCGCTGCTGATTGCGGGCAACTTGAGCGGCGGGGCACGGGCCATCACGGAAACACTGTCGTTGGAAGGAGCGACAGGATTCAGCTTCTGGTGGTGGGACTCAACGCGCATCATCAAGGATCCGGGAACGCTTTCTCCCATCGACGAATTCCCCGCGTTTAGCTTCCTGCTGGGCGATCTCCACCCACACGTCATGTCCCTGCCGTTTGTCCTGCTCGCCCTTACCGTGGCGCTCGCGTGGCTATGCAAACCGGACGCCCCGGACATGTCGTGGCCGCGACAGCGCGCCGGTGAACTCTTCCTAACGGCGCTGATAATCGGCGCGCTTGGCTTCATCAACACGTGGGACTGGTTGGCCTATATGTTGCTGCTCTTGGTTGCAATCAAGGCACGGCGACTACGCGAAGAGGGCTTTGGCGGGGCTCTGCTGAGCAAGCAGGCGGCACTTGACATCCTTATCCCGGCAGCAGCAATCGCCCTCCTGTCGTTAGCCCTTTTCTCACCGTTCTACCTGACCGTGAGCAGCGGCGTGCGTGGTGTGCTGCCCATCCACGCCTCTGGTACCGAGCTCAGCCACTACGCGCGTATCTGGGGACCGATGGCGCTCGCCATACTCCCGCCCGCCGCAATCACGGTCATTCGTGTGAGGCGCAAGGATGTGTCGAATCTGTACTTGGGTGGTGTCATGTTGCTGGCCGCGGGTCCGCTCATTCTCTGGACTTTCGTCGTGGTCGGGTGGAACCTCCTGCCTCATGACGCCCTCATTCCGGTTGATCCGCCAACAGTGGCCGATATCGGCCTTCGCTGGCTTGTGGCCGCGCCCGCGATGGCATTGGCGGCAGTTGGATTCCTGGCGGTGCTGCCAACCGGACGGGAAGACGGCCCGATGCCGCAAGGGATTCAGTTTGCGTGCCTGCTGGTGGCCACAGCCGCGATGGGAATCGTCATCACGGAAGTGTTCTACGTCTGGGACTCCTTCGGCGTCCGCATGAACACCGTCTTCAAGGTGCATTACCAGGTATGGACATTGCTGGCAGTCGCGACGGGTATCGGCGCCGCTTGGCTCATTGCCCAACGCCCGCAACGACTCTCACCCTCCCGCGGCGGACTCATTCTGATGGGTGCAGGCGGACTGGCTCTGCTGCTGGTCGGTGCCGTCTACGGCCCCCTTGGCGCAGCGGAACGCATTGAAGGCTCGCCTTCTACTAGCATTCAGTTGGATGGACTCGCGACGTACCGCGAACGATTCCCGGATGACGCTGCTGCCATCGATTGGCTAGTGGACAATGCCGACCGTGGCGACCACCTTCTTGAAGCACACGGCAATGACTATTCGGATTACGGCCGTGTCTCCGCGATTACGGGACTGCCAACGCCCATGGGTTGGCAGGGACATGAATATCAATGGCGAGGAAGTACTGAACTGTTTGGGCCGCGAATCCAATACACCGAGGAGATTTACCGCGGACAAACCGTCGCGGACGGTGAAACTCTCAGCGAAGATCAACTGAAGCTCAGGCTCGAGTTCTACGGCATTGACTATATCTTCGTCGGCTCGCTGGAGCGTGCTGACTTTGGAGAGGACACAGCGGACAGGTTGCTTGCCGCCATGCCAAACCGCCTCGAAGTGACTTTTGGATCGGGGAACACAACCGTCCTGCGATACGTGCCCATCGTCTGATGGCCGTCTGGGTATAGTTAGATTTGACCATGAGCAAATCCCGACGAAGACGCAACCGTAGCCGCCAGCAGAGCAGAAGCGGCCAGCCGGTGGTCGCCGACCACACAACGTCAGATCTGACAGAAGACCGATCGGACGAGGAACTCGACGATACTCCGGCGCCTGCCCGGCAACGAGCATGGCTCTCACAAGAAGCGCGACAGAAAGCGGTCAATGACCTTGCTGCGTGGGCGCGGCGACCTGAAGCCGCCATCCTCATAGCCATCGTCGTTGTAGCCGCCCTCTTGCGTTTCTGGGATCTGGGCACGCGAGCTGTTCATCACGACGAAAGCCTGCACGGCTATTATTCGTGGTTCATGGTGCAAGGCGGAGGGTTCATCCACAACCCACTCCTTCACGGAACCGTCCAATTCATCGCGACCAGCTTCGTGTTTCGGTTGTTCGGTGCATCGGACGCGACTCTACGGTTCCTACCGGCGCTTCTGGGCACAATCGTGGTTGCCCTGCCGTATCTCCTGTACCGCCACCGGATGGGTACGCTCGGCGCTCTCATGGCATCGGGCCTGCTGGCAATTTCCCCCGGCATCCTGTATTTCAGCCGATTCGCCCGCAACGACATCTACATGGTTCTCATCACGCTCGTCCTCTTCTGGACGATGTGGGCATACATGGACTCGCGGCGACTACGGTACCTGGTCATTGCCTCAGCAACGTTGGCGATTGGCTTTGCCACCAAAGAAGTAATGTACCTGCTTGTGCTGGTGCCGCTCACGTTTCTCTTCCTTGCCCACGTGGGCGATGCCAAGCGGCTCATTCGCACGCCGCTGCGTGAATGGCCGCCCGCCGCAGTATTCGGCCTGATCCTGACAACACTCGTGCTGCCGATGGGCGCAGCGGGTGTCGCGCTCTTCCAGAACATTCTTGGCCTCCACCTGGCTAATCCGGATTCGGGGGTAAGTGTTGCGGAGGGCGCGCTGGCAAATCTTCCGGGCCCGGTCGGCGCGCCGATTTCACAAGGCCCGGGCGTAACGACGTGGATCATTGAAAGGCTCTCCGGTTTGCCGGGCGTCGGATTCGACTTGGCAAACCTGGATGAAATCCAAAATCCCGCCGCGGGAACACTGCTCGGCATTCAGGCGCTGGACATTGCCGTTTTTGTGCTGCTGGCGCTGTTTGGCGTTGGTGCGGCGCTGGGCATCATCTGGCACAGACGGCATTGGCTGATCATCGCCGGCGTCTTCTGGTTCCTCATCGCCATACTCTTTACCACGCTGTTCACGAACGGTATCGGCTTTGGCAGCGGCGTCTGGCAGTCTCTGGGTTATTGGGTGGCGCAGCAGGATGTCGGACGCGGGAGTCAACCTTGGTATTACTACTTCATGGTTCTGTCCGTGTACGAACTCATGCCCCTCGTCGCCGCCCTCGTAACGGGATTCTTTATCCTCCGGCGTCGCCCCTCATTCATGACCTTTGACGTCTTTCTCATCTACTGGTTCCTGCTCGCGCTTGTTTTGCTGTTGATGGCTGGAGAGAAGATGCCGTGGCTGTCCATCCATCTCACGCTGCCGATCATCATGATTGCGGGACGTGGACTGGGAGAATACTTGCCGCAAGCCCTCAATCAGGTTCGCCAGATAACCCGGCAAGCCGATGCGCTGCGTGTTGGCCATGCGGTAGCCGTTGGCGGCCTGGCCGTGCTCCTCATCCTCACGGTCAATTCCTCACTCCGCGCCAGCTTTGAAAATGGCGACGTTCCTGTGGAGATGCTTGTTTACACTCAGACTTCGCCCACACTCGAGCAGGCCGTTGACGAGATTGACCGCTACGCAGCCGCCACAGGCGACGGACAGCACCTGCCCCTCACCATCGACACGGCGCATGGGTACTCCTGGCCATGGCATTGGTATTTGCGTGACTACACCAACGTCGAATACCGCTGCATGGGCGGTGAGAGCGTCTGTGGGGCCGGATCGCCTGTCGTGACCGATGAGAACCCTCCGCGCGGCCTCATAATGGCCCTCAACACGGACAGCGCCTCCAACATCCAAACGACTGAGTGGGGTTCTATTGAGGCAAATCGCGTGCGCATTCCGCTCCGATGGTGGTTCCCGGAAGGGGTTTATCGGGGCGACCAGTACTATGAGGGACTCGGTATTGGTGATATTGCCCGGGGTGCCATCGACCCAGGCGCGTGGTCGACCATCTGGACCTACTGGACTCTGCGGGAGCCGCCGTGGCGCCTTGGCAGTTCTGACATCTACGTTTACTTCCCGTCCGACTATGCGCCGGAGTTGAGTACGCCGCCCGATCCGGTCTACGGGCCTGCCTAGGTCCGCGTCTCAATGCTCATCAATAGGCGTACTCTCTTCGCGCTCGCGGTAAGCGTGGCCTTTCTCGCTGTTGTCTTCTGGAGCATTGATTTCGACGAGTTTCTCGATGCGTTCGCAGAGGCGAACTATCTCTGGCTGATCCCTGCGGTAATCGTCTATTTCCTGGCATTTACCCTGCGCGCGTGGCGCTGGCAGAGCCTGTTGGCGCACCTGGGCGGAGTGACCTTGGGGCGATCCTATTTCGTGGCCACTATCGGCTACGCGGCGAACAATGTCCTGCCCCTTCGGCTAGGCGAGTTCGTCAGGGCCTATCTGCTACGCCGCAACCCCGGACTGGACATGACCGCCAGCCTCGCGACAATCGCCGTGGAGCGCATCCTTGACGGCTTAACCCTCCTCCTCTGGCTTGGCATCGGCCTGCTGTTCTTCGCCTCCACGTGGACGCTCTCGCCGTTGCTAACGCTCGCCGCGCAGGTGGCTGCCGTGGTGTTCATCGGCGCTGGGGTGGCCGTCATCCTCGCTGTGCTGTTTCCTGACGCTGCCCTGCGTGTGAGTCATACCGTTACACGGCCTCTCCCGGACCGCTATGCGGCACGTATGATGGGCATTGCGGAGTCGTTGTTGCATGGTTTTGCAGCCCTCAAGGACGCGCGCAAGATACCGTTCTGGTTCGTGGTCTCCAACTCTGTATGGGCGGGCGAGGCTCTGGTCTATATCCTCGTTGCCGTCGCCATGGATGTGGACACCCCTATCGTCGTGCTGTTCGTGGCTGTCGCGGCGTCTAATCTCGCCACAGCCGTGCCCTCGTCATCCGGCGGCATTGGCCCGTTTGAGCTCCTGGCTAAAGAGACACTCGTCCGCGCCGGCGTGGGGGCCGGACTTGCCACAGCGTACGCAGTCGTCATTCACGCCACGCTGTGGGTTCCCGTTACGATAGCGGGAGCGGTTCTGCTCATTCTGGAGGGTGTCCCGCTGCGCGAGGTGCTGAGACCCACCAGCGGGATGAACGGATCGGACAACGGACAAGCAAGGGCAACCGAATGAAAGTCGGAGTTATTGGTGGGGGTGTAGGCGGCCTTGCCGCGGGCTATGAGTTCGCCAAGGCCGGTCATACCGTGGAATTGTTCGAACGCGCGCCGTTCTTGGGCGGACTTGCGTCCACGTTCGACGTTGGTGGCGGGCGGTTGGAGCGCTTTTACCATCACCTCTTCCTGTCCGATGTCACGATTATCGGCCTGCTGGATGAGCTTGGCCTGAAAGACCGCCTCATCTGGGAGGACTCGAAGGTCGGCTATTTTACACACGGCCGTATATACCCGTTCGCCACGGCGACGGATCTTTTGCGATTCAATCCCGTAAGCTTCATCGACCGCATCCGCATGGGCTTGGTGACGCTCTACATCCAGCGCATCAAGAACTGGAAGAGGCTGGAAGACACGACCGCCGCCGCGTTCATGCGCAAATGGGCCGGGCGGCGCAACTACGAAGAGATCTGGGAGCCGCTGCTTCGCGGCAAGTTCGGGCGCTATGCCGAGCAGATCGCCATGCCGTGGATGTGGAGCAAGTTCGCCACGCGCGTTGCCTCCCGCAAGAGCCTGCTTGGCCGCGAGCAGCTTGGCTATATCGAGGGCAGTTGGCAGGTGCTGATTGACGCCCTTGAGCAGCGCATCACGGAGATGGGCAGCGAAGTGCGAACGGGAGTTGGCGTGTCCCGCATCGAAACCACGGACAACCATGTAACGGGGTTAACGATTGCCGATTCAGACGGCACCGAGGAAAAGCGCGACTATGATGCCGTGCTCGCCACCGTACCCAGTTTCCTGCTGCCCCGCCTCGTGGACCTACCCGAGGACTATCTCAGCAAGGTCAGCACAATCGACTACGAAGGTGCGATCGCCGTGATCTGGGTGATGAATCGTAGCCTCTCGCCCATCTATTGGCTCAACATCGCGGATGCCGATATTCCATTCCTGCTCGCGCTGGAGCAGACCAACCTCGTCCCGCCGTCCGTCTACGGCGGCAAGCACATCCTCTACACGGCGGACTATGTGACGCCGGACGACCATCGCTGGGGACTGTCAGACGATGAACTCATTGAGAGCTACGTCGAGCACCTGCGCAAGATTAATCCTGAATTCGACCTGTCATGGGTGGAGCGGACATACGTCCACCGCGAGGGCGCGGCGCAGCCCATCATGACCACGCATTTCAGCGACAAGATACCGCCCAACAAGACGCCCGTCGACGGCCTCTGGCTCGCGGCCATGAGCCAGATCTACCCGGAGGATCGGGGAACCAACTACAGCATCCGCCAGGGTCAGGACGTTGCCCGCGCCATGATGGCGGAGGCGGACTAACGCACCTTGAAGTTGGTTTCCACCTCCACGCAGGAGCCGCGTGGCAGGGATCCCATGCCGATGGCGTTGCGCGCGTGTCGTCCCGCGTCGCCCAGAACGGCAACAAGCAGGTCCGACGCCCCGTTCGCGACGATCGAGTGCTGATCGAAATCGGGCACGGCATTCACAAAAACAGTTATCCGCGTCACCGACTCAATGGCATCAAGCCCACCATCAAGCGCGTTTTCCACTGCTGAAAGCGCATTGAGCGTCGCGATGCGAGCCGCCTCTGTCGCCTGCTCAACCGTCACGTCCGCGCCAACCTTGCCGGGTGAAATCAGCTCGCCGTCTTGCGTCGGAAGTTGTCCGGCCACGTAAAGGGTATTGTGGACACGATTGGCGGGTGTGTAGTTGCCGCCGGGTGTGGCGGGTGGAGGAAGAGTGATTCCGAGTTCCTTTAGTCGATCCGCTACTGTCATTGCTGCGTGCCTCCTGTATTGATCTCTTCCGTCTCCGGTCGCTGCGTCACCGGCCAAATGGAATCCAGTTCAGAGTACTGCGGATAGCGCCCGGCGAGCAGCGGCATATGGTCGGGTGTCAGCAGGACGGGCGGGAGATCGTCCAAGCCGCCGCGCGCGCGGCTGATGACAATCTCATCAGCACCAAACGGCTCGCCCGCCTCTGTGCCCGTGCTGTGGATGAGGACGCCGAACCCGCCGAACCCGCTCGGCTTGGTGAGTTCAAGTATCGCCATGCGATTGGCCATAACGTCCTGCGGCGGTAGATCTAGCTCGCGCAGCGCGTCAATGAACGCCTGCGAGCCGAGTTTCTTGAGATACCGCTGCTGCGTCAACAAACCCTCTGTCCATAGTCCCGCCGCCTCCCCGGCCCATGCCAGCGACGTGAAATCCACGTGCGCCGTGATGTCCTGCCTGCCTAGCCGGATATAGGGGTTAGTGGAGGACGTGTGGTGGTGGTAGCAGAGCAGGGTGCCCTCCCGCCGTGAGCCGTCATACAGCGTGGCGGCAGGATAGCCGTAATCGATGGTGAAGACGAACCCTCTCCGCAGCCGGGACGCGGTCTCCGTGAGATGTGCCGGGCCGCCAAGGTCGATTTCCGCCTTGCTGCCATTCGGCAGCGTCACATCCAACTTCCTCAACCGTTCCGCCAACGCTGGCGTCGACGGCTGCGCAATCGTCTCGATGAATCCCCCGTCCGTCGCGTCGACGAGCAGCTCATAGAGCGTTTCACCCTGTTGAATCACACGGTGGCGAGGCATGGCGTCATACAACTCATTCGAGATAATCACACCGGCCTCAATCTCGTCCGGGGACGTGTTACCGTTCCAACTGATGGCAATTCCCGTGTTGCCGTCCTGTGGCGCCGTCACACGCCCAGTCCGCCCAAACTCTACGATCCGATAATCGACAGCCCTGCAGAAATCTGCCGCCAAGTGTTGGGTGTAGTTGAAAACATCCTGAGCGAGACGCCCCTTGCCGCCGCCCTCTTCAACAACGGTGAACGACTCCGGCTGGCCCAGCAGCTCCCAGCAGCGCTCAAGCTGCAAGGCGAGCAACGCCCCAAACGCCGGGTGAGTGGCGGGCGCAGTATAAAAGTCCCCCGCTGGCCCAATACGCTCGTCGAGGCTGCTGTAGTAGCCGCCGTCGAGGTCATAGAGGACGACGCGCATGAAATCGGCGAAGGGGATAGGACCCCTTCGCCGTATTTCGTCTCTAAGCCGGGCCTCCAGCGTCTGCCGGGCCATGGGCGTATGTGTTTCCGTGTCTACTGGATTGCGAACGACTCAATCATCTGGTCGACGTCCCGTGAGCGCAGTCGGGAATTCAGGCTGGCGTAACGCTCATCCAGAGGCTCGGGGTTGTCCGCCGCGTATAGGACACCGAGCGGGATACCCGGATCCTGCGCAATCCTCAGTGCCTCCCTGAAGTCCGTCGGATCATGGCTCTCCGGGACGTCATACGTCAGTGGATCGATGCCCTTCTTGGCGTTGCCTCGAAGGACATCGTAGTTGTCGTTATAGGTGGTGCAGGGGGACTGTACGTGGACGATCGAGAAGCCCGGGTAGTCCATGCCTTCTCGAATCATCTGCGCCATCTCGCGCGGCTTGCTGGAGAATGCCGATGCGACAAACGACGCGCCCAGTGACAGGTAGTACTGGAACGGCTTGACCTCTCCCTCGATCTTTCCGCCGGGCGTGGTGCTGGTCACGACACCGAACTGCGTCGTGGGGGAGCTCTGTCCCTTTGTCAGGCCGTATACGCCGTTGTCCATGATCACGCAGGTCACGTTCAGGTTTCGCTGGGCCGCAGGGCCGATGTGCTCCGCTCCGATGCTCAGGAAATCCCCGTCGCCGGCGACAACCATGACCTCAAGGTCCGGGTTGCCGCTCTTGATGCCAAACGCGACAGGCAACGTGCGCCCGTGGATGCCGTGAAAACCGAACGGCTGCGGGCCGTCTGTCAGGTGAACCAGGTTGCCCGAGCAACCGATTCCCGCGACGATCACGTTGTTCTCAAACGGGATGTCCATTTCGGTCGTGCGCGCTGCAATCGTCAACTCAATGGCGCGTTTGACGCCGAAGTCGCCGCAGCCGGGGCACCACTTGAAATCGTACTCGGGATTCCGCTTCGTCATTGCCTGCTACCTCTTTCTTTCGACTCTGCCCGTGCTTTGGGCGCTAGACTCCGACCTTGCTGCCCGCCATGGCCTCAACCTCGGCGGTGACTCTCTCAACCAGGTCTGCCACCTTGAACGGCAGGCCCGTGTACTGCGTGATTGATTTCGCGTTGACGCCGTGCTGGCGCAGAATGGAGGACAACTGCCCAAGGTAGTTGAGCTCCGGCACCAAGACCAGCTTCTTCTCTCGCAGCTCATCCAGCAGCTTGGGATTGAGCGGCGAGATGAACATGGTGTAGTACCAGCCCACCGGCACACCGTTCTCCATCATCTTCTCATATGCCTCATGGGCCGGCCCCTTGGACCCGCCCCACGGCATGATGACCACGTCGTTGTCCGTGTTTCGCGTCTCGTACGGCGTGTCCTCAAGCAACTTCAACTTGCCGAACCGACGCTCCGTGCCGCGGACGTGGTGAACCGGCAGGTGCGTTGTGTCGCCGATCGTATCGTGCTCGCTCGCGTTGGCGACGTATGCCCCCGGGCCGCCGGGAAGCGGCATAGGAGTAACGGTATCTCCCTCGTAGCGCTTGTACCCGTTCGTGCCGGTGTAGACCTGCCGTGCTTCTACCTCAACCAGCGAAGGATCAGGCTTGCGAATGTTCTGCACGCGCTCGGAAAGCATGTGCTCGGAGAGCACAATCACTGGACCTTGGTAGCGCTCCGCCCAGTTGAGAGCGTGCATCGCTGCGTAGAAGCACTCCTCGATGGTGCCGGGCGCTATGACCGGCAACTGCGAGTCGCCGTGCGCTGGATGCATTGCCATGTACAGGTCCGACTGCTCTGACTTGGTGGGCAGTCCGGTTGCGGGGCCTCCCCGCTGAACGTCGATGACCACGCATGGAATCTCCATCATCCACGCCATGCCCAGTCCCTCGCTCATGAGTGAGAAACCGGGCCCTGCGGTGGATGTCATGGCCTTCTTGCCCACGAACCCTGCGCCGACGATGGTGCTGATGGACTCGATCTCGGAGCTTGCCTGGTAGACGAAAGTCCCCTCGCCACGGAGATTCTGCTCCATAAAGACGAGGATGGACGTAGCAGGGGAGATCGGATAGCCGACAAAGAAGTTTAGCCCGGCGGCGAGTGCGCCCAGTCCAAAGCTCTCATTGCCCTTGATGATGATCTGCTCGTAATCGGGCGGATCGGGGGCGGCCAACTCGCCAAGCGAGAATCCGCTCTCCCTCGCCGCGTCGCGCCCAAGCCCAAGGCCCATGCTATTGGCCGCGACGACTTCGGCGTCGTTCGGGCGGCCCCGTGTGAACCGCTTGACGTTGAAGTCTTCGAGGTACTGCTCAGGCCACGTGACGAACTGTGCCACGGCGCCAAGGATGACCATGTTGGCGGCGCGCGGGTTGCCGGTGGACTTTCCAAGCTCCTCGTAGGGAAGGGCCACGATGTTCATCGAGCCCTTGTCTTCCTCAGGAACTTCAAAGACTGCCGAGTCATAAACAAGAATGCCGCCGTCACGAAGCTCTTCCTTGTGGACCTCGTAGGCCTCCTCGTTGAATGCGACGAGCACGTCAAGCGTGTCGCCATTGCTGAGCGCCGGTGTCACGGAGATGCGACACTGGCTCCACGTGGGCCCGCCCATAATCTGGGACGGGAATGTAACGAACGTCATCACGTGGTATCCCACCTGCGCGGCTGCTGCGGCGAGGGCCTCGGATGCGGTCACCATGCCCTGTCCACCTTCGCCCGCGAAGCGGATCACAAAGTCTCGTGTGGCTGCCACTAAATTCCCCCTTGCGACCTTTGTTTTCGGCAGGCCAGTAGTGCATGGCGATTGCTAGAAAGGCTGTAGTTACCGAGCCCCCGCGAAGCGTCCGCCGTAAACCTGCCCCGTGCATTATGACGCAACGCATTTGAGTATAACAAACGTTTGAATGACGCGGGCATTATTCGGACAAGGTTATGGAACGTTCAGAGACGATTTGCGCGGAGCTAGGGAGTACGTCGGCTGATATAATCGGCGGCAACATAGCACGAGATGCGCAGAGGCGCATAAGAGGTACTTGCGTAATGTCCGAATCCGTCAATGAAGTAGCCCCCGGCATCTTCCAGATGCGAATCCCGATGCCGGAGAACCCGCTCGGCTACACCCTTCCATATCTCGTCACCGGCCCGGACAAACCCATCCTCATTGACACCGGCCTCCGCTCCGAGGAGGGCATTGAGGCCCTCGAAGACCAGTTGAGGGGGCAGTTGGGCATCAAGCCCGGCCAGATCGATTTCATTCTTATCACCCATAACCACCCCGACCACTATGGTCTTGCTATCGATGCCAAAAAGCTCACCGGTGGGCGCACGGCCATGCACCGCATCGACTGGGAACAGAGCCCATTCCGAGAAGCGATGGAGGCCATCAAGCGCGACCCTAAAGCAGCGCGAACAGGCGGCGAGGATCGCATGAAAGCCTGGTATCGCCGACACGGCGTGCCCGAGGAGGAATTGCAGGGACAATTATTTGGTGGGAGGCGCGGCCGCCGGGCAATTCAGGAGGAAGAACGGCGACAGGAGCATCCGGAAGGCATCCCATCTCACGGAGACTCAGCGGAACGCGGCGCGGGAGAAGAACGTGAGGCAAGGCAGTGGGCGCTATTCCGTGAGTTTGAGCCGCCTGACCTGCTGCTTGACGGCTCGGAGGTCTACAAGACCGGCAAGCACAACCTGCGCGCGTTCTGGACGCCCGGCCACACCCCAGGCCATCTCTGTTGGGTCGATGAGGAAGCCCGGCTTGTCTTTACCGGCGACCACATCCTTCCCATCATCACGTCCAACGTCTCAGTGCGGATGACGTCGGACGGTGACCCCTTGGGTGACTATCTTGATTCCGTAGCGAAGGTTGGCGAACTGGATGTCGATCTCGTCCTGCCCGCTCACGAACATCACTTCACTGACCTCAAGGGCCGCGTGGCGGAACTGCATAAACACCACGACGCCCGCCTGGATGCCGTCCTGAAAGCCGCGGACGGCCCGCCCCGCACAGCCTATGAGGTCGCGGCAGGTGTGCCCTGGGACGTCGGTGGCTGGGATGAGATGGATGAGTTCCTCCGCCGGGCAGCCGTTGGAGAGACGCTTTCGCACCTGGAGCACCTGAGCCGCAAGGGAACAACACGCCGTATCCGTGACGAAGGGTCGCCTCTGGTAAGGTGGCAGGCGGTGCAATAACCGGCAAAGAAGGTACAATCGGGACAAGCGAGCGCGGGGAGAGGACATGGCGGACGTAGAAACTGCCGTACAGGCTCTCAAGGAAACGGCATCGGCGCATGAAGGACGAAATATAGTTGACCGCGCATTCGCTCGTGAAGTCGATACCCTTCTCGACGGCTTCTACGCTGACATCACTCAACTCAAGCGAATAGAGCTCCAGAGTCTGTTTGACTTGTTCCTGCTCAAGGCGCTTTACATAGACCGCCACAGCACCAGCATCGCCACGCTTGACTATCTTGGGAGCTTGCTTGCGCGCCATGTGCGGATGAGAGAGATCTTTCCGATTCCTGATCTCGCCGCCCACTTTGGCAACCTGCTGGAAAGCCTCATGGAAGAGGCGGAGCATGGCGCGGCACGGGAAGCGCAGAATCTCTTTGAAGCCAACAGGAACATCGCGGATAGCACGCTCTTCCTGATCGGCATCTTTCCAGCGAGCTTGACTGGCCGCCGTAGCAGATGGCGCCGCCGCCGCAGTCCCGCGATGCAGGCCATCCCTCGGCTGGACATCAGCTACTACACGCGACTGGGGCGGAGCCATTACGCGCTCGCCTCGGAACATGAGTTGGCGCGCTGGACGGGTCTGGACGGCGTGCTCAGCCGTCTCTCCAACAACTTCGATATCTACGCGGAAGTCCTGTCAGAAGTGGCGCAGACATTCATCCATGGCGTGGACGTGCAGCGCGTGACAAATCTCATGCTGGACAGCTACAACGCATGGCGGCGGACGGGCGACCCACAGAGGATGGAGGAGTTGCGCAAGTACGCGGCTCTACTCGCCCTGGATCCACGTCGAGCGTTCTCGCGCCTGCGCCGCCGTCAACGCTACGTCCTGCTTGACCAGCCCGGTCAATAGCTTTTCCGCCTTACGCTAAGCTAGCGCAAACTCGCGCTGTAGCCGTTCGTCGCTGTCCGGCGCTTCCGGTTTCGCCTCGTCCACCCACAGACTACCGTGGCGTTCAGCGATGACCAGGGTGGGTAGGGGGCCGTCCGCCGGTCCCGCGACCAATTCCCCGAGACGGTTGAAAATTGAAGCGTTACGGGAACAATAGAACCGGCCAATCGACGCCAATGCATCCTCAGATTGTTCGTCTCCCCGCCATTCAACTAATGCCCCGTCATTTGGACAACGGGAACGCAGGGCGAGAATGCCTGTCGCCGTACGGACGGCGTGGATATCGGCACGCCGAGGCGACGTGACAACGTCGCCTACTGCCAGTTCACGCAGACTCTCGATACTGCCGATCAGAGTGAGATTGTCAGCAGTCGCGGATCGTGACGTCTCTGTTGGTGAGGCCGAATCATCCCGCCGCCAGGACATAGTGAGGAAGGCGCGGCGGCTCAGTTCATTCTCGTTGTGGCTGGTCATTGCGGTCTCACGTGTATACTTGCGCCCAGTTCTTTGGCCTTTCCTGCTACCGTTGTATCATGGTGAACGCAGTGTAAACGAGGTGAATGCCCTCATTGCACGACATTTCGCGGAGGGATCGCATAGCCAGGTCTAGTGCGGCCGCCTGCTAAGCGGTTTGTCCTTTAATCGGGACACATGGGTTCGAATCCCATTCCCTCCGCCATCGCATATAATCCGCCCGTACAGGGCAATTGAAACGGGGATGTTGAGGGACGGAATGGCGAGTTATCACCTGTGGACTGTCGGCTGTCAGATGAACGTGGCCGACTCAGACCGGCTTGGCCTCTCTCTTGACCAGCTGGGTTACGAGTCCGTCCAGAAGGCGGAAGACGCCGACATTGTCGTCCTCAACAGCTGCGTTGTGCGCCAGGGGGCGGAGGACAAGGTCGTCGGCAGGCTGGATTCGCTCAAGTCGCACAAGAAAAAGAACCCGGACGCGACCATCGCCCTGATGGGCTGCATGGTCGGCCCTCGAACCGACGCCCTCCGTGAGAGATTCCCTCACGTGGATTTCTTCCTGCGTCCGCAGGATTTCACCGCGCTCGTCGAATTTGCCGCAGACCGGCAAGGTCTCTCCTGCGACACGGACCAGGCATTCCTCGTCCCGTCACAGCCCACGGTGAGCACCTTCGTGCCCATCATTCAGGGCTGCGATGAGTTCTGCACGTACTGCATCGTGCCCTACCGGCGTGGCAGGGAGACCAGCCGCCCCGTTGATGAACTGGTCCGGGAAGCCGAGATGCTGGCGGCGCGTGGCGCGAAGGAGATCACTCTCCTCGGCCAGATCGTCGATCGCTACGGCCACGATTTGCCGGATAAGCCTGACCTTGCCGATTTGCTCCGCGCCATCCACCCCGTAGAAGGTCTGGAGCGCATCCGATTCCTCACGTCCCATCCCCGTGACATGACGCAGCGAATCCTCGATGCCGTCGCGGAACTCCCAAAGGCGTGTGAGCATCTCAATCTGCCGTTCCAGGCCGGTTCGGACGAAGTCTTGGAGCGAATGCGCCGTCCGTACACCATCGCGCAATACATGGAACTTATTGAACGCGCCCGCGAAACGATCCCGGGCGTCGCCATCAGCACGGATGTTATCGTCGGTTTCTGCGGCGAAACGGACGAGGAGTTCCAGCAAACGATGGACGTGCTGGAGCAGGTGAAGTTCGACATCGTGCATGTCGCGCCCTACTCAACGCGCCCCGGCACCATCGCGGATCGCAAACTCGTCGATGATGTTCCGCCAAAGGTGAAGATTCAGCGGCGCAAGGCCGTCGAAGAGCTGCAGGAGCGCATTGCCACAGATCTAAACGCCCTACTGGCCGGTACCCGGCAAGAGATTCTCATCGAACGGCGCGTCAAGGATGCCTGGACAGGCCGCACACGAACGAACAAGATCGTTCACGTTCAGGGCTCCGACGCCAACCTTGAGGGCCGTGTCGTCGACGTCGATATCGTGCGCGCGGGTCCTTGGTCCCTGACGGCGGTTCTGCCTGGCACAGATGCAGCCGATTCAAGTAGCACGCCCATCCGCGAAATAGAGTTGATGCCCTCATAGACGCCACCTGCCTCTGAACGCAAAGAAAAGGGGCGGCCATTTGGCCGCCCCTTTTTTGTCTGCGAATCGAGTCGCGTGAGCGCGATTACTCCATGCTCTCGACTTCGATGTCCTTGATGGTGATCTCACCGTTCACCATCGTGCCGGTGAACGTGAATTCCGGCCCGAACACCGCGTGGTTGAATGGAGCCGTCTCAGGATCGAAGAACGTCGTGAACTCAAACCGGTCACCGGCTCCGCCGCCGCCCATGCCGCCGTCGACCGCGGTCACGCGATAGGTGGCCGGCTCAGGGTCCGTCCGGCTGCCGTGGACTGCCTTGAACTCATCGGGCACCAGCGCATTCTCGGTGAGGTCGACTTCTGTGAAGCAGTCCAAAGTTCCCAGAAGAACAATCTGGGTTGAGCCGTCGGCGTTGGTGGAGATTTCATAGCTATCAACACTATTGGACGCCATGGCCATGTAGAACGTGTGCGCATCAATCGGGATCTCACCCAGCGCGTTCGTCGGCATCACGAAGTCCGTGAAGTTCGTATCTACACGGCACATTGCGTACTCTGTGCTGAACGAGAAAACCTCATCCATCACGTGCGTCACGCCCATATCAAGCGTCGGCATCGACTTCTCATTAACGCCTCCGCCGAATGCGGTAATGGCCGCCAGTTCCTCAACTTGTCCTGAAAGCGCGCTCTTATCGCTCTCGAGGGCTGCGTTGTCGTCCTCCAGTCCGCTGATGGTTCCCTGCTGCGAGAAATACACCGCGCCGCCCGCGATGATTGCAAGCACCAATGCCGCAACCGCCGCAATAGAAAGTGGAACGTTATTGTTCACGTGAATCCTTCCTTCCCGGGAAAAGCCCGCTCAACAAGTGGCAAACATTTGCCGTTTACTGTATCCCACATTTGCAAAACGGGAAAGCAAATCTATAAATACGCATATGCGTATCTATAACAAAGGTAATTTCTATTGACCTAAAGATCCCGTATGGGTTCAAGCATCCATGCCGCCCACGCCCGGAGCTGGTCCTCAATGTCGTTGCCGCAGCGGGGGCATTCATAGTCGCCGTAGCGGATTCGCGTCTTGCACTCTGGGCAGGAGATAGTTGCGCTGCTCATCGCCTGCACTACGTGGCTGATCTGTTCTTCGGTGGCACTCATCGGTAAATCGGCATTGTCCCTTCGTAATGATTGCCTACCGATGCTAGCACGGCACAGGGAATCTCGACGCGCATTCAAGCGCAACTGAAATCGCGGACTAACGGTCAAGTGCGCAGGCGCACACTTCACATCATCTTGGCGGTACGCGGTGACTAAGCAGGGAAACGATTAGGCGCCCCGCTCCTGCACGAATTTCGCCCGCCGGTGTATCCCTGTCGCCCCGCTTGGGCGATTCCCCATCTGGGCCTCAATCTGCGGCGTCCCGTCGGCCTCGTAGCCCCGAACCCGCATGCTGTGGTTGCCAGCCTCAAACGGCCAGTCGTATCGCCAGATCACCCACGTCGTGTCTGAAAGCGGTTCGCGAAGCTGTGCTGGCTGCCACGCTCCGCTGTCCACGCTGACCTCAACACGTGAGATACCGCGGGCCCCGGCATAGGCGATGCCGCCCACCGGCACCAGTGTCTGACCGTCCCGCTCAAAGACCGCTTGGTCGGATATCGTGTCCACCACGGACGTGGCCCGCACCCGCGCAACCTCATCCCAGTTCCGCGCAACCCAATACCCCGGCGTGTACTCCTCCTGCACCGTCATGTTAGTAATCCACTTCGGCTGCTTCATCCCATACCGGTCCGGTAGCCAGATGCGAAGCGGGAAGCCGTGCTCGACGGGTATTGGCCGTTCGTCCCACGCATACGCCAGCATGATCCGCTCATCTTGGTCAATGAGTTCGAGATCCACAATTTCGTGAAATCCGTCGCCACTTTCGATGTTCACGTACCGCGCCCCCGGCAGTGGCTGAACGTCCGCTAGAATGTCCTTGAAGCTTGCCCCCGTCCACTGCGTCGTGCTGATCAGCGGACCGGCAATGCGGTTCGAGATGCAGGAAAGCGTGATGAATTGACTGCGCGGTTCGTAGTCGTCACGGATGTTATCAATCGACAACTCGATGGGATTCGCCACCAGGCCACTTATGGGCAGCGTCCACGACACCCCATCAATAACCGTAGGCGTCGTCCGGATGAAGATTCGATAGTGATCTTCAACAGCTGTGTACTCGGTCCGCGTCCCGGGTGCAGGCATCACCGGATCGCCGTCGTTCGGGAACGAGGTAACACCCCCCGCCATCAACTCCTCATCCACACCTTCTGGCATGGTAACTGTCGACCCGCCGCTGCCCGCCCTGCCGATGAGATTGCCAGTTACGGTTCCGGCAACTGTAATAACTGCCGCGGCTCCCCCCACACGGACAATGAACTCGCGGCGGTTCATCCTACCGTCGAGTCCCCACGTCGGCTGCGCAGAAGCCTCCTGGTATTGCCGCGTGTGAACGACCGGAGTTGGCTCCGCGACTCCATCCATGTCTTCTGGCACATCGTCAGAAACTATGGGCTCGGCCGTTGTGTCGGCGCTGGTAGCCATCGGTGTGGGCACGGGCTCTTCCACCGTGCGCGGCAGCACGCCCTCCAGCACAACACCCGCCGCGTAGCCCCATGCCGCATACACTCCTGTGATCCACACGATGCTTACCAATGCGGGCAGAGTGGAGCCGCCAATCGACAGTGAAACGAACGACATGGCCAAGCCATTGATGATGCCCGCGACCAGCGCAGCACGGCGCAGGTCAATCGTGAGAACAGGGGCGATGATCGCCACAAGCATGATCAGCGCCACGTCCATGGCAAAGAATTGCAGCAGGGCGATGGCCAACTCCGCCGTCTTCGCCGTATCCGCCACGTCCAACCCGACAAGAATCATCCCGTCGATGAACAGATCCAGCCCGAATGTGACAAGTGGCCCCGGCAGGACGCGTGTTATCCAGTCGAAGAGGTCATACGGAGGGAAGGGTAGCTCGAGGAGTTTGTTCGCCAAATAAAACAGCGCCATCAATGGCGCCGTCACCATCACTCCCGCCGCTGCTCCGCCGACTATCCGTGACCAGGGCATCGTTAACTCCTACTTCTTACCCCCAATAATACTCGTCCCGCCAACCTATGCGGCCAGACGCTGGTCCTCCTCCAGCGCCCCTTCGAGCGCGCGAATCGCCACCTCAATCTGATCATCGTCCGGCTGCCGGGTTGTTAGTGCCTGCAACAGCAGATTCGGCCAGATGATTGCCTTGACGAGGATGTTCTCAGCGTGGAACCCGCTGAACCTGATGATCTCGTAGCTCAGCCCCGCAATCAGCGGCAGCACCACAACCCGTGAGATAACGCGATCCACCAATCCCGGCGGCGTCCAGAACACGTGAACGATGATCGCGACCACCAAGACCACCAGGATGAAAGCCGTGCCGCAGCGCGGATGAGCTGTGTCGTACTGGCGTATCGACGCCACGTCCAACGGCTGCCCGTGCTCCCGGGCGTGGATCGTCATATGCTCCGCGCCATGGTAGGCAAATACACGCCGTATATCCGGCATCAGCCCAATCAACCCGATGTACGCCACAAACATGAGGAGCCGAATCACCCCCTCAATCACGTTGCTCCAGAGATTGGTTGTGTCCAGCCACGAATCAAGCAACCCTGTCGCAAAGACCGGCGTCGCAAAGAAGATCCCGATTGCCAGTAGCAGACTGACCCCCACCGAGCTGGCAACCGCCCAGGATGACAGGCCACCCGGCCCGTCATCTGTGTCCGGGTTCCCTTTGCTCTCCTCCTCGGAAGCAACATTCGCGGAAAAAATCAGCGCCCGTGTCCCCACCACGAGCATCTCGCTCAGGACAATCACACCCCGAACGAATGGAATGCGACGAATCGTCCGCGCCCAGCGCCAACCGATGGGCTGTGTTTCAACCAGGATTTCGCCATTGGGGCGGCGCACTGCCATGCTCACGCACGTCTGGCCGCGGATCATCACGCCCTCAATGAGCGCCTGACCCCCATAGGTGCTTGCCGTCGGTCGGCCCGCCTCAGTCATCGCCGTGCGGCGACCACGTAACGAAAGTTAACTCTGGCGCCCTTGCTGCTGCGTGGCTTGCGCGTAGCGGCGGCGCAGCCGCTCAACGCGACCAAGCGTATCGACAATGCGCTGCTGGCCCGTGAAGAACGGGTGACACGTGTTGCACACGTCCACACGAATCTCGGGCGTTGTCGCGCCGGTCGTCCATGTGGTCCCGCAGGCGCACGTCACCTGTGTCTGGTAGTACTCAGGGTGAATTCCCGGCTTCATCGTTAAGCTCTCCGCAAATGAAAGGCGCTGCTATGCCTCAACAGGATAGACGCTGACACGCTTCTTGGCGCGGGTCTGATGCTCGAACTTGACCGTGCCGTCAATCAGGGAATACAGCGTGAAATCACGACCGCGACCGACATTGGTTCCCTCAAAGATCTTCGTCCCGCGCTGCCGCAGGATGATTGTCCCTGCTCGCACAGTCTCGCCGTCGTAGCGCTTCACGCCCAGCCGTTGCCCTTGGCTGTCGCGGCCGTTTCGAGTGGTTCCGCCGCCCTTCTTATGCGCCATTACTGTCTATCCCTTTTCGTTTTCTCTTTGCCTTTAGGACAACCCGCTATGCAGGAACAATCTCTCGCACGAGCAGTTCTGTGATCGGCTGTCGATGTCCCCGCTTGCGTCGATACCGCACCTTGGACTTGTACTTGAAGACAACGATCTTCTTGTCCTTGCCCTGCTTCTCGACCTCCGCGATCACCTTCGCCCCTTCAATCGTTGGTCTCCCAACAGCGATATCGTCGTCATTGGTAATCATCAGAACCTGGTCAAGCTCGATGAGTTCCCCTTCCTCGGCGTCGAGTTTCTCCACGGAAACCCGCTGGCCGGGGGACACACGATACTGCTTGCCGCCCGTCTGGACGATTGCGTAGTTGATGGAAACACCTCTCAAATAAGAACGAAAGTGGCATCAATCATACGGGCCGCCCCCGCCCTCGGTCAAGAATACGTACCCGTTCTCAATCAGGAATATGTACCCGTTCGTGGTGAGCCTGTCTAACCACGAACGGCAAGTGCCCCTATCTAACGCTCCACCACTTGACGGGGTTGTCCATGTCCAGCTCCTCCAGCGTTTCAAGCCGGATGATGCGGACCTTTGGCTCCTCCCCGCGATTCAATTCCAGCAGCCCCACCGTCCCGACAAGGTGATCAAGGTTGTGGGGCAGGGTGGGACTTCCCGGATTTACGCACAATACGTCCTTGACCTTAACGACCTCCTCCGTGTGCGTGTCGCCAAAGACGATAATGTCCACGGCCCGACCAAACTCATGCCCCATCACCGACTCAATTGTCCGATGTGGCGGAAACTCCGGAATCGCCAGCCCGTGCGTCAGTCCGATGGAGAACCCCTCGACCTCCATCACCCGTGTCCGTTCGATGCGCGGATCCGCAATCTTCCGAAAAAAATCACCGTTCCCCTCGCATGCGTACACGGGCGCGGCGCGTTCAATGTCATCGAGGCATGAAGGGCTGTAGATGTCGCCCGCATGGAGGACAAACTCCGCCCCTGCGCCGGTGAAAACCTCCAACGCGCTCTCCGGCAATGCCAAAGGCGCCTCCGGCACGTGCGTATCGGAGATTAAGCCGATGATCAAGAGTCGTCCCCGTCACTTCTTGAGTGCGACACGTGCGTCCTTCTCACCAACAACTATCCGTGATACGGCTAGAAGAACGACGTCACGCAGCAAGGAGTGCAGCGCCATGTCGTCATCAGCCAATTGGAGAAGAGAATCAATTGCCACCGAGGCGCTTCCATGCGTCCGCGTCGCGTCGCGCAACCGGCCTGCCTCGTGGAACAGCAGCTGCGCCGCCGACCGAATATCCTCTGCGCGGGTCCGACCCTTCGCTGCCTCCCTGGCCAGGTTGCTTATTCGTAGATCGACTGCCGCCTCGATCCGCGAGGCGATCCCGTCCAGGCCCACCCGTGCCAGCACCGCAGCATCCAGGTCCCGTGCCCGCCGTGTGTGATAAGAGCAGCGCCCTTGGTTCGTCGCCGCCTCGCACTGGTAGTACCGGTACGTGTTGGAACCTGAAGACCCGTCATTGCGTGTCCATGATTGGCGGCGTGTTACCCCCACCATGTGGCTGCCACATGCGCTGCAGATTGCTGTCCCGGACAAGAGATAAGGCCTCCCGGCCCCGTAGCCGGCGCGCTTTGCCCGCTCATCCAGTCGTTCCTGGATTTCCCTGAACAGCGGGGTCGCAACAAGGGCAGGGTGATTTCCGGCAACACGCGCCCCAAACCGGTTGTAGGCGCCGGTGTAGACGCGGTTGCGTAGCATGTCGCGGATTGTGACGATGCTCCACGCGCCTCCCCGGCGGGTCCGCAGTCCGCGTGAATTCAACTCCGCGGCAATAGCGCGGATGCCCTTTCCTTGTGCGGCAAGCCCAAAGATGATCTTGACGACAGTGGCTTCCTCGGGGTGTTCTTCAAGCTGACCGTGTTCTCCGGTCTTGTATCCGTAAGGAATCCGACCCAGAACGACGCCGCGCAGCGCCTTGCGCGCCATGCTCTGTCGGATCACTTCTCCCCGGTCTGATGGCGCGTTGCCGTTTTCCGGTGTCAGGGCAATTTCCAGCGGATGTCCCGCAGCCTCCGCTGAGACCAGCTCCACACCCATCGCCTCAAGACGAAGCAACTCCTCAATGAGCCGGATACGGGGAATACGGTCCCCGGGTGAAATCATTACGGAGACGCCGGCTGTCTCCTTTTCTTCGATGAGACGTTGGCGCAGAGCCCAAAAGCCGTCTTCTGTCGCCGCGTACATCCCGTCGAACGGCTCATTACTTTGCTCGGCCGCCCGATCAAGATCGCGGCGGTCTCCCACGCCGAATAAGATACTTGCCACGGCTCTCTGCTCCCCACCTGAGTCCGCCGCTTTGTGCTTCGTAAATGTTAGCACACCGTGCCAACTACCGCGTCGTCTCCCCTTCCTTGCCCACCCTTCTGTATCACCGCTACCCTAATTTCGAGACCATGAAAGCCAGCAGAAAGAAACACCGCCGTTTTCCACCGCGAAGCGGAAAAGCTACCACCCCCGAGGGCCCGCCGCAGCGACTCACACTTGAACTTGAGCGCCCGGGCCATCAGGGTGAGGCCGTCGGACGCCGTGACGACGGCAAGATCGTTCTCGCCTCCTACGGCATCGCAGGAGAGCGCGTCGTCGTCGAGGTACGTGAGGAGCATCCGACATACATTGTTGGCGAAGTCGTAGAAGTCCTACGATCATCGCCGGAGCGCGTGGAACCACACTGCCCGCACTTCGGTGCCTGTGGGGGTTGCCAGCTCCAACACATAGCGTATGAAGAGCAGGGCAGAATCAAGCAGAGCGTCCTCACTGATCAGCTCCGACGGATCGGCCACATTGTGGAGCCGCCGGTCTCAGAAATACTCGCTGCGACAGACCCATGGCATTACCGCAACAACGCGCGATTCACCGTGCGGCGCGAAGGCGTAACCGGATTTACCCATTGGCACACCCATCGGTTCGAGCCCATCGATGAGTGCCTGATCATGGACTCGCGCATTAATGACATCAAACGCAAACTGGATGGCGCGCTCACCAATCGCGAGCGCCAGCTTGCCGTCCGCATCGGCCGCAACACTAGGGATACGCTAGTCCATCCCGCCCTCAACGGGCGCGGCGATGAGCACGGTGTTGAAACTGGTCAGGAATCGTACGAAGAGCGGCTGTTCAACGTGCCGTTCAGGGTCTCCGCCGCCTCCTTCTTCCAGGTCAACACCGCCCAAGCGGAGCGCATGATTGCACTGGTGAGAGATCGACTCCAACCTACGCCGGGGGACACCGTTGTTGATGCCTACGCCGGTGTTGGCACGATTGCAGCCCTGATCGCTCCGATGGTCGGGCGTGTCATCGCCATCGAGGAATCTGCCGCCGCGGTCCGCGACGCTGAGGTCAACCTTGCGCCATTCCCAAACGTCGAAATGGTCCTTGCCAAGACGGAAGAAGCCCTGCCGGAACTTGATGAGCGCGTCGACGCCGTCATCCTTGACCCACCCCGTGCCGGCTGTTACCCCGAGGTCATCGACGCCTTACGCCGACTCAAACCCCGCCGCATCGTCTATGTTTCCTGCGACCCCGCCACCCTCGCACGCGACCTCAACCGCCTGATTCTTAGCGGCTACATGCTTACGGATGTCACGCCTGTCGATATGTTTCCCCACACATACCACATCGAGAGCGTCTCAACGCTGGAGCGGATGCCGGCAAACGGCTTTATCCTCGCCTCCACCTCTGCCCGCCGCCGTGAAATCCTCTCCCAGCAAAACGCGCGCTTCGCCACCCTCGCCCCCGCCACAAACATTGAAGAATCGGCAGATTCTGTCATTCCAACGTCCAATCCCGTCGCCTACGCCCAAAACCTCGCCCTCCAAAAAGCCCAATCAGTGGCGACCGAAAACACAATGACCCCCGTCGTTGGTGCGGACACCGTCGTTGTCGCCCCGGACGGCGCCATCCTCAATAAACCACAGGACGCAGACGAAGCCCGCCACATGCTCCGGACACTAAGAGAAGGTGACCATCAGGTCATAACCGCTATCGCCGTCATCCCATCCGGCGACAATCCCGAGCCGGTGGTCGGCTACGAAATCACCACAGGCCGAATGCGCGCGTACACGGACGCGGAAATCGAGGATTACATTGCCACCGGTGATCCGTTTGATAAGGCAGGCGCATACGGCATCCAGCACCCGGAGTTCCGCCCAGTCGCAGAACTCAACGGCTGCTATCTGAACGTCGTCGGCCTACCCCTCTGCCTCCTGGATCGACTACTAACGCAAGCCCGCGGTGTTACAAATTCCCCTCATTCCGCCGAAAGCATGTCCCGTACTCCGATACGGGGCCAGAATCCATCTGTCATTCCGAGCGAAGCCGAGGAATCCAAAGGGTCTGTTAGCCAGCTAACCCCTCCGAACTCCAACACGAAAACCCAATGCGCCTACTGCGCCCAGCGCACGCCGCCGCACCTCAGGCTGCCACAAGTCCCACCCCGCTCACCCTGAGCCTGTCGAAAGGGAGCGGGGAAGAGCCTAACTTACCGCCTTGCCCTTGGCCCAAATGGCTCCGGCTGGAATGGGGCGTCGCGGGTCTCGATGTAGCTTCGGAGTCCGCCTTTTTCGTTGGCGTCGTCCAGGTGCCGCTTGAAATCCTCGCGCTGTGAGGTGTGAGCAAGGGCGGCAAGCTCTGCGTTCAGGCTCCAAGCCTTGTCCAGCCCCATCATCTCCAGCCCCAGCGTCGCCACGTGCAGGTTGATCTTCACGGTCTCCGGTGACACCAGCGCGATGCGCTCCCCGATGTAGAAGCACTCGTCCAGCAGGTCATCGTGCGGGACAACCTTGTTCACGATGCCAATCCGCAGCGCCTCCTCCGCGTCAATGTGGTCACCGGTGAGCGCATAGCGCAGCGCGTTCTTGTAGCCCGCCAACAGCACCCAGATGAAGTTCGTGTTGGAGATGTGCCGCACCTCAGGCTGCCCAAACACAGCGTTCTCTGAGGCAATCGTGATGTGGGTGGTCAGAGCGAGCCATGAGGCTGCCCCAAGCGCCCACCCGTTGATCGCGCCGATGATGGGCTTGGGATATTCCCACCGCCGCATCTGGTCGCGGATGCCGTTGCGGTCTCCGTCGCGCCACGAGTCCAGGAACTCCGCCACGGACTGCCCTTCGCGGAGGCCGTATGGCCAGACGACAGGCGGCAACGACCCATCACGAGAGCCGCGCATATTCGCCCCCGCCGAGAAAGCCCGGCCCGCGCCCGTGAGAATCACGTAGCGGATTGAGTCATCCTGTTCCGCCTCATCAAGGGCGGCATTGAGATCGGCCCGCAGCTCAACACTGAGCGAGTTCATCGCCTCAGGCCGGTTCAGCGTGATCAACACACCATTCTTCTGCGGCTCATACAGAATATTTTCGTACGTGGTCATTGTGGTGACTCCTTCCTGTTTTGTTCGCGGTGCGTGTTACACCAACGCCCCGCTCTCCGTCAGGCTCTTGATTTCGTCATCCCTGAGACCAATCACATTGCGGTAGATGTCCTCGTTGTCTTGGCCGGACGTGGGAGCGGGAACATCGGACTGCCCCGGCGTATCCGAAAGAAAAGCGCTCAGAGCGGGGTGAGTGAGCGGCGGGCCGATGTCCCACGGCGCGGGCGGTGGGACACTGACAACCGAGCCGCGCTCTCGTAGATGCGGATCCCAGATGAGCTTGTCTGGCCCCTGGTCCATACCCGCTGGAATCCGGCGACGCTGGAGCCGGTCGAAGACCTGCTGCGGATTCATGGTGGCCGTCCATTCGCCGATGCGACGGTCAAGCTCCTCCTTGTTCGCCAGCCGGCCCTCAAGCGTGTCCCACTTGGCATCCTGCGCCCACGCCGGGGAATCCATGGCCTGGACAAGCCGCCGCCAATCATCGTCGTCACGGCACACGATGGCACACCATGCATCGTGACCAACACAGGGATAGACCTCATGGGGCGCGAACCGCTCCGAGTTGTTGCCCTTCGCGACAGCATCGACGCCGTTGATGGTGTAGTCCATGTAGAGAACGCCAAGCGTGGAGGCAAGACCTTCAAGCTGGGCAACCTCGATAAACTGTCCCTCGCCGGTCTGTGTCCGATGCTCCAGCGCGGTCAGGATCGCACCGACAGTCGCGGAACCGGCGACATAGTCCGTATAGCCGAGCTTGGGGCGGGTAGTCATGGGACTGCCCTCATGTCCCCAGATGTACCCGAGGCCGCAGAAGCCGAAGATCATCTGGCCGTAGGTGGTGAAGTGGTGCGAGGGGCCCGTCAGGCCGAGGCCGGGCATCTGTACGGAGATGATGTCGGGCTTCACCTTGACCAGTTCTTCGTAGCCGAGCTTCATCCGATCCATGACGCCCGCGCGCCAGTTGTCTATGACGACATCGGATTGCGCGACCAGTCGCTTGACGACCTCCAGTCCTTCCGGGTTCTGCGCATTGATGTTGACGCTGCGCTTTCCGCGGTTGAGTTCGGCAAAGGCGGGAGCGTCCGGGCGGCGGGCGATCGGGTGGGCATCTGTCTCCACCTTGATCACATCAGCGCCGAGGAACGCGAGAAATCCTGTCGCAACGGGCCCCGCGACAGCCTGTGTGAAATCAACGACGCGCACGCCGTCGAGCGGCTTGATCCGCTCCGCGCTGTGATTGTCACTCGCTCCATTTCTTGCGGCTCCGGCCGGCACAGGCGCTCTTAATTCGGATAGAACTTCATCCGTGTGCTGGCCGACGGATGGCGCAGGGCGATTCACACGCCATGGCGTGCGTGACATGCGGAAGGGCGCGCCGGCAGTGCGGTACTTGCCGATGACAGGATGTTCAAGGTCCTCGAACCAGTCGCGGGCATTCGGGTGTGGATGATGAACGAACTCGGAGACCTTATGGATGGCGGTGGACGGGATGCCTCGCCGTTGCCCCTCGTCCACAAAGCCCTCGCGGTCTAGCTTCAGAATGTGGTCCACCATCACAGCGTCGATAACGTCGATATTCTCGCGCCGCCACGCAGGATCAAGCATGTTCTGGGAGGTTACGTTCTCCGAATCCAGCCATTCGGCAAGGCGCGTATAGTGACGATCCATGTACGTGGATGTCTGGACGAAACCGCCGTCTCGCGTTTCAAAGATGGACACGCCGGGGTTGCTTGGCGCGGCGCCTGCGCGGCGGCGGATGTACTGGGAGAACGAGTACTCCCCGAGCACTGTCATAAGCTGCCAGAGGCCAACATCCTGCATGGATACGTCCACCTGCTGACCCCGGCCTGTCAGATGCCGGGCGCGCACTGCGGCCATGACGCCGAGAACCGTATGGAATCCCGTGACGCGATAGAGCTGCTCCACGGGAACGATGCACGGGCGCTCCTCGCTGTCGCCATGGATATACATGACAGCCGTCATTGCCTGCACTGTCAACTCCGTGCCGACGTAGTCCTTGCGTGGCCCTGACCTGCCGTAAGGGCTGACTGAAGCAAGGATTATGCCGGGATTGACTGAAGACAGAGCCCCGTAGCCAATGCCCCGGTCATCAAGATATGTCCTGTCAAAACACTCAACGACAACGTCCGCCGTTGCGGCAAGCTGCCCAAACGCGTCGCGTCCATCACTCGTCTCAAGGTCAAGAACAATGCTCCGCTTGTTGTGGTTATCGGAAATGAACGGGATGCTCCGATCAGGATCAGGCGTGTTCCCGGCAAGTGGTGCCTGGTTGCGGAGGGGATCGCCGCCGGGCGGTTCTATCTTAATGACATCTGCGCCGAGATCGCCGAGCAGGCGTGTAGCGAACTGAGGCGTCGGCCCGCCGAGGTCAAGAACGCGCAGGTGTCCAAGCGCCGCGGCGCCGTGTCCATTCTGGTCAGTCATGACAGCCTCCCCGTTCGCCCTGAGCCTGTCGAAGGGCCACTTCTGCCGATTGTGCGCGTATCATCCCGCGATGGGAATAATCTGTCTAGTTTTTGGACGTCAATCAGCTATAAACCGCAGTAGCAGCCCAAGCAGAATCACGACAGGCCCAAGAACGAACAGCACGTTGGTTGGAGAGGTAAGGCGGGCCAGTGATGATCCGGCATCCGTGACAAGGCGTGTCAGCGGCCCTGGCAGGATTTCGCTCCAGAGTCCCTCAACAGGCGAGGAACGGCGTCGCGGGCCTCGCCGACCAAGCGAAATCGCGATGAGGAACATGACTGCGGAGAGACCGACCTTTAACCCAAGGAGAAGTGCGAAGCCGAAGCCGATTTCCTCCGTCAAGCGATCGTAGATGAGCAGGACACCGGTAATCAGCAACACCCACATGGACAGATCAACAATCTGCTTGAACCGCTCGCCGATGAGGCGGGGAAGATCGGGCGAGCCGCCCCCGCTCTGTCGCATGGCAGGCCGCAGTGCCGCCAGATAGAAGATGTTCCCGCCAACCCATGCGACGGTGGCAATAACATGCGCCCACCGCGTCACAAGGACAGTCACTTCAAGGAAAGTCATGACGATAGTGTACGGGGCGACCTTCCGAGACGTGCTCTGCCATTCTTTCCTACAATAGTTGCACCATGCCGAGCTTTGAAATCATCAAGGGCGGGGCGGGCAGCGGAAAGACACGCAGAATAGTCGAGCGCCTCGCAGACCTTTATCGCCAAGACCCCTTCAGCGCCGCTCTTGTCCTCGTCCCGACCATTCGCCACGCTGACCAATTTCGACGCCGCCTCGTCCAGGAGTGCGCCATCGCCATGAACCTGCGTGTGGAAACGATGACGATGTTCGCGCGTAGCGTGACGAAGGGATCCCCGATTCTGAGCGCCTCACGGGCTACAGACGAATTGGCGCGTGTTGCGCGCAGAACTGTCGCGCGTGGTGGGGACGCCGACTATTTCAACCCCATCGCCGGCATGGCTGGCTTTGTTCCAATGATCGAATCGGCCGTTGGGAGCCTCCTTGAAGAAGACATCAAACCTGGCTCCTCGCAAGCCGCCGCCGCGCAAACCGACTCCGCACTCGCTAGCGCCTTGGCGAGCATCTACGCCGCCTACGTTCAGGAACTGGAACAACGGAGGCTCATACATCCGGTACAGGTCAACTCCGTGGCGGCGAGTGCTATCCGGGCGGGGGCAGATGTGCCGGGCATCGTGATGGTGGATGGCTTCCAGCGGTTTACGGCTCAGGAGATCCAGCTGCTCGCGGCCCTGTCCGAACGCGCGGACATGACAATCACGTTTGACCCCGAGGCTTCGGGACGTTCAGAGTCTGACCTCAAACGTCTACAAGAAAAATGGCCTAGTACTCACCCCACACAACTTTCCCCGCCGCAGGACAACGTCGCTGACATGACGAAGGGAGAGGCTGCCAATCCAGAACAGCACGCGCGAGAGATCGCGCGGCAGATCAAAAGGAAACTGGCAGATGATCCCACGCTGAGGCCGTCCGACTGCGCCGTCACGTTCAGGCAGGTCACGCCATATCTCGCCATGATGCGCCGCATCTTCGCCGAATATGAAATCCCCCTTGACCCTGCGGCAGGCGCGCGCCTGCGCGATACCCCGCTCGGCTCCTGGCTGAACCGCCTGCTCGGCGTCAAAGACAACGGATGGCGTGTCAAGGACGTCACCGCCATCCTCCGTAGCGGCGTCGTCAACCTCAATCGCTGGAACCTGACGGGCAACGACCTTGATTACATCGCCCAAACGGCTCGCGAAAACAACTTCTGGTCTGGCTTGGAAGCGCTTGAGGGATTGAGCGGCCAAGCCCCCTCAGGTTTCAAGGACGCGCTGAACGACGTCACCGCACTGCATAACCTCATGGAGTCCGATGACTGTGACAGTGTGCAGATTCTGGCGGACGCGCTGTACGGCGAGAATGGCTGGCTGCAAGACCCTCGGGACGTTGATGATGAATCGGCGCAGTGCATTGATCAGCTACGGTCCTATCTGACTGAAATGGCGGACTCGCAGCGTGACGATGCTGATGACGCAGGCGACAACGAACAGGAACCTTTCGAACGCTTCCGCGAACGCCTTGATCGCCGCCTCGGAATGCCAATTCTCATGCGAAGAACGCCCGGCGGTGTGCTCCTTGCTCCTATGCACACCATGCACGGCCTGCGTTTCAAACACGTCATGGTGGGTGGACTGTCCGAGGGCGAATTCCCCGCAGGCCGCCGTTACGGCGACCTGCTTAGCGATGCAATGCGCCAGGAATTGATTGATGCCGGCCTTCCCCTCCCGCCTGCCCCCCGCTCCACCGAGGAAGAACTCTGGCAATCCGTCACATCTCGCGCGGAAGACTCAACCAACCTGTGGCGTTACCGCCTCAATGCTTCAGGCAAGGAAGCTACTCCGGCGTGGGTGTTCGAAGATGACAAATCTGACACCGTGAATCGCCCCGACGTTCAGGAGATTGGAGAATCGGCGTCAACAAGAGAGCTTGCCATCGCCTGCGCCCGCGGATGGTTGAATGGAGAGTTCCTCCGACCCCAGGACTCTGCCTTGTCGGATGCATATTCCTGGCACGCGGTTCGCCGCGCGGCCCGGGCTGAACAGACCCGGCGGTCGTTCGAGTTTGCCGGTGAACATGAGGGTCAGATTTCAGGTGGGCTTGTGAGATGGAGAACCCGCGAGGGAGGGGTTTGGAGCGCGTCGTCGCTCGACTCCTATCTCACCTGCGCGTTCCAGTTCTTTGGCAGGTACGTCCTTCGGCTTGAGGAGCTTGATGACGAGCCTGAGGAGGGAGACGCCGCCATACGCGGCACAATCATCCACACAATCCTCGAAAAAGCATTCGAGCCACTTGTAGAGCAAGAACAACCGCTCTCGGTGGAGACATTAGGCGATGTCATTCACTTTATCGACACCGAGGGCCGCGCGATGTGGGATCGCGCGCCGGAGGAACATGCCTTCGGGCAGGCGGCTCTGTGGAAACTCGAATGGCAGCGCTACCGCGATCGCATCATTGCGATGCTCTCGCAACAGGTGATGGGTCAAGGCTCATATGATGGCTACCGTGTGCTTGGAACGGAGTACGAATTCAACGAGGAAACGGATACAAATCCGCCACTCAGGATTCACGGCAAAATCGACCGCGTCGATGAGACGCCAAATAATCTTGTCGTCATCGACTACAAGACCGGATCAATTCCAACACAGCGTCAGGTCAGACAAGGAAAGAGCGCGCAGTTGCCTCTCTACGCGCTGGCGCTTAGAAACCACATCTGGGCACATGACAAGAGTGTGATAACGCGATACGCCAAGCTGCCGTCGGCGGGCGATGTCAGGCCGTGGGCGCTGGATGACGCCATCGAGGAGGATTCAGAGGTCATCGACAATGTCGTGAACCTTCTCCAACAAAGCCGCGACGCAATAGAAGCTGGAGATTTCCGAGTCAATCCACAGGCTCCCGAATGTCCCCCGTTTTGTGCGATGAGGCGCGTGTGTCGCGTTAACGCGTTCAGCAGGCAGAAGTCATGAACCTGACCTCTGCACAGGAACAGGCCGTAACCGAGCGAGGTCGTGATGTCATCGTGACCGCCGGCGCGGGCAGTGGCAAGACGCGCGTCCTCGTGGAGCGTTACGTCTCGCTCCTTGAAGACCACGATATCGATCAGCTCGTCGCCGTTACATTCACGGACGCCGCCGCCGCTGAGATGCGTGGGCGTGTTCGGCAGGCCGTCACGAGTCGGCAGAACCTGAAGCGCCATATCCCCCATCTTGATCACGCCATCATCGGCACCATCCACTCCCTCTGCCTTCAACTGTTGCGTGATAACCCTGTGGCGGCCGGCATTGACCCCGGCGCGACTGTGTTGGACGAAAATGAGGCGCAGGTTGAGCTGCTCATCGCGTGCCGTGATGCCATCGAGGCAGCCGCTACAGGCGAGGGGCCGGGCGTGGAGGCTCTGCTGTGGATTGGCGTCCACGCTACGCGAGAAGCGCTGCCACGCATGGTTGAGCGACGCGACGAAGTGGAGGGCGCTTTCGGCAGTGACTCACGTCCTGAACGCGAGGCGCATATCAAGAGCGTGCTGGATGCTCATGTGGATGGGCTGGTGCGGGAACTGCGCCCAATTCTTGCTGACCATCGCGGATTTTTGATACACGCGCGGATTCCCGACAGGATAGACAGACTCACCGGCACAGTTGAAGCGGTGCTGGAAGAGCTCGGCGACCCCATGGCGGGAGACAACGACGATCTGATCAGCCGTCTTCGTGCCGTCTCAGAGATTCCGAGCCCCGGAAGTGTCGGAAGCAGAAATACCTGGTTCGCTACCCCAATAGAAGTCCGTGCTGTCGTCAGGGAACTCCGCGCCGCATACGAAACAGTCGGGCCGTTTCAGTGGAACGACGCGGATGTGGATGCCTTGGATGCGCTGGAGTCGCTGAAAGAGCTTTTTCTCGCGGCCTGTGATCGCTACGAAGCTCGAAAGCACGATTTATCAGCTCTGGATTTCCTCGATCTTGAATTGAAAGCTATTGCATTGCTGCAAGAATCGCCAAGGACGGTAGCCGCGTATCGCTCGCGATTCAGGCATATCCTCGTCGATGAGGCACAGGACCTCAACCCGCCCCAATTCAGATTCCTTGAGTTGTTGACAGGCGAGCGGGGAGACTCGCCTGAATCGCGCCCTGAGCGATTCTTTGTCGGAGACATTAAGCAGTCGATCTATCGTTTCCGCCGCAGCGATGTCCGCAACCTGAACAACCTGCTTAAACAGGTCAAACATGACGATGGCGCTCTTGTTTCTCTCAATACGTCTTTCCGCTCCCACGAGCGTCTTGTGAAGGGTGTGAATGTCGTTATGAGAGACGTGTTCGGCGAGGCGAAAGCGGACTACGAGGCGCCGATGGAGCCAATGATAGCTATTCGCGCCTCTGGGAACTCCCACCCGGCTATGGAAGCTCTGCCCATTGCCCGGGAGTTCGCCAATCCTGACGAGGCCGGAACCCCAAGGGATTCTGAAAAGCGCCGCATGGAAGCGGATCGTTGCGCACAACGCATCAGGAGACTCATTGATGACGGATTTCCGGTCTGGGACAACGACAAGAACGAATACCGTCCCGCAACCGCCGGTGATGTCGTTATCCTCATGCGCGGCATGATCCACGCCTATGAATATGAGCGCGCGCTTGAGAATCACGGCATCCGGTATCGAACCGCATCGGGTGGAGATTTCTACACTCGCTCTGAGATCGTCGACCTCACGAACCTGATGGAATGGCTGGCTGAGCCTGCCAACGGCATTGCGCTTGTTGGACTGCTGAGATCACCGTTCTTTGCCATTGATGATGAAACCTTGCTTGCGTTAACCCAAACACAGAGTTCTCGTCCCGATGGCAATTCGATCTTGCATGCGCTGAGCAACCTGCCTGAAGACATCCTGCGTCAAACCCGCCCGCTCCGTGTTCGCGCTGCGCGAATTTTGGAGCAACTCCGAGAAGAATCCCGCCTGGCCACGCCCGAGCAACTCCTTGAACAGGCGCTGAACCTGACCAACTATGAGGCGGCATGGGCGCCGGTGCGTGGCGGTGACCAGGTACTCGCCAACATCCGGCAGTTCGCCGGAATAGCGCGTTCTCTGCCGGACAAGACCGTTGATGAGTTTGTCGACCACATAAGAACTCTGCGGGATGACCTGGAGACCCGTGCGCCACAGGCTGCTCTTGATGCCGTTGACGCCGTACGCCTGTTGACCATCCACTCGTCCAAGGGCTTGGAGTTCCCGATCGTTTTTCTTGCGGACGCAGGAGCAAATCGCGGTGGCCCGCGTACCTCGACAGTGCTGTGGCGCGCGGAAGAAGGTATCTCTCTGACGCTTGAGCGAGATGTTTCGGAAATCGACGAGAACCGCAGGCAGCCCGGGTTCTACGCCTACCTCAAGGAACTTGAGAGACGCGAGGACGAAGCCGAGAACAAGCGATTGCTCTATGTCGCTGCGACTCGCGCCGCAGACCTGTTCGTCGTGAGCGGTGCGGAGCCCACTGAAAACAACGAGCCGTGGCTCAGCATTTTCACGAAGCCGGAATATGGTGATCACATCAATATAAGTGAGCCAACGCGGGTCGATTTGGACGCGCTCAAGAGTCGTTCCCCCAAGGTCTCGCTGAAAATCCCGGAATCCGAGACAGAACAACCCGCGGACGCCCCACTCCTCGGCCGCCGTGGCGCAATCCCCATCCGCTCAAGCACGCCCGCAACCGCCCTGGAGCAGGGCGACGGAACCAGATTCTCCGGCAGATCTGATCCTCTTGCCCTCATTCGTGGAACGTTGACTCATGCGGCAATCGAAGAGTGGTTCACTAAAGAGAAACGCCCAGACATTCGAGACTTGGCGCACCGTACCGGCCTGCGCCTAAACGACGAAGACATGGCGGACATCGAGGCGGACGTGAACGCTATGCTCGGCGATTTTGACTCCTCTAATCTCGCTGCAACTCTTCGCGGAGATGCCACCACACAAAAACACTTTGAGATGCCGTTCTCGTGGGAATGGGGCGGTGTCGCCGTCCATGGCGCCATCGACCTTGCCTATTTGACCAACGGTGAATGGCACGTCGTGGACTTCAAGACGGACCGCGTAGAAAAGGGCAGGGAAGCCGAACACGCCGAGACCTACCTCACCCAACTTGGTGTCTACGCGGGTGCGATTGAAGCGGCCACCGGCCACCGCCCCAAAGCCGGCCTCATGTTCCTGCGCACGGGAACGCTCCATTGGGCCGAGCCGGATGAAATCGATGCCGCGCTCAGTGGCACCCGCCAAAAGATTGACAGTGGTGAAATTGCGCTTACAGAAACCGACGAGACAGGCGAATTCGCAGACGAGCAACTAAGCATATAGAGGAGGTAGTTCACATGGCAAAGGCAAAGCGCATCAGCCCGTTTCTCTGGTTTGACGGCAAAGCGAAGGAAGCAGCTGAACACTACGTGTCCGTCTTTCCCAACTCTCGAATCACAAATCTAACGGAGATTTCTGCAGGCCCTGCAAACGGAGCGGCCCAAATAGAGTTTGAACTGAACGGCCTCACATTTACCGCTCTTGACGGTGGGCCGATGTTTGAAATGACCCCGGCAATCTCCTTCGTCGTCCCTTGCGAATCACAGGAAGAGATTGACTACTACTGGGACAAGCTGGCTGAGGGCGGCACGCAGGGTTTCGCTGGCTGGCTCACTGATCGCTTTGGCCTCTCCTGGCAAGTTGTGCCGGCGAATCTTGATGAATTGATGGCGCGTGCGCCCACCGCCGTTATGGAGAGCCTGTTGACCATGACGAAGATTAATATTGATCAATTGATTGAGGCCAGCCGCCGTGTCGGGTAACTCCGCGTATGCGGGTGGTTTGCCAACTGGATCGAGACAATGACCGCCTATGTCGGCGTGAGGCTCTGGATGTACTCCCGCACTGACGCAGCGCACTCCTCCGGTCTCTCGAAGATCATGAAATGGGTAGCCTCCGGCATGAAATCGTAATCAATGCTGAGGATGTCACTGAGGTCCATTGTCGGAAGGTATGAGTACGGCAGGGTGGGATCTGCTCCCAAGACTCTGACTGGACAGACCATGCTGTCAAAATTTATCGATACAGCATAGACGCCGGCATATTCAACAACCTGCGCCTCATACTCGCGGGGGCAGCGGAGTACAAACCCTTCCCCGTCCACCGATTCTCCAAGCGTAGTCTCAGCCACAAGATTTGCAATTCCTGGGATAACATTCTTGAATGTTGGCATGTAGGGCAGCACGCCCGCGAACTCGGAACGAGTTTTATACCGCTCAGTACGCGTTCTGGTCAGATTGGCCGCGCGGGTCGCCGCGACTTCAAATTCTTCATAACCCACCCCCGGCTTGCATGTAGGTGGATCGAACAGATAGAGGCCGGACAAACCGCTGCCCTTTGTTGGGGCTAGCAAGGCGACTAGCGCTGAAATAGAGTGAAAGACTCCAAAGGTAGGCTTATCCCCATACTCCTCACGGATCGATTCTAGCACTTGTTCGTAATCACGCATAAACGTCGGAAGGTTGTGATTCCGAATGTCTCCCACGGGGTTCCAGCCATGATTTCTCAGGTCGTAGATGATCAGGTCGTAGTCGTCCAGCAGGTTTGACCAGAGCGGATAGTAGAGGTCAATGGCCAGACCGTTGCCGTGGCACATAACAAGTCGTGGTCCATCGGGATTACCATGGCGTCGCACCCGGATGATCGTCGTTTCATCGACGGTCACGTCATGAATGGAAATTGGCTCAGGAACGTGCCAAACAGGCTGGGGTTCTTCGGTCACTCGAACATATCCTCACTTGTGCAGGACACCACTGTTTCTACGGCGAGCGCGCCCACAAAATCGCTGGTACTGAACTTGTGCAGCCGCCAGGCTACGTCCGGAAACTCGGGTAGTCGGATGTGGCCCGTGATTGCTCCCCGGCGTATGGCGGTCGGCGTTTCTATGCATTGTAGGTTCGCGGAGAGCCCCACGCCGGTGGCCTTGGCAATTGCCTCCTTGAGCGTCCATATCTCAAAGAATGCCCTTGTGTCGAAGCCTTTGTCCGCGATCGAAACCGCAGCCTGCTCATCTGGACTGAAGGTCGATCCAATAATCGCGTCGAATCGAAATTCCTGGTTGAGCTCTTCGATATCGATTCCTAGCTGATGATCCGGCGAAATTGCGAGCATCCCACTATCTCCGCTATGGCTCACATTGAAATGGAGTGGGGCAGGGACGCCGTCCACGTATGCGCGTGGTTTGCCGCGTTCCACCCAGCCAAACTCAAGCTCCTCATTATCGCAGGTGAGAGTTTCGCAAAGAACCGCTCGAAGCGCTGCTCGGCTTAGCGCGAAGCGTCGCTTCGGTGCGCCGGGGTGATAGCGTGTCCACCGTTCACGTTCCAATTTGTTCAGGGATTTCACGGCTTGGGACTCGCGTGCCGCGTTTGGTGATAGATCGATATGAACAATATCAACGCCGTCAATTTGCGCGAAGCAAGACCACCACTGATTGACCATATCGGTGTCCATCGTTTCAATTGTACGTGAACAATGGAGACCCAAACCAATTGACGGCGGGAGGGAGCAGATTATAACTGCTCCCTCCCGTTTTGTGCCCTTACTTCAATTGGCGTTTGCCTGGAAGTGTGGGGCGTGTACTACGCGGCGTTCGCGTTGATGTGGTTGACTAGATCACCAACGTTGTTGAGTCCGGCGAAGTCCTCCGGGGTCACGGAGATGCCGAACTCGTCCGCTACGAGCTTGGCGAAAGCGACGACCTGTGCCGAGGGCACGCCTGCCGACGCGAAATTCAGGTTCGTGTCCAGACTCTCGGTAGCCGGAACATCGAGGTTGTCATGGATCAACTTGTGAAGCCTCTCTTCTGTGGTTGCCATTGTGCAACTCCTTTCCCTGTTCTTGCCTGTGCTGTGTATTAGCCTATCGTATTCAGTGATGTGTGTCTCTTAAAATCCCTTAACCTGCTCCGTTCCTTGACCGTACCCAATACCGTCTACGCTGGAATGGGTAGCCGGGTACGGAGATTCTCAGGCGCTCCTCTCCCGCGAAGAATTTCACGAAATCGACATCCTGTCCGGCCTCGTACGCTCGCGCCGCAGCGCTCACAGGGTCGGTGTCTCTGTTCGCCGCCGCGCCATTCGCCGGGGAAGAACCGTCAATGAGCCGCTGGAGGCCCGCCCGCAAGTCATCCACGTTTGTGAAGACCACGCCCCCGCGGGCAGGGAAGTGGCTGCGCCCGACAGATGCTGTCCATGCCATGTCCGCAAGCGCCTCGTCAACGTGGTTGGCGTTTTCCGCCGACCCATTCACGCGGGTATCGAGCCAATCGCGATATCGCTCCGCAAGTTCGCGCAGGGCAGCATCGTCCTTGGCGGAAAGCGGTAGCAGCCGCGCCTTTGGTGCGGCGGATGGAGTGGGTTGCCGGGCGCCTGCCTCGTAGCCCTCGATAATAACGTGAGCGTTTGCGCCCGTCATGCCGAAGACGTTGATCGCCGCCATCGTGGGTCGATCAGCAGGCGCGGGCCAGTCCATTGCCTCTATGGGGATGTGCAGTGGCATGTTGCTCCAGTCGATTTCTGGGTTGGGCGTCGTGAAATTAAGGTGTTTGGGGATGAGACGGTGCTTCATTGCGAGAACGACCTTAATGAGGCCTGCCATTCCCGAGGCCGCCTCGAGGTGTCCCATGTTCGTCTTGACCGATCCCATGATGAGCGGGCGATCCGCCTCACGATCCCGTCCGTAGACGGCGGCGACGGCGTTGGCCTCGATAGAGTCTCCGAGCGGCGTGCCCGTGCCGTGTGCCTCCAGGTAGTCGATATCGGACGGCGTAACACCTGAACGTTCGAGGGCGTCCCGCATCACCGTCTGCTGTGCGGCCCCGTTGGGGCTGATCATGCTGAATCCCGCACCATTCTGGTTGACGGCCGAACCACGTACCACGCCCCAAATATGGTCTCCGTCTCTCTCTGCATCGCTAAGTCGCTTCAGTACAACAAAGCCGCAGCCTTCGCCACGCACGTAGCCGTCGCCTGACGCGTCAAAGCTGGCTGTCCTTCCGCTTCGGGAGAGGATGCCCAATTCAGCAAGGAAGCGCGACGTCGACTGGGAGAGAATGATGCTCACACCACCGGCAAGCGCCAGGTCAACCTCGCCATTTCGGAGCGCCGCCGCGCCCTGATGGACCGCCGCCACCGATGACGTGCAGGCAAGGTCGATTGGCACGGCAGGTCCCTGTAGCCCGAATGTAAACGCGATCCGACCAATGGCCATGCTTGGAGTGGTTCCAAAGATATCCTCGCCGCCATTCCTGGCAAGCACAGTACGATACTCACTGCCACTGATACCGGCGTAGACCCCGGTCTGGCTCCCTCGCAATTCGTCCGGATTGATCCCCGCGTCTTCCAATGCCTGCCATGCTGTTTCCAGGAGTAATCGCTGCTGAGGGTCCATCGTCCGCGCCTCAATGGGCTGGATTCGGAAGAACCGTGGATCGAACTCGTCGATGTTCTCCAGGAACGCGCCGTGCCGCTCATACGAGTTCTTGGCGTTTGGATCGCCGAGCAGCCCCGTCCAGTCGCCGCGGTTCGTGCGTCCGTCCGTAACGGCGGATTCGCCGTTCTCAAGCAGATGCCAGAAGGCATCAAGATTCTCTGACCCCGGGAAGCGGCATGCCATTCCAACGATGGCGATAGCGTCCTGATCCGTCTGTCTCTTGACGCGTGGTGTGGCTGCAGGTGTCTCCACGACCCGCGCGGGAGATGGCGGCGCAGGCAATTCCACGACGGGCGCAGGAAGCGGCGGTGTGGACCTCTCCACGATTGGCGTGGCAGAAGGTGCGATCTCGCCAAGCTCGCCCGCCACGTGGGCGGCCAGTCTCCCAATGCTCGGATAGTCAAAGACGACAGTGTTGGGCGCGACATATGCTCCAACGAGCGCGCGATTAATCCTGTTCCGCAGTTCGACGGCCATCAACGAATCCATGCCGAGTTCGGAGAACTCCGCCGCGGGAGTCGGCTGCGACGGCATTCGCATCACCGACTGCAACTCCCGCCGGAGGAATTCGATGATCAGCTGCTCGCGCTCATCCGGAGCGGCGTTCCCGAGACTGGCAAGCAGTGTCTCGCCCGCATCCGCCGATCCTGCGTCCTCGTCTGATTCCACGTGCTCGAACTCCGTGAACAACGGCGGCGTGAACCCCACGCTGTCAAGGAACGACTCCCACTCGATGGAAGTCACGGTTGCGTTCGTCCAGTCTTGGTGAACAAGCCAGTCAAAGGCGCGCATGCCTTGATCAGGAGACATCCAGAGCGTTCCTCGCTCCGCCAGCGTCTCCTCGATTCGCTCCCGCTGCTCCGCCGCCTCTCCGATGTCCGACCACGCGCCCCATGCGATGGTCTGACCGGCAAGCCCCATCGCGCGGCGGTGCCCGGCCAATTGATCGAGGAACGCGTTAGCGGCGGCGTGGTTCGCCTGTCCGGGGTTGCCGAACACGCCCGCCACGCTGGAGAACAGGATGAACATGTCCAGATCGCGATTCAGCGTCGCCCGATGCAACTGCCACGCGCCCAGGATCTTTGGCGAGAGCACTCGCTCAAACGAGTCCCATGTCTGGTTGGCGACGGATGCATCCGCTAGGACGCCAACGCTGTGGATGACGCCTGCCAGTGGTGGGAGTGACGCATCGATCCGCTCAAGCATTGCATCAATTGCCGCGCCGTCCGTCACGTCCGCGAGTTCCACCTGCACGGTAACGCCCACCTCGCGCAGTTCGTCGATGACCTCCTGCGCCTCCGGATCAGGATTGCGCCGCCCGTTGAGCACGATTGCGCCCGCCCCCTTGTCCGCGAGCCACCGCGCCACCTCCGTGCCGATACCTCCCAACCCGCCGGTCACGAGGTACGTCCTGTCGGCGCGGAGGCTGCCGCTCTGCAACGGTGAATTGGCGACGACGATCTTGCCGATGTGCAGAGCGTCCCGCATGAATTTGATGGCAGAGGGAACTTCGGCCATCGACCACGCAGTGTAGGGGATAGGACCAAGTTTGCCGTCATCCAACTGCTCCACCACGGCTCTGAGGGCGGTCCCTATGATCTCTGGGTGCGTCACCTTGAGTTCATCGTTCTTCAGGATGTGGTACTTCACGTCCGGCCGCGCCGTCGCCATTTCCTCCTCGGTCAGGATGCCGTCACGCGCCAGCTCAACGAATCGTCCGTCCTGAGCTAGGCACGAAAGGCTTGCGTCGATAAACCCCTCTCCGGTGAGGCTATTCAGCACAATGTCAACGCCCGCGCCGCCGGTGTCCTCCAGGATTTGTTGCCCAAAGAGCGTGCTACGGCTGTCATAGATGTGATTGATGCCGAGTTCCCGCAGATATGTCTGCTTGCGGCTGCTTGCCGTCGCGAAGATCTCCGCCCCTGCAGCCTGCGCCATTGCAACCGCCGCCATCCCCACCCCGCCTGAAGCGGCATGGATCAAAACGCGGTCGCCCGCCCCAAGACCGGCGAACTCGTAGGAACGCAAGGCTGTGGTATAGGCGGTTGGCACTGTCGCCAACTCTCGGGTTGACATCGTTTCGGGAGCATGAGCGATGAGTTGCTCATGGACGACGGTCTCAGCCGCCAACGTTTCAAATGAGAGACTGATGACGCGATCACCCGGAGACAGACGCGTGACATCCGCGCCGACCTCTGTCACTCGCCCCATAAACTCAAGCCCTAGGTTGGTAGCATCCTCCATGCCGATGCTGAGCAGGACGTCACGGAAATTGAGACCGACGGCGTCAACCGCGACGCGCGCTTGCCACGGCTCCAGGGCGGCATCCTCCACGTTATCGACGTAAATCCTGTCCGGATCTCCCGATTCATCCGGCATCAACAACCAGCCCGAACCCTCTGGAATGGTGAGCCGGTCGGCAACGTCGCTGCTACGCACAAGCCGCGCAGCCTGACGATAGCCCCTGCGCCAAACGACATGATTCTCACTGTCGGGTCGGAGTAACTCATCAATGAGATCGGTACTCTCTATGCCGTCATCATCCAGGTCAATCATTCTCGCCTGAAGCGCAGGAATCTCGCGAATCAGAACCTTGCCGAGTCCCCACAGGGCTGCCCCGGCCGGTTCGATGAGCGGCTCGCGTCCGATGGACTGCGCTCCGCGCGTAATGATCCAAAGGCCGCCTGACGGAATCACGTCCGCATCTAACAGCCCCTGGACCATCGCCAAAGCGGAGCCGCCAGCTTGCCGAATGTCTGCGGATAGTTCGTCGGTCGTCGCGTCCGAACCGTGACCGCCGGCGGCGACGAGGTGAATGACGCCACGCACGGGAACATCCTGCGGCAAGCTGTCAAACAGCGCGCGCCACGACTCCCGATCCAGCAAGTCGACATCCGCGAGAGTAACGGTCTGGTTCCTTGCAGTCAGTTCGGCGGCCAGCGTGTCGGCAACGTCGCCGTCATCAGCGGCAATGACCCATGCGCCGGGCTCCTCGATGATTTCGGCGGGTGCTCTAGCGAGGAAAACGGAACGGTCAGGGGCTTCGGATGATTCACCTGAGCCGAGTCCGAGAACCTGCGGGTCTTCAAACCCCGTGTCTAGTAGTGCCTGCGTCCATACGTCCGGGCCAACGATGGCATGGTTGGTTCGATACTTGTCGTTAAAGTGCCACCATCCCTCCAGCGCGCCAAACGTCACATCCTGCCAGCCCATCCCCACGAGGGCCTCTAGCGCGATCAGGTGGCCGGATGGCGCAAGGAGATTCATGCAGTTGCGCAGGGTCTCACTGAGGGAAACCGTGTCGTGCAGGACATTTGCCGCGATGACGAGGTCATAGCGATGAGGTTCAAACCCTTGTTCAACCGGGCTCTTTCCAATGTCGAGGGGCCTGTAGTCTATCGCGCCGTCGGCAGTCCCGAACCGGGCTTCCGCCTCTGAGAAGAATCCGGCGGAGATGTCTGTGTACACGTACTCGAAACTGCCGGCCGGGAGCCTGGGCAAGACGGCGGCCGTGCTTGAGCCTGTCCCTGCGCCCACCTCGATGATTCGCAGCGTTCGTCCGGCAGGCACTTCTTGAATAAGCGCGGCGATGGTATCGCCAAGCATGTTGTTCACTGCGCCTGTGGAAGGGGCGGTGTTGTAGAGGTCGCCGGGCGTTGGGTAATCGCTCCCAAACAGCACGGTCAAGGGGTCGGTCTCTCTTTGCAGGATGCCGGGCAACTCCGCCGCCGTCCGTTGGCAGAGGGCAATCTCAATCGATCCAAAAGGATAGCGCTCCAGCATGGACTCAGCGAATGCGTTCGGATCAGGGGGCAGATCCGCCGGCAGCGGGTCATCCGGCCCGATCAAAACGTGGAAGCCATCCGCGGTTTCCCGCATCACACCGGCGCGCACGAGTAGTTCAAAGACGCGCCTGAACAGCTTGGCGCGGTCACCCGTGATATTCAATTCGTCACTCAACGCCTCCGGGTTGATCACCTCTCCGGCGGCGTAGTGGCAGCCAAGCTCGCGGACGGCGGCCAGCGCAAACGAGTACGAAAGCCGTTCGATGTCGGCCATGAGATTTGTGCGGTCGCCCCAGTCCACCCCTTCACGTGAGATGTACTCCTTGAACGACGGCGTCGCAGCCTGAATCACAGAAGGCTCTGTGAGGAAATCTGCAGGCTGGAGCGGGAACAACGGCCGGTCTTGCCAAACGACATCGTAGAGCAGGTTTGACAAACCTTCGTCTGCCGAGAACAACGCCTCGCGGGTGGCTCGCTTGATTGTCAAGCCAATGATTCCGCCAAGCGGCTCGCCGTCGGGGCTGTAGATGGTCACGTCCGTTGCGTACACTTCCGGCGTGCCGCGTCGGCTGTCCGTTGCGGCGTCAGAGGGCCTTTCGCGCATGGTGGCGTGGCACAGGACCCGGGACGGCAGTGGGCCGCTCATCCAGAGCCGCTCCCACGCAAAAGGAAGGTAGGTGGTGCTATTGCTGAAGTCGTCGTCTATCCGTGCGGCAGAAGCGGCCTGCACACAGCCGTCGAGGAGCACGGGATGGAAATCAAGTCCGTTTCGGACGAGTTCATCAGGGAGTGTAACTTCTCCAAGAGACGCCCCGTTTCCTGCCCACAGCTCTGTTACGGTCTGGAACAGTGGCCCGAAATCGAGGCGGATTTCCGCCTTGGACCGGTAGAACTCTACAATGTCGATTTGACGCAGACCGTCGCGTAACTCGTCCGGTGATATGGCCGTAACACCGTCCGGCAACCCGCGCTGATCGAGTGCCGTGCCCTTGGCGTGGAGCGTCCAGTTGTTCTCAGTGTCGGAAGTGCTGTAGATTTCGAAGCCGCGACTCGCGTCTTTGCCCCGAGGTTCAAGGATTACCTGGGCGGAGCGTTCGGCGGACTCAGGCGTGTCGTTGTCTTCGGCATCGGCAAAGACCATCGCGGTCTGTATCTGCGTATCGTCGAGGGCAACTATCCCGTCGTAATCGGCGCGCGCGGCCGTTAAGGCCATTGAGGCGTACATCGCCCCCGGCGCGATGACCCGCCCGAACACGCGATGGTCGCTCAGCCACGCCGGATTGGAGGGCGACGGGCGGCTTTCAAAACTCACCTCGCCGCGTGGGGACACATGGCGAATTCCCAGCAGCGGATGTCCCGCAACCGCTGCTGGTCGCGCGGACGTGTCAACCCAGTGGCGGTGTCGCTGGAAGGGATAGCCGGGAGCTATGACCCGGCGGCGCGACTCGCCCGTGAAGAGGCCCGGAAAATCGATGGGAACACCGGCTTCATAGGCGGCTGCAACCGCGGTTATGAAACCACGAGTCGCATCAACGGGCGGCTCCGTCTCGTCATGGGGAGGACGAATCATGCTCGATAAGACGGGCGGATCCTTGACGGGGGCGTTGGGCGGCCATGCTAGGGAGACGACAGGGCCGAGAACCATGCCGGGTCCAATCTCGATGACGAAGTCCACGCCCATCTCTGCCATGGACTCGATGCTGGATCGGAAGAGTACTTTTTCACGAGCGTGCCGACTCCAGTAAGCGGCATCGATAAGCTCCCCCTCCTCCAGGGGTCGCCCCGTATAGTCGCAGATCAGAGGTATTTGCGGCGTGCGCGGGGACTTGAGGATTTCGCTGAACGTGCTTTCCTGCGTGTCCAACATCGGCTCGACAAAGGCGCTATGGAAAGCAGGCCCCGGGGTCAATCGTCGGACGCGGACCTCCTCCGCCTCAAACCGCTGCAGGATTGCCTCAACGTCATCCTTGCCTCCGCTGACGACCTGGTTGATGGCGTTATCGAGGCCGATGGTGAGGCGTGTATCGCCGCTGATAGCTTGTTGTTCCACAATTGCGGCCTCAACGGCGGCCTGCGGCGCGAAGACCGCGCCCATCGCCGCGTCCAGAGGCAATCCGCTCATCAACTCTCCGCGCGCCGTTGTCATGCGCAGCCCTTCCTCAAAGGTCAGGGCTCCGGCGGCTTGCGCCGCCGCGAACTCACCCAAACTGTGTCCGGCGACGACTGATGGCGTAACACCGATGCTCTTCCACAGCGCCGTGAGCATACATTCCACCGCGTAGACGGCTGGCTGTGCCCACCGAGAATCGTCCAGGTCGCCGGCGCGGCCAAAGATGACGTCGAGTAGCGATTCGCCCCGTTCGCTCTGCACGATGGCCTCACACCGGTCCAAAATGTCTCGTGCGACCGGCTCAGTCTCATACAGCGTCTGCGCCATGCCGACCCATTGGCTGTTTTGGCCGGTGTAGACGAAAGCAATCTTTGATGGGGCGCCCGCCGGGCGGCGTGGGGAGGTTGATTCAGCGATTTTATCGAGGCCGTCTCTAAGGGATGCGGCATCGCGGAATGGGATGGCAGCGCGGTAGCGGAAATGGCTGCGGCCGATGCTCGTTGTCCACGTCAAGTCTGAGAGGACGGGGTCGGATGTGGGAGCGTCCGGGGACGGCCCGCCGGATGTCTCGCTGAGTTGGTCAAGATAGCGCTGGGCCAGATCTTGCAAAGTTTCGGGCGTTTTAGCCGAAAGCGGCAGTATGCGTGTTTGACGCGGTGTGGTATCCGTCACGTCGACAGAGTCGGGAGCATCCAATTCAACGGATGCCCCTAAGGGCCACATGGTGGTTCCGGCTGACAGGGACGGTGCGGCGGGCGCGCCGTAGCCTTCCACGATGACGTGGGCATTCGTGCCGGACCATCCAAACCCGCTCACAGCGGCTCGTGGCGGCCTGCCGTCGACTTGCGGCCAGTCCATTGCCTCGGTCGGCACGTGCAGGTTGGCCGTCTCCCAGTCGATTGCCGTGGTGGGATTCTCGAAATTGAGGTGCTTGGGGATGATGCCGCGCCGCATTCCCAGGATAACCTTCATCATTCCCGCAACGCCTGACGCCGGCTCGAGGTGCCCAAAATTCGTCTTGACGGAGCCGATGATCATGGGTTGGTCCGCTGGTCGGCCACTGCCGTACGCGGCTGCCGCGGCCTGCAGTTCAGGAGGGTCGCCGACCGGAGTCGCCGTCCCGTGCGCTTCCAGGTAATCCACATCCATGGGGGTAAGCCCGGCTGAGGCCAGCGCGTCGCGAATGACGTTTTCTTGTGCGGAAGCGCTCGGCACAGTCAGGCCCTGGCTTGCGCCGTCCTGGTTGATTGCAGAGCCGCGGATGATTCCCCAGATGCGGTCGCCGTCCCGTTCGGCGTCGCTCAGGCGCTTGAGCACCATGATTCCGCAGCCCTCGCCGCGCAGATAACCGTCCGCCGCCTCATCAAACGTCCGGCATATACCGTTGGGTGAGAGCATCCCGGCCTGTCGTCGAAGGAACATGACCCTGCCGGAGAGCATCGCGTTGACACCTCCGGCCAGGGCAATATCTGCCTCCCCGCGCTGAAGGCCGACAATGGCCTGGTGCGTGGCGACGAGGGATGACGAGCAAGCCGTATCGATAGCAAGCGCAGGCCCCTCAAGACCAAGCGTGTAGGAGATGCGCCCGATAGCGGTATTGAGGTTGCTCCCGCTGGCTGCGTAAAGACTGGTGGCGGGATCGTCCAGTTCAATCGACGCAACGGCCGCAGCGCGATACTCATTGTTGCTGATGCCGCCGTAGACGCCGGTGCGCGTTCCCCTGAGGGTTTCCGGATCGATCCCCGCGTCTTCGAGGGCGCGCCAACTCGTTTCCAACATAAGCCGCTGTTGCGGATCCAGAAGCTGTGCCTCTATCGGCGCGATTCTGAAGAACTCGGCATCGAACTTGTCGATGTCGTCGATGAATGCTCCGTAGTGGATGATGTCGCCCTGCGTGGAGGGAAGCTCAAGGAATTCGCCCATGCGACCGGGCCCTTCGCCGACCCTCCCCTCTGTTCGCACCATGGTGCCAGAGGACAGCAGCCGCCAATAGGAATCGTAATCGTTCGCGCCGGGAAATCGGCACGCCATACCGATGATTGCGATGGGTTCGCCCGTCTGGGAGATGTATCCTGCCACGATCCCTCCCACGCTCGGTAATCAGATTCTCGGGCCGCAAGTCTGCATCCACTATAGATAGCCGCTTCGTAACTGCCAATACATCACAGCCCGATTTATCTATTATAGAAACGCAAGTGAGACCCTTTCTCAGGATCATGTCAATCGCTCAAACGGCACTCAATAAACTCGCAGTTCGACCGTCGTACAGCTGGGGTCAACTGCGCGGCGACGTCTTCGGTGGACTAACGGCGGGAAGCATTGTGCTCCCGGCTGCGGTCGGCTACGGCGTGATCTCCGGTCTCGGCCCTGTCGCCGGCTTGTACGGAGCCACCGCCGTCAGTCTCTTTGCCGCGCTCTTTGGCGGCACACGCGGAATGATTTCCGGCCCAAATATCCTTGTTACCCTGACCATGGCCGCGGTCGTTTCCCAGTACGCCAACAGCCTTGCAGAAGCTGCTGCCGCCGCCGTCCTTGCGGGTTTGATCCAGATCGGTTTCGGAGTTCTCCGGCTTGGACGATTTGTTTCCTACACTCCGTATTCACTGATAGCCGGTTTCCTCACGGCATTCGGAATCCTCCTGATCATCAAGCAGATACTGCTTGGGCTGGGCGCGTCAGCGGGCGGCACTGCGCTAGACAGCGTCCGTGCGTTGCCTGACGCGCTGAGGGAAGCCAACGTGGAGGCTATCATTGTCGCGGTCTTCTGTGTCGCGCTGGGAGTAGCATGGCGGGGAAGGCTCCTGAAAATCGCCCCGGCGCAATTCGCGGTGCTGGTTTTCGGGACAATCGTGGCTGTGTTGTTCTTTACGGGCGCGCCCACCATTGGCAATGTCCCACAGGGACTGCCCTCACCAGAGTTGCCTGAGTTCACCCTCGATACGCTGGTCAGGCTTCTCCAACCTGCATTTGCCATGGCGCTGCTGAGTTCCCTATCAACCCTCATCGTGGCTCTCCCTCTGGACACGATCACCGGGACGCAGCACAAGCCCAATCAGGAACTGGCAGCGCAGGGCATGGGCAACGTTGCAGCCGGTTTCATCGGCGGCATGCCAGGGGGCGTGTCTCCGGGAACACTTGCCAACGCATTCAGCGGTGGACGTACGCAGGTGGCCGGGCTAACCGTTGCAGCCCTTATGGTCTCCGTCCTCCTCTTCCTCGGGCCGATCGCGGAACGCGTGCCCCTTTCGGTTCTCGCAGGCATCCTGATCATCAACGGCTGGAACATCATTGATTGGCGATTCATCAAGCGCCTGCATCGTGTTCCTGCCGACTACACAATCGTCATGGTCCTAACCTGCTCCATTGTGCTCTTTGTGGACATCACCCTCGCCGTGGTGGTCGGCTTTGTGGTGTCCGCGTTGGCCGCTGCGCGACGGCGTGAAATGATGGAAACCGAGGTCCTCATCTCCACCCCAATTCTTGACAGCGTGTTCCTTGAGAATGATGATGCAGACCCATTTGAGGCACGCGCTGGAGTCGTCATTTTCCCAGATCGCGTCACGGTGGCCTCAGCCCGTGAGGTGAGCCGCATAGTCCGTTCGGACATCCAGGCGCATCAGGTCGTCATCTTTGACATGTCCCGCACCTTTTTCATCGACGATTCCGCGGCAGTGGCTATAGCGGATCTGATCAGGATTGCGACCGTTCGCCGCCCGGGCCGCGTTGTCATCGCGGGATTGACAAAACCGGTCACGGAAACGTTTGATGCGTTCGGCCTGCGCTCCGCCATGCCCGAAGGACTGATTGTTCCCGACATGGATGCCGCACGAGCCAGAGTACGAGACCTGCTGGCCACCCCTGCACCCTGAGCTTGTCGAGAGGTGAATAGAGGAACCGGGCCCTCACCCCCAGACGTTCTGAGCCGTCTCGGCGACTACTCGCAGCTTTGCATTCTGTTCCTCAATGGTGAGTCGATTGCCGACGATGGACGTGCCGAACCCGCATTGCGGGCTAATGGCCAGTTGCTCGTGCGGGAAGTGCTGTGAGGCCTCGGTAATCCTGTCCGAAAGCTCCGATAGTGTCTCGGCGCGTGGCGACTTGGTCGTGACCAGCCCAAGCGCCACTGTCTTGTCGTTGGGCACGCCGCGAAGAGGTTCAAATGAACCCGAGCGCTCGTCATCGTACTCCAGCATCAGCCGATGCGCGTTCACCCGTTGGAGTACCGGCTCAACAATGCGGTCGTAACCGCCTTCGGCCAGCCAACGACTGCCCTGGTTGCCTCGGCAGAGGTGGAACGCGAATGTCGCCTCCGTGAAGCCGTCCATCACGGCGTTGTCCAGCTCGATTCCTTGTGCGACCCAGTCCTCTCCGGTCCGGCCTTGGGACTCGTAGAATGCCGCCCATGTTGGATCAAGAATGAGAGGGTAGTGCGGGGCGTCGAGCTGGATATAAGTTGCGCCAAGCCTGATCAACTCTTCGATTTCCTCGCGGATGATCTGCGCCACGTCACTCAGAAACGCATCAAGCGTGGGGTATGCCTCAACTGATTTGCTCGGCGACCAGAAATTGGCGAATAGGCTGGGACTCGGTAGCGTCACCTTCGGCATGCGTGTCGTGTGGCCCCGGAGATAGGTGAACTCCTCTGCCGACAGGTGACGTTTGCGCCGCAGTTCGCCAACAACGCCAAGCGTCGCCGGGCGCTCCGTCAGTGAATCTCCAACCCGCTCATCGCCACGCCAATCACCCCAGAGAAACGCGTCGATATCGAACTCGCCGAAGCCATCGACCGCCTCGGGCATCTGGCTCTGGAACGATAACCGCCGCATCTCGCCATCTGTAAGCACCTCGAACCCGGCCGCCTCCTGCGCAGCCACCGCGCCGTCGACGGCGGCGTCCTCAATGCGCTTGAACTCCGAGGGCGTGATTTGTCCGGCCGCAACCTCCTCGCGCGCGGCGAGCAACTCCGGCGGCCTGATCATGCTTCCAACCACGTCGGCATGAGGCAGGTCTGACATGTTGCGGAGTCTTGCATATCGACGGGGCTTGGGCAAGCGATTCGGGTAGTCATTCGGGATAAAAGTTGCATACACAATAAATGTGACTGATAATAATTGCCGTAAACAAATAATAAGGATGTCCTGAAATCTCGACTGCTTGGGCGCAGCGTACATGCTCTATACTGACCTCAAATCACCATGGCGATAGACGAGTGACAGACAACCACGATCAATCTCAGGGCGGTAATGACTCCCCGCAAGGGGCGCAGCCTATAGGCTTGGGTATTCAGGTGACCAGCCTGATGAATGCGGTCCTCAGGGGCGCGGCGACCGAATTGGAGCCCTACGACATTACCCCATTGGAGTTCACAGCTCTGCGCATGTGCTTGGCCAAAGGCGAGACCACCATGACAGAGTTGGCGACGATATTGCCTGTCGACACCTCCCGCACAAGCCGCACCGTGACCGGCTTGGTTGACAAGGGCTTGCTCCGCAGGCGCAGGCGCCGAGACGACCGCCGTGTTGTTATGCTGCGGCTTTCCGAACAGGGAATTGAGCTAACCTCGACGCTCCAGGAACTGCTACGGGCCTTCGATGCCAGGCTCACGGAGAACGTCACTGAGGATGAACTGAGGGTGTTCGAATCCGTAATCTCAAGAATTGCCGCCAACTACGCTGCCATGCAGGAGACCGAATAGCTGCGAGAGGCCGCTCCACGGACATCGGCATCTCCGAGCATATAGACGGCGGCGCTGCTTACGAAAACGGCTTGTTGGCAATCGCCTCGCCGTATCCGACGGCTAGCAGCGCGCCGGGATCCCTCCGCCACCTCTCATAAGCAACGGCTATATCATCGGCGAGTTTCCTGGTGGTTACTCCGTAGCCAATCGCCTGCTCTCTGAGACTCGGCGACAAGAACCAGGCGTAGACCAGGCGGTAAATGAACTCGATTTCCTCCGCAGAGTCGAACATGTCAAACGTCGCATTCATCCTGATGTTGGCAAATCCCGCCTTGATAAGCCGGTCCTTTAGTTCCTTGCCCATCTGCGGATGAGCATCATCAGTCGCCAGGATGTCTTCGAACATATCCCATGCCTTCCTGAGGATGCCGAAGTCGGGCACAGTAAAGCTGGACTCGCAGATCATCTCGCGGCAGCCGATGATGCCCCCCGGCTTCAGGACGCGCATCACCTCCGCCAGCACGGCCTCGGTGTCCGGAACGTGCATCAGGACGTTATGGCAGTGGGCGACGTCGAAGTAGTCGTCCTCAAACGGAAGGTCCGCCACGTCGGCAACCTGGAATATCGTGTTCGTTTGGCCGGCTGCCTCCGCCACGGATCGCGCCAGGTCGATCTGCGATTCCTCCATGTCGACACCGTATAGCTCCCCCGGTGAGACAGCCTGTGCCAGGCCAACTGATATGGTGCCGGGGCCGCAGCCGAAATCCAGAATACGAAGCCCCGGCCTCAGATAGGGAAGGAGATAGGCGGCGTTTTTCTGCGCGGTGAAGCGCCGCATAGTCTCAACAAACTCATGGCCGAAGCCCATCGTGTAGTCAGGGGTTGAAGATGTTCCGTGCGTCATTCGGGTATGCTTCCTCGCTCACCCCCACGGTCCAACATCGCTCCTCTCGGCCAGACTGTTGGCGCCCCCGTGTCGGGATCCGGGGGCTGCACAGACCCAAAAGGCGGGTCAGAACAGGTAGAGACTTTGGGGTGCGACAGCGCAGCGACCAAGGGGATGTTGTCGGGTGTAGTCGCCACCGGACTTGGCGCTGTTGCCGGCACAGGCTTTCGCCGTACAAGGGCCAAGTGGGACACCTCCCGACATTGCACTGCGAATCTTGCCGAGTGTCACTATACCACTTGGGTGTAACCATAGCGTAACTATCTCACCGCATCGGCGTTACTTCGTGTAACTATTCGCAGAACTCCGCCGGAATCTTCACTTCCGCTCACCCTGAGCCTGTCGAAGGGTGAGCGGGGCGCTTCCGTCCACTACCTCCAGAACGCCGGTGCAATCTCTCTCACACAGTACGTGCCGGCTGCTCGCCAAGGCCCGTAGCCGTTGTTGGGGCATTCGCTGATGCTGCTGACGCCATGGGTCAAGTATCGTTCCACAACCGACGTGCAATTCTTCGCGGCTGATAGCGCAAAGGGCCCGTCACCGTAGTTAACTGAAAAGTTCGAAGCCAAGAGATAAACAACTTCGTCGGCAGACACCGTCCCTGCCGGTGTTGAGAGAGCCGGGAAGCTTCCACCATGGTCGCTTGAAGCAGTCGTCCAGAGGGTGCACGGCCCCCGCCGGTCTTTACGTGCAGTTGGAGTGGTTCTTGTCGTGGTAGGAGACGCGCCTTGTGGGGGCGTCGTGGCGCGTGGCGTTGGAGTGGCAGTGGCCTCAGCCGCCGGGTCGTCGCCGTCCTCCTCTTCCGGAACCGCGGTCGGAGTGGCGGTCGCCAGAGCAGGCGGCGGCAGCAAGGGACCCGGGTTGCTCGGATCGGGAAGATCATCCTGAGCGGCGACAGAGGCGGCTGTCAGGATCAGCGATGCCAGCAAGACAATCGTTACAGCAAGACCAAAGGCAAGACGTCCACGCTTGTTCATCAGCTGCCCCTCCTTTCCTGGGAAGCCGTCGAGTACGCGGTATAGGCGGCCAGCGCCGCCTCGTGAGCCTCCGTGTAGCGGGCGTAAGCGGCCTCAAGCCGGACGAGGCCGTCCTGATCAGTCGCGCAGTTTGAGACCGCCTCAACGCTGCCGCACAGGGAAATCGCCAGATCGCTGTAGTCACGCTCAGCGCTCGACCGCTCTTCAAGCCGCTCATAGCTCTCATGGGCAAGCCTGTAGAAGGCGATGTCCTCGGTGAGCGTGCCGGCCGTCTCTGACAGTTCCCGGTGTTCGACAAAGAGAGTATCGTAGCGACCTTGGACGTTCGCCAACTCTCGCGACAATGAATCAACAGTGACTTGCAACCGTTCACGCTCCTGGTCGCTCCTGGAGACGACCAGCGAATAGCGCGTGTTCTCGGCTTTCAGATCATTACGGGCGTCTTCCAGGCCCTCGCGTTCCGCGCGTTCTCTCTCCAGCGCGGTCTCGGAGTTCTCAAGCTGTCGCCCAGTCTCCTGCACGGCCGAGGAAAGGGAATCGCGCTCATTTCCCAGTGAGGCAATCGTTGCCCGCTTCACCTCAAGCTCAGCCTTGTTCTCACTGAGATCCAGCGTGGTAGCGTTGAGTTGGCCCCGCGTTCCACTTAGTTCATTCAGGGAAAAGACCAGACCAACGCTGGCAACGCTCAGAAGCGCGATCGCCAGAACCAGTCCGACGATCTTCTTGTTGTTCGGCGCGCTGTCGAAAGCCACAACGGCCATCGCTATTCCAACGCTCAACTTGTTCATAACTCGCATGGCACAGGTCGACCATCCTTTCCTTCTAAATGGGTGCAACCGGCGCTTGTCCAAGCGCAAAAATGTAGGTGAATGCCGAGAGAGGGGTTAGGGACTAATGCTCCATTCTCACGCTGTCAGCCATCGTGTTGGGAGCGAAGGCTGCGCAGACCCATAGCGGATCTGGATACAGGTGAAACCTGTGGAGTGCGGCAACACAGCGATCGCGAAAAGGCTCCCCGCGCGGTAGCCACCGGACGTGACGCTGCATTGGCACGGTATTTCGTCGTACAAGGGCCAAGTGGGATGCCTCCCAACATGCACTACGAATCTGACCGCCCACTACTATACCACGCCGATATAACTATTCCGTAACTATTCGCACATGTTTCCATCACTTCTTGTAACCATTCACCAAAACACGCATAATTGGCCGTAGAAACGCAGATTCCTGTGTCCCTGAGGACGAAACCCCTTGGAGCTCCGAAGGCCCATTAAGAGGTGACGAGTTGAATCAACAAGACGACTTGATGCGAGAGGTGGCGGAGCTTCGGGAGCGTCTCTCCAGGCTGAGCGAGGCCAGCCTCCATATCACTGAAGACCTCGATATCGACGCCGTGCTGCAGCGCGTTGTGGATGGAGCGCGGGCGCTGACGGCGTCGCGCTATGGCGCGATCACCATCCCGGGCGAGTCCGTGAGACACCCCAGCTTCTTCGTCTCCGGCCTGACCCGGGAAGAGCACCAGGGGCTCTTCGATATGCCGGAGGGTCTTGAATTCCTAAAGTACATGAGCGGGCTTGAGGAGCCTCTGCGCGTCTCGAATATCAACAGCCACCTGAGCGCAATGAATATGCCTGAATTCCTGCCCACGGTGCCGGCGACCTCCGTTCTGATTGCTCCGATACGCCACCAGGGGGTTGGCGTGGGCACCATCTACCTGGCTCATGGCCTTGATAACAGGGAGTTCAGCCAGGAAGACGAGGATACGCTGGTCCTGTTCGCGTCCCAGGCGGCGATGGCCATCTCCAACGCCCACAGGCACCGCGAGGAGCGGCTGGCAAGGGCCGACCTGGAGACCCTCATCGACACGTCACCAGTTGGAGTGGTCGTCTTCGATGCTTTGACGGGAGCCCCGAAGTCCTTCAACCAGGAGGCCAGGAGAATCGTCGACAGTCTGCGGAATGCCGACCAGTCCCCTGAGCAGCTGTTGGAAGTGTTGACCTTCAGGCGGGGCGACCGGCAGGAGGTCTCCCTGCGGGAGTTTCCCCTTGCTGAACTTCTGAGGATCGGGGAGACGCTTCGGGCTGAAGAGATTTTCATGCATGTCCCCGATGGGCGGAGCATCACGGTGCTCCTCAACGCCACTCCCATCCGCTCCGAGGACGGCACGGTGGAATCGATGGTCGTCACCCTGCAGGACATGGCCGATATCGAAGAACTGGAGCGGCTGCGGGCCGAGTTCCTGGCGATGGTGAGCCACGAACTGAGAACTCCTCTCACCTCCATCAAAGGCTCCGTCTCCACGATCATGGATGCTGGGACGGACCTTGACCCCGCCGTGGCTCGCCAGTTCGTCCGAATCATCAATGACCAGGCCGATCACATGAACGCCCTGGTTGCAGACCTGCTCGACGTGGCTCGCATTGAGACGGGCACGCTGCCGGTTGATCCGGAACCTGCCGAGGTGGCCGTATTGATGGACAGGGCGCGGAGCGGCTTCGCCAGCGCATGGGGCAGAAACAACCTCACCATCGACATCGAGCCGGATTTGCCGCTGGTGATGGCGGACAGGCGGCGCATCGTCCAGGTGCTGGGCAACCTGCTGTCCAACGCGGCGCGCAACTCCCCGGAGTCGGCGGTCATCCGGGTGGCCGCTGCGCGGGATGGCGTTCACGTCGCGTTCTCTGTGGTCGACGAAGGGCGAGGCATCCCGGCGGAGAGCCTCCCCCACCTCTTTCGTAAGTTCTATGGAACACAGTCCGAGGAACAGGGAGGAGACACAGGGCTGGGTCTGGCTATCTGCAAGGGTATCGTGGAAGCGCACGGAGGCCGCATCTGGGCCGAGAGCGACGGGCCCGGAATGGGAGCGCGCTTCACCTTCACTCTTCCGGCGCTCGAAGACTCCGGAAGCGACGCGGCCGGGAGATTCCCATCGGCGTCAACACGGCACGAAGAAAGCGCGGAGGAGCGGCTGCGCGTTCTGGCAGTGGACGACGACCCCAACGATCTCCGCTACGTGCGCGACACTCTTGCCAGATCGGGCTATGCGCCGATCTTGACCGGAGACCCGGAAGAAGCGCTCCGCCTCGTAGAGCAGGATAGGCCGGAGCTTGTCCTGCTGGATCTGATGCTCCCGGGAACGGACGGCATCGAGCTGATGAAGGACATCCTCGATATGGCCGATGTGCCCGTCATCTTCCTGTCCGCCTACGGACGGGAGGAACTCATCGCCCGGGCCTTTGACATGGGAGCCACCGACTACGTCGTAAAACCCTTCTCACCAACGGAACTCTCGGCCAGGATCAGGGCTGCCCTGCGAAGACGGGCGACCACAGAGCCGATGAAGCCCTACGTGCTGGGCGACTTAACCATCGACTACACGGAGCGCAGCGTGACAATTGCAGGGAACCACGTCTATCTCACGCCCACTGAGTATCGGGTGCTGGCCGAACTATCGGCCAATGCGGGACAGGTCGTGACGTATGAGCGCCTTCTGGTGCAGGTCTGGGGAGAGAAGAGCGATGGTGACGTGCGGCCAATGCGCACCATCGTGAACAAGCTCCGCCGCAAGCTGGGCGAGGACGCGGAAGCCCCCACCCGCATATTTACCGAAGCCCGCGTCGGCTACCGCATGCCCAGGGGGGAGTAGCCCGCGACCAACCGTCCCGGCGTCCCCGACACCGTTTCTGCGTGTGCCACGGGTTAGACATCCCTTAATTGATGACCACGCCCGGTGGTGTAATGCCGCCTCCGTCGCTTGGAATTACAAGCGGAATTGATGCCATGCGAGTTGTCTAAATCGAAGGATATAGGAGAATCTGTGTAACTTCACGCAAAACTCATATAAATTAGCCCACTTCTTGTGATATTCTCACAAGGAATTAATACCTTGCATGGTACTATCAACGACCATGCACCGGAACTCTCATTCCAAAGGCGCTTCCTGGGTCCTCACCGTGGCAGCCCTCGGCCTCCTCGTGGCCCTCCTTTTGCTCCAAACCCCACAGACACATGCGCAGCAGCTTCACGATGTCACCGTCCCCTCACTGCAAGTAGTGAATGTGGATGGAACGTCTCTGATCCTCATCTATAACGAGCTCCTTGATGAAAGCTCCACCCCCGCAACGACTGATTACTCGGTGGTTGTTGGCAGCGCCGCAGCTGCCAACCCGTCGAGCGTCGCCGTGCGGGGCGCTGAGGTGGCGCTCACGCTGTCGACAGGCGCCGCTATGGGCGACACGGTGACCTTGTCCTACACGAAGGGAACAAACCCGGTGAAGGACTTGGCGGGCAACGAAGCAGTGGCGGAGACAAACAGGCCGGTCACAAACCACACCGGCGCAACCAACGACAGGCCGGTTTTCTCGTCCGAAACGATCACGCTCACGGTTGATGAGAACACAGCGTCCGGGATGAACGTCGGAAGCGCGATCACCGTCACGGGCAACACCGCGGGCGACACACTGACCTACTCGTTTCCCTCAACCTTCTTCATATTCACCATCGATAGCACCGGTCAGGTCAAGACAGCTTCCGCCCTGGATTTCGAGACGGTACCCTCCCATGTTGTACCCCTCTATGTAAGAGACAACAAAGGCCCCACCGGAGGCAACGACAGCATATTTGACGACAGCATCAAGGTGACCATCAACGTCAATGACGTCAATGAGCAGCCCAGCATCTCCGGCACCCCTTTCCCCGATGTTGATGAGAACACCACCACCGTTGGCACGTACACGGTCTCGGACCCGGACACATCGGACACCCACACGTGGTCGATAGACAGTGATACCAGCACTGAGGAGAACCAGGACGGATCATTGTTCCAGATTGGTTCGACCTCCGGCGAACTCTCATTCATCAACGCGCCGGACTATGAGACGCCGGGCAGCGCAACAACCCCTCCCAGTAACACGTACCAGGTAACCATCGTGGCCACCGATAATGGTTCCCCCGCGATGAGCGCCACCTATCACGTTGTCGTCACTGTCGACAACGTCAACGAGCCGCCCGTCATTACGACCACGGGGTCGTCCCACACCGCAATCACCAAGCCCGAGGGCACCTTAACTTCGGAAGTTCTTGCCACCTACGCGGCGGATGATCCGGAGAACGATACGCTGGTTTGGTCGCTGTCCGGCGCCGATTCGGCCAGATTACAACTCGTTGACGCCACCCTGTACTTCAAGGTATCTCCTCCCGACTACGAGAACCCCTTGGACCAAGGCGGCAACAACGTCTACAACGTGATAGTCCATGTTCGCGATACGGCTGATGCAATAGTCGATGACACCATCAACGTCGTCGTCACTGTCACCAACATCGAGGAGGCCGGCAGCGTGACGCTGCCCGGCACGATTTCAGGCGGGCAGGCGGTGACCGCGACACTGACCGACCCGGACGGGACTCCCAGCAACGTAACCTGGGAATGGTCGCGGTCCGATACGTCAAGTGGAACCTTCAACGCAATCAGCGGAGCTACCTCCAACCCCTACACAACCGTTGCCGCGGATGTGGGTAAGTACCTGAAGGCCACGGCGTCCTATACAGACCCCCATGGCTCAGGCAAATCCGCAACCAGCGCAGCATCAAGCCAGGTAGGCTCAGGCAACGTTGATCCGTCCTTTAGCAGCATGACCGCCACCCGCAGTGTCCCGGAGAACAGCGCGTCAGGGACGAACGTCGGAAATCCGGTGTCCGCCACCGGCGGCGATAGTGATCCGCTCCACTACTCGTTGAGCGGCGACGACGCGTCATCCTTCACCATCGTTTCCACAAGCGGCCAGATACGGACGAAGTCGGGAATCACCTACAACTATGAGGGCACCAACAGCTACGACGTGACCGTGAGCGTGCGCGACAACAAGGACCTGGCCGGCAACACCGACTCCATGACCGACGACAGCATCGACGTGACCATCAACCTCTCCAACGTGGATGAGGCCGGCACGGTGACGATTTCGGGCACGGAGTCGGGCGGCGAGGAGCTGACGGCTTCCGTGACAGACATCGACGGCACAGTAAGTAACCTGACGTGGCAATGGGCACTGGGGGCCTCGGCCTCAGGACCCTTCGCCCCCATCAGCGGAGCGACATCCAGCACGTATACAACCGTGGCCGTCGACGTTAACCGGTACCTGCGTGCCACGGCGTCCTACACGGATCCACAAGGCTCGGGTAAGAGTGCCAATGCCGTGACAGGCCAGATCAGCGCAAGCAACAACGAGCCGACGTTCGACGAGACCTCGCCGGCATCGCGGGAAGTGCCGGAGAACAGCGGAGGGAGTGTCAACGTCGGCTCGCCTGTTGAGGCCTCGGATGGCGACAACGACACGTTGACCTACTCGTTCGGCACCGGCGGCAACGAGTCGTTGTTCACCATCGATTCCGGCACCGGACAGATCAAGACCAAGAGCGGCCAGAACTACAACTACGAAAGCACTTCTGCCATCTTGAATGTGAGCGTGCGCGTGCGGGACAGCAAGGACTCCGCCGGCAACACCAACACACTTACCGACGACACCATCTCGGTGATCATCAACCTCACCGACGTCAACGAACAGCCCACGATCGAGACCACTCAAACGTCGATATCCGTCGAAGAAAACCAGACCTCCGTCCTCACATATATGGGTGACGACGTGGACAACAACGGCGAGACCACGGACTCGGCCAACACGCTGACCTGGTCAGTGGAGAGCGCCGACGACGGAGGCTTCTTTGAAATCGGCTCGACGAGCGGCGTGCTTACGTTCAAGAACGCGCCGAACTTTGAGGACAAGCAGGATGCCGGCGCAGACAACGTCTACAACGTCACGGTGACGGTCACGGACAACGGCATCGACGGCGCCCGGGGATCGTCAAACCACCTCAGCGTCTCCAAGTCCCTCGCCGTGACCGTCACGGACGTCAATGAGACCCCCACGTTGACCACCGCCCCGGCCTCCGCCACGTTTGATGAGAACGCGACGGGGGTCGTCGCAACGTACATAGCAACTGATCCGGACGCGACGACAGGCACGATGATTTGGGACCTGCAGGGCAACGATGCGGGGGACTTCAACATCACCTCCAACGTGAACGGAACGGCCACGCTCACGTTCAAGAGTTCACCGGACTACGAGAGGCCGGACGACACTGGCGGCAATAACGTCTACGACGTGACGGTGCGCGTGAGAGACAACGGCAGCCCACGGCTTGAAGACACGCAGACCGTCGCAATCACAGTCAACGACCTCAACGAGACGCCGGTCGTCACCGGAAATGCTGGCCCAAGCTTTGCGGAGATTGAATTCGACCATACCGCCACGGCCTCCGAGCTCGTCATCGGCACTTACAGCGCCACCGACGACGACAACGCTGACAACGTCGGGCTCCAGACAATCACGTGGGACGTAAGCGGGACGGACGCCGCGCACTTCAGCATCAACGGAAGCACCGGCGTCCTGTCCTTCAGCATTGAGCCCGACTTTGAGAACCCCTCTGACCTGGCGGACTCAAGCATGATGGGCGCCTCCGACAACATGTACGAAGTCGTCGTGGAGGCGGATGACGGAGCGGGTGAATCGAACAGCGTCGGGACCTTCACCGTCACCGTGACCGTCGCGAACGTCAACGAGACGCCGGAGATTCCGCTCGGTGTCCCTGACGAAGACTTTGCGGAGATTGAGTGGGACGTTCCAACCGGCGACACAGTGGATCTGAATGTAATGACCTACGTCCCCCGGGACGAGGAGTTCAGCACCCTCACCCAGTTGTCGTGGTCGCTGGCCGGCACAGACGCCGCCGACTTCCAGATCACCGAGGACGCCACAACGGGGCACGGCACGCTCAGTTTCCGGAACCGCCCCAACTTTGAGGACCCAACCGACCGCGTGAACACCGGTGAAAGCCACGCGGCCGACGACAACATGTACCAGGTGATCGTGAAGATCAGCGACGGCCCGAATACGCGAGACTACCCAATGACCGTGACGGTCACCAACATCAATGAGACGCCGGGTTTTACCGCCGAATCGACCGGTCGGCATGCGGACGAGATCGAATACGACTCCGGGACGACGGCAAGTGATCTCTCGACCATCCCCGCCACGGTGCCAAACCAGGCCTATTGGTACCGGTTTGAGGCCCGGGACGAGGAAGGCGACGACATCACCTGGACCATCACCGGGCCTGACGCCGCCGACTTTGTCATCACCGAGGACGCCGATTTTGTCATGACGGCCGACGCTGACGAGAGCGCCATCGCCCGCTGGGCTATCGTGCCGGACTTCGAGATGCCGATGGGTTCTTCAACGGACGTAGGGGCTAATGGATACGTGTTCACCGTTAATGCATCCGACGGCACAAATAACTCGACACACGAGGTGTTTGTCCGCATTTTCGACGTCAACGAGCGGCCGGAATTCACGGGGACTCCCGAGACAGCGATAGCGCTCGACGAACACGACGCAACTCTTGACGCGAGTTTCCAGGAACCGCCCTACGCCTTCCCGACCATCGCGTCGTACACCGGGCGCGACGAAGAAGGCGGAGTCACCTGGTCGCTCACGGGCACGGACGCGGGTGACTTCGAGATCGACAGCGGCGGCAACGTCACCTTTAAGGAGACGCCCAGCTTCGAGGACCCGAAGGATTCCGGCGGGGACAACGTCTACAACTTCAACGTCGTCGTCACCGACATCCTGAGCAAGACAAACCGCCGCACGGCCATGCAGCCCGTCACCGTCACAGTCCGGGACATAGAGGAGACCGGCGTCATCCAGGTGAGCAACCTGGACCCCGTTGTGGGGGACACGATCACCTTCACGTTGTCTGACCCGGACGGTGGCATCGACACGGATGCAGTCGATATCAGCTGGACCCTGCGGGCGGATGGGCAGCACATCAACATCGGCGGCGGCGCCGCCACCAGACTGATGTACACCGTAGACGAGGACGACGCCGGGAAACGCCTAACGGCCGAGGTGTCCTACTTCGACCGGCGAAACGCGGACCGCAATCTCTTCAACCGAAAACAGGTGACCAGTGGTGAGACCTCGCCTGTGGAAGCGGACCCGTTGCCCAATGTGAAGCCGCGATTCCGCTCAGGGACCAGCCGGGCGATTGAAGAAGGGGAGACCCCCAGAAACCTGCCTGAACGCATTACAGCCACGGACCGTGATGGCGACAACCTGACATTCGGTATTGAAGCTGGACAAGACTCCGCCCTCTTCGAGATCAACGCGTCTACCGGACAGATCAGGTCCGTTGGAGCCCTGGACTTTGAGACGGCAGGATCAGAAGGCTTGCTGTTCATCACCGTCACCCTGCACGACGGTAAAGGCCTGGACTCGAACGACATGGTCATAAATGACGACTCCATCGACGTCACCACCGTCGTATCGGTGCGTGTGATTGACGTGGAGGAGGAGGGTGTCGTCACCCTCTCGGATCAGGAGCCTGAGGCAGGGACACAGGTGACGGCGACCCTGACCGACGGCGACGGCGGCGTCACTGGCAGGAGTTGGCAGTGGTGGCGGTCGCAGGACGGACGGACAGGCTGGTCGCCCATATCGGGGGCAACCAGCAGCGCGTACACGCCCACAGTGAACGATGAGGACTCCTACCTGCGCGCCACAGTTGAGTACACAGACCGGCGTGGCGGCGGCAAACGCGCGGAAGCAATCACCAACCCCGTGCCCAGCGAAAACCGCCGGCCATTATTCCCATCGACGGAGACAGGGCAGCGCAGCGTTGACGAAAACACAAGAAGCGGCCAGAACATCGGCGCGCCGGTGGCGGCGGAAGACCCGGAGCGCGACCGGCTGACGTACACGCTGACCGGCGCGGACGCCGCCGCATTCACCATCGTCACTAGCACGGGCCAGATTCGGGTGAAGGACGCGCTGGACTTCGAGACCAAATCCAGCTACAGCGTCACGGTGGAGGTGCATGACGGCAAGGACGGCACTGGCGCAACGTCCACCACCATCGATGACACGCAGAGTGTGACCATCACCGTCGTGAATGTCGAAGAACCCGGGACCGTCACTCTCTCTTCAGAGACGGCCACAATCCAGGCGAGGGTTCCGGTGACAGCCTCGCTGGAAGATGATGACATCCCGACCAACATAAGTTGGCAGTGGGCGCGGTCGCGCAGCGCCACCTCGGGGTGGATCAACATCTCCGGGGCAACATCGGCCACGTTCACGCCGGATGACGGCGATAGTGGTGGCTACATCCGTGCGACCGCTAGCTACAACGACGGCGAAGACACGGGCAAGACGGCCGTCAAGGTCTCCCCTCGTGTCGGGCAAGCCCCGCCCGTCAACTCAGCCCCCGCGTTCCCGGCAACGGAAAGAGGTACGCGGGAGATTGCAGAGGACGCCGCCGGCGGCATGGCCGTTGGCGATCCCGTGGCGGCCACAGACTTCAACAACGACCCGCTGACGTACACATTGAGCGGGACGGACGCGGCGCTGTTCACCGTTGACTCGAACACCGGGCAGATCCGCGTGGCGTCCGGCGCGGAACTGGACTTCGAGACCAAACGCACCCTTCGAGTCACGGTGGAGGTCACGGACGGGGCGAACTCGCTGGGTGACCCCGACAGCGACGCCATAGACGACCGGCAGAACGTGACCATCACGCTGACCGACGTCAATGAGGCGCCAGTCGTCACCGGCGATGAGACTCCCTCGATTGCAGAGAACTCCAGCTCAGCAATAGCCACTTATACGGGCATGGACCCGGAGCGCGACACGCTGACGTGGTCGGTCAACAGCAACGACTTCTGGATTTCCCAGCAGGGCCGACTCCACTTTGCTGAGCCGCCCAGCTACGAGGATGGGGATTCGTACAGTGTCACCATTACGGCCGAAGACGAGGATGGTTTGCAGGACTCACTCTTCGTGACCGTTACCGTGACGGACGTTGAGGAACAGGGCGTCGTTACCATCCATCCCCTGCGTGGGTGGGACGGGACGCGTTTCGAGGCCGAATTGGATGACAATGACAACCTCGTTGGCAATGCTAACTGGCAATGGCAGCGCTCTTCCAACCGCTCCAGCTGGGGCGATATTTCGGGCGCGACGTCGAATAGCTACACGGCTGGCGCCGACGACGTCAACCAGTACCTGCGCGCCGTCGCCACCTATGAGGACGATCGGGGCAGCGGCAAAGAAGCCTCGCTGGCGCTGGTTGGGCGAATAAGTGACTCCGCCGATCAACCCGCAACAAACACCACGCCCGAGTTTGCAGACTCCACGGCTGAGCGCTCCATCGGCCAGGGTACCGCCGCGGGCAGAAACATCGGCGCGCCCATTCGGGCAACCGACACTGATCTGGGTGACATCCTTACGTACTCTCTAGGCGGATCTGACGCTGACCTCTTTGACATTGACCCCGCGATCGGCCAATTGAAGACCTTGGCCGTCCTTGACTACGACTCGGAAGGTACGAACACCTACGAAGTACAGGTGGACGTCCACGACAGCTTCAACCCTTCCTACTCCCCGTCAACAAGCGTGGACGCAACTATCACCGTGACCATCACTGTCACCCAGGTAACGCAGCGACCCAGCGGGGGTGGCGGTGGTGGTAGTGG